>CAYZVQ010000367.1:0-4890 GCA_964481925.1 uncultured Acidimicrobiaceae bacterium
CCGGGCTCGAAGCCGTCCATGTCCGAGAGCAACTGGTTGAGCGTCTGTTCGCGCTCGTCGTTGGACCCGAAACCCCCCGGGCCTCGCCGGCCCCCGATGGCGTCGATCTCGTCGATGAAGATGATGGCTGGGGAGCGCTTGCGCGCGTCGGCAAAGAGATCCCGCACTCTCGATGCGCCGACGCCGACGAACATCTCGACGAAGCTCGACCCGGACAGGGCGAAAAATGGCACGCCCGCCTCGCCGGCGACAGCCCTCGCCATGAGCGTCTTGCCGGTACCAGGCGGACCGACCATGAGCACCCCCTTGGGGCCGACCGCTCCCGCCGCGGCATAACGCTGGGGGTATTTGAGGAAGTCCACAACCTCCATAACCTCGGCCTTGGACCCTTCGTAGCCGGCGATGTCGGCAAAACGCGTCGTCGGCCTGTCCTCGTCGTACACCTTGGCCTTGGACCGCCCTATACCCATGATGCCGCCGAGCCCTCCGCCCATCTGCTTGCGGCTGCGACGGTAGAACCAGATCAAGGCACCGAAAATGAGAACGAACGGCAACAGGTCCTCGATCAGGCCCAGGACCGATGTCGTGCTCGAGTTGGTGCCGGTCACCTGGACCTTGTGGTCGAGTAGGAGCGGGGTCAGAGCGGTGTCGTCGAGGGCAATGGGGATTTGCGAGGTGTAGGCCTCGCCCTTGACGAGCTTGCCGCTGACGGCGCCGGCCGAGGTGATCGTGGCCGTTGAGACCTTGTTGGCCGACACTTCGTTTACAAAGCCGGTATAGCTGAAGTTGACAGTGGGGGCCGCTTTGACGTCTGCGTGGAAAAACACGACCACGGCCAAGAGGCAACCGAGCCCGAGCACCCAGGACTTCCAGCGGGCCGGCCGGCCGGGAAGGTTGACCGGAGGCCGGCCGCCGGGCGGCCCCGGCGGGCCCGACGGGCGCCGGGACGGGCCCGACGGGCTCGGCGGGCGCCGGGACGGAGCCGTCGTCGGCGCGTCAGTGTTGTGCCGCGTGCTGCCGGACAGCGTCACGCCGTCCCCGCCCGGGCGGGGTTGAGCCGGTTGGACCTCGTGGTGGTCAACGGCGGGCGAGACGGCGCCCGCTCGGGGTGGCAGGCGGGGCATAGTTCATCTCGAAATGGTGGTAAAGCGCCGACTCGTCATCCTGGGAGAGCTCCTCGCCATGCATCTCGATGTCCGGTGCGGCGCGGACCTGCTCCTTGGTCGCCGTTACCTGCAGGTCGTCAGGACCGACGTGGATGCCACCCAGGGGCACGAAGGTCAAGTGACGGCCGATAAAGCCTTCCTTGACCGTGCCGAACTGCGGCTCGTCAGTCTCCACGTCGACGTACACATCTTGGAGCTTGCCGATCTTGTCGCCATCGCAGTCCACGAGCATCTTGCCGTGCCACTGAGCGGCGCTCCACTTAGCCTGGACATCATTTTCGGACATTCCATCCTCCTCGTCTCCTGGACGGTCGCATGTACTATTCAAGGTTGCTCAGCTCAAGGTTGCTCAGGTGCCGGCGATCGCCGTCACCGGCAGGTTGGCGGCCACACCGGCGGGCATGCCCCCGGCTTGGGCGTCACCGAAACCGTAAACCAGCCCATCAGAGCCGGCCATCAAATAACCACCATTGTCGGGGCTGAGGGCGATCCCCACTATGTCGGCGACTCTGATCCTCTCCCCCGGCAGGGAGCCGTGGAACTTCACTCCCGAACCGAAGCTGAAGGCGCCGCCGTCGGCGCCCACGAGGATGTAGCCCCGGCCGGTGGAGGAGGGCAGGATGGCCCGGACATCGCTCACATGTTTGCCCAGGCCGGGCAGGGACCCATAAAAATGGGTCGTCCCGAAGGTGAACACGCCACCGTCCGACCCCACCAACAGGTAACCGTCCCCCCCGGGGGAGGCAACCATCCCGACCACGTCTTTCACGCGGAGGTGGATGCCGGGGAGCGAGCCGTGGAACTTGGCGTCCCCAAAGGTAAAGAAGCCGCCGTCGGCGCCTACGAGGTAGTAGCCGAGGCCGTCGGCGGTGGGGGCGATGGCCACCACGTCCGAGACGTGCTTATTGAGGGCGGGCAGGTCGCCGTAGAACCTGGCGTCGCCCACGGCGGTAACGCTGCCGTTGGCCGTCACGACCCAGTACCCTTTGGCCGTCGGGCTGGCGGCTATTCCCACCACGGCCCCGCTCGCCGCCGAGGTCGTCACGCCCCCGAGCGACGGCGCCGCCCCCGAACCGAAGACCTGGCCGTTGCCCGTGGCGAGCCAGTAACCGGGAGCGGGCAGATCGATGACTTCGGCATAAACTGCCGACCCGGAAGCTCCGAAAAGGCCCTGGCCGGAGAAAAACGCTTGCACGCCGCGGCGCCCGCTGGAGAAGTACGTGGCCGCACACGTGGCCTCACCGGTAGGAGCGCTGACGGCGACCTTGGCACAACCCGTTATGGGCGCCCCGTTGTCGAAGAAGTTGACGGTACCGCCACCGGGCCCGGGGAGCACCTTGGCCGTATAGGTCACGGCCTGGCCCACCGATGCGGGGTTGGCAGAGGACCACAATGACGCCGTGGTGCGGGCTACTGAAGGCTTCGTGGTAGTGGTTGTAGTCGGGGCCGGAGCCTTGCCGTAGAGGTTGAGCTCGTCGACCGACCACCACTTTGTGGCCGCCGAGGTCAAGATAACCTTCAGGTAACGGGCGCTTTGAGCGTCGAAGCTCACCGTCTCCGGGGTGGTCGTACCTGTGCACCTGGCGACCGTGGCCCAAGACGTCCCGTTGGCAGAGACGTCCACGTCATAGTCCCGGGCGTAGTCGGTCGCTGAGTTCGGCACGGCCATCTGCAACTCATAGAAGCCCTGCGCCGAGCCTAGGTCGACTTCGAGGTACAAGCCTGAAGCCTGGTCTTCGTTGGTGCTGAAGCGGGTCGTCAGTTTGCCGTCCAGAGCGTTGGCGGGAGCGTCGGCGCTATTGGTGGGTGCGTTGGTGCTGGCCACCCAACCAGAACGGTCAAGAGCACTACCGCTGGCCGGCGCCGCGCAGTTAGAGCCGGCCACGGCAGTCGTGGTGGTCGTTGTCGGCGTGGTGGTCGTTGTCGGCGTGGTGGTCGTTGTCGTGGTGGTCGTGGTGGTCGTGGTGGTCGTGGTAGTGGCGGCGCCCGCTGAAGGGGCGGAAAGCGTGGAGGCCATGAAACCGGCCACGACGGCGATCGTTGCCAGTACCACCGTCCCAGGCACAGCATGCCGGCTGCGCCGGCCCTGGCGTCTGTAGGTCATCTTTTTCCTTTTCTTTTGGTCTTCTTTTGGTCTCGAGCCTGCTGGTCGAGCTTTCTCAGGGCTGAGCCCTGCTGCGCTCTACACCAGAGGGCGAGGACATTGCGAGCACCGGAGAACTCGCTCGGCAATGATCGTGCGCGTCATACGAGCCGGCTACACCTGTAGCTCTGGACAACGGGCCCAAGCATCAAGAGCGATGGGTTCGCGCCACCTCAGTTCTTACGCGCCATTGGTTTGTAGAAGAACTCTTGCACCGTCCGGGACCACAGGATGCGAACTCGGCCTCAGATCCCACCCGAAACCGCGTTGACCGCGGAACAGCGGCAAAGAAGGAACCGACGTCGACCATGGCACGCTCCTAGCGCAGGCATTGTGATGTCGCTACCAGGGTCTGGAGTACCGCCCCCAGCCAGTGCGGGCTGGCCCAACACGTCCGGGGCTGTTATCGCGTCACCACAATTGTACACCTTTTGGGACGGTGGCGGCAACGGGCGGTACTGGCTACCCACGCCGTCTGGCCCCGCCTTTTGTAGCAAAAACCACACTACTCAGCAGGCCGACAGGTATGAGGGCCCCGATCACCCATATAAGCATTGCATCAACACCACCCTTGAGGCACGTCTAAAAGAACATGCGCTACCGGGGTCCGGAGCAACGCCAACGAACTCATCCTACCACCGCTGCGCCCGGGCTTTCGACGTTACACCCGAAGCGAAGAAAGTACGTGAACGGCAAAAAAGATCTTTGATGAGCCGGCCCCGCCAGGTACCCATATAACGATAGGCTTTTACAGGTCTCGCTCACGTCCAGGCACTCCCGCCCCGACGCCAAAGCAGGCAGATCGGGAGGCCCACATGGGATCTCCATCAGCAACGCCCACCGCTTCTGGGACCGTTGACCTTAGCCGTCCCGGTGAAGAAGAAGTAGCAACTTCCGACCCACTAGACGGTTTCGGCCCAGTTCTGGCGGCGGTGGCCCAAAGGGACCACGATTCGGACGAGCTCACCGCCGATCGGCTGGAAGCGGGCCACAAGTTCTTGGAGGACTTCGGCGCGGCCTGTGCGGCCGAGGTCCGGCCGGCGATGGATGCCGTGGTCAGCCGGCTCCAACAGCTCGGCGGCGGCGGAGTGGTCGAGGAGCACACCGGTAACGAGGTCCGCTTTCGCAACCCACGAGTGACCCTATGGATGTCGCTGAAAGGCGAGATCGTCGGGGAACCACGCCTTGACCGTTACCCCTACCTGCAACTAGAGGCCGACGTCGAGAGGCGAAAGGTACAGGTCGACGAGGGCGATATGTGGCGTGGGGCCGGAGGGCACAGTAGCGGTCGCGTGGCCGCTTGGGACCTCTCCGAGCTCACCGGCGACAAGGTGACCAAGGAGCTGCTAGCGATCGCCCGCCGCGCCGCGGAGTAAGCGTGGGCTAGGGCCCTGCCTGAGGTGGCTTGTGGCTGCGCCCCACCACCTCTGCGGCTCACCACCTCTGCGGCTCACCACCTCTGCGGCTCACCACCTCCGCGGCTCACCACCTCCGCGGCTCGGCCGCCGCTCCCGAGCCCGGGTCAGTTGCCCTTCGGTTCGGGCGGCACCTCTGCGGCTTTCCCCCTGCCGTTGGCCGAGG
>CAYZVQ010000368.1:0-127 GCA_964481925.1 uncultured Acidimicrobiaceae bacterium
GAACTCCTGGTTGGCGTCCAGGCCGGAAACTCCGCTGTATAGAGAACGAAGCACGAGTCGTGCCCTCCTTTTTGTAGGTCCTGTTTTGTTGCAGGTCTCTGAGGTCTGGCTAGGTCGAGCTGTCTGT
>CAYZVQ010000368.1:227-2336 GCA_964481925.1 uncultured Acidimicrobiaceae bacterium
GCCGGTCGTGGTTGTGCCGGTCGTGGTTGTGCCGGTCGTGGTTGTGCCGGTCGTGGTTGTGCCGGTCGTGCCCGTACCGGTCGTGCCCGTACCGGTCGTGCCCGTACCGGTCGTGCTGCCTGGCGTGGTCACGCTTGTAACCGATGAAAAGGGCACGGTGCTGTTGCCCACGCTGAGCAATGGGCCGGTGGACGTCAGCTGGATCCCCGAGACGACCCCTGTTACGGAATTGCCGACCTGGTCGGTGCCCGTCACCTGTTGGCCGAGCATGGAAGTGGCGGCACCCGCCTGCTGCGAGCTCACCAGGCTGGCGATCGACGTCTGGAGGGACCCGAGCTCCTGTACCTCTTCAAAGTCCGCCGTCTGAGAAAGGAACTGAGTTGAATCGACGGGGTCGTCCGGGTTCTGGTACTGCATCTGAGCAACGAGCAATTGCAGGAAAGTGTCCGCGTTGACCCCGTTGGAGCCGAGGCCGTCGCTCGTGGCGCTGGATGCAGAGCTGGCACTGGCCGTGTCCCCGGCGGGGAGCACGGCTGTGGGCTTGCTGGTCGTTGCGGTAGTGCCTGAGATATCGCTCATATGTCCTCACAACCTCATGTCAAGAAGTGTGTTGGTAGATGTAGGGACAAGCGGCCTCCCGTCGCCGCCGGTGGTACCTTCGCCCGTCTGGCCCTCGTAGCCGGGCACTGCCGGCGGGGCGGACGCCTGTTCTTGCCCGGCGGCGCCGCCCTCGCTGTCTGAGGCGGGGCCGCTGCCCACATCGAAGCGGCCAGTGCTGAGCCCGCCGCTTTCGAGCTGCTGGCGGAGCTGGTCCAGGTTCTGGCGCAGCATGTCCCTGGTCGCATCGCCGTCAGCGTGGAGGGAGACGTTGATCGTCGAGCCTTCCAGGTGGAGCTCCACGTGCACCGCGCCCAGATCTTCTGGCTGCAGGTGGATGGTGACCTGGTAGGAGCCGTCAGGTTGGTGAGCGGCGGGCGCCAGGACGGTGACGATTTGGCTCGCCACCGGCTCCGGCCCGCTGTCCCCGTCCAGAGTTCCTCCGCCGGGCGATGCCTCGGCGGTAAGCCCCGAGCTGGTACCTGAGCGGTTCGCCGCTGTCAGGCCTGACGATGCCGACAGAGCCGTCGCTGCTGTCGCCCCTGGAGTAGCCGCCGTTGGCGCGGCCGACGGGCCGGGACGCCCGCCCTGGAGGAGCTGAGCGGAGCTGGAGGATGTCCCGTTCGTAGTTGAAGACGAAGCCGAGGCCGTCCCGGCGTCGGTCCGATTTGCGGTGGGCCCGTCGTGGTCATCGTGCCCGTCCGGCTGGTCTTGCCTGGACGTGCCGTCGTGGCCGGACCACGTCCCGGAATGGCCAGGCGCCACCGAGCCTGTGATGGTCGTCGCCGTAGTCGTGGCCGCCGACTGGGCTCCCAGCGGACCGGGCCCCTGCACGCTGGCACGGCTGGCACTTACCGCGCCGTCACTCGGGGTTTCGTTCTTGGCTGTCCATGCCGCCAGTCCGGCGGCGGGAGCGGTTGCCACGCCGCGTAGGCCCAACTCGCCGAGCTGAGGCCCGGAGCCAGAGCCGTCTGAGGCGGCGGGCTGACCCTCAGGCACGTTCTCGGCGGACCCAGCCGCCGTCGGCGCTGACCCCGCGGCTGTGCTCGAGGTTGGCGCTCCTGAGCCGGTACTCCCATACGGGACGGCGCCGGTGCTCTTTTGGTCCGCCTGGTTCGCGAGGTTGGTCGCCCCGACGGGGCCGGAGGCACGGTCCTGGTAACTGGTGATTGTCACCTGCACGTTGCCAAGCCTGCCGGCCAGGGTTTCGAGGGCTTCGCCGCTGCCCTGCTGCGACCCCGCGCTCGTGTCTCCGGCCGGCACAGCGCCGGGGACGGGGACGCCCATCGCGGTTGGTTGAGCGTCCGAAGTGGGCGCGCTTGTTGCCGGTGGCCCGGCCACCTTGCCAGCGGCGGGGGAGAGCCCCAGCGCCGGCCCGCTGTCGTTCGGCCGGCCGGCACCGGGAGCGCCGCCGGCCACCATGCCGCTGGCCGTCGTGGCGCCGGCCACCAGGCCGCTGGCCGTCGTGGCGCCGGCCACCATGCCGCTGGCCGCCGTGGCGCCGGCCACCAT
>CAYZVQ010000368.1:2436-4843 GCA_964481925.1 uncultured Acidimicrobiaceae bacterium
ACCATGCCGCTGGCCGCCGTGGCGCCGGCCACCATGCCGCTGGCCGTCGTGGCGCTGGCCGCCGTGGCATTGGCCACCATGCTGCTGACCACCGGGCCGCTGGCCGCCGTGGCGGTGGCTGCCGTGGCATTGGCCGCCGTGGCATTGGCCGCCGTGGCATTGGCCACCATGCCGCTGGCCGCCGTGGCGGTGGTCGCAGTGGCGCTGGCCGCCGTGCCCGTACCGGCCGTGCTGCTGCCGTCGGACGTGCTGTCGTTGCCCGTGCTGCTCCGTCCCGTGCTTGTGCTGGCCGCGCGCTGGGCACCGCCTTCGTCTGGAGTGCCGTCGGCGTTTTCGTCGTCGTCCGGTCCCACGGTGCGCGTACCGCTGAAAGAGGGTGTGCCGGGGTTACCGCTGATCGCCGAGGTGGCGCCGTCCGCGCCCGGGGAGCTTTTTGGTGTTCCCGCCGACGGCGTCAGGGCGGACGTGCTCTGGGCGGTGATGCCGATGGCGGCCATTACCCCGGCGAAGGCGGCGTCGCTGGAGCCCGGCAGTTGCTGGCTTTGGCCGGCCTGAGAGCCCGGGCCCGTCTTGACGGGGGCGATCGGCGGCATCAGTCGGCCATCCCGGCGGCGGTCAGGACGGAGCTCACATATGCCGTCGTCTGCGAGTAGGGCGGTATGCCCGAGTACTCCTCCACGGCGCCCGGTCCGGCGTTGTAAGCTGCCAGCGCCAGGGGCCACGAACCGAACTGCTCGTGGTAGGAAGACAACAGGCGGGCGGCGCCCGAGATCGACTGGCCCGGGTTGAAGGGGTTGACGTCGAGGGAGGAGGCCACGGACGGCATGAGCTGCATGAGGCCCTCAGCCCCGGCACCGCTCACTGCTCCCGGCTGGTAGGAGGACTCGGCGCCGGCCACCGCCTTCAGGAGGTCCTCGGGCACGCCGTAGGTGGAGGCGGCACTGGCGAAGTCGGTGTCCTCCGCGTCTGACGGGCCGGACGTCCCCGGCGCGCCGACAGCGCCCGACGTCTGGTACGTGGCGCTCGGTGGAGCGGTCTGCGTAGTGCTCGGTGTAGCGGTCTCTGCGCTGCTCATCCCGATGACCCGGCGGATCTCGGTCGGGTCACCCACGGGCTCGACCCTGACATCCGTCCCCGTGTGAGGAGCGTCGATCATCTCGCCGTTGCCGATGTAAATGCCGACATGGCCCGGGGAAGCCGCGGTGCCGTCCGAGCCGGGGAAGAAGACCAGGTCGCCCGGTTGAGCTTCGGCGAGGCTGGCGACGGGCGTGCCCACGGTGGCCTGCTCCTGGGACGTGCGAGGCAGGGAGATGCCGACTTCGGAGTAGACGTCCTGGACCAGTCCCGAGCAGTCGACGCCCTGGGTGGGGTCCGTGCCCCCCCACAGGTAGGGTACGCCGAGGTACTTCTGAGCGTCCGCCGCGACCTGCTGGCCCGTCGCCGCCGAAGAGGTCGTCGCCGCCGGGCCCATGTCGCCGTAGTACGGCGCGCCCGGGGTGGCCGGGTTCTCGGTCCGCTCGTCAAATATCTTGACCTTGGGGGCGCTCTGGTCGGTGGGCGCTGTCATTTGGGAGGCGGTCGGGAACACGGTGGAGCCCTCCTCCAGTGGCCAGCCGTAGCTGTCCGATAGATCGGGCGACCCCTGCATATTGGGGACGCCGGCCACGCCGCCCGCGCCAGGCAGGTCGGCCGGGACGGGTGCCGCTCCGCCCACCATTTGAGAGGCGGAAGATACCTGGGCGAGGACCGACTCGAAGGCACCGGCCGGAGGGCTCGGGACGGAGGCCACAGTGGCCTGGATCTGGCTTACCTGGGAAAGTACGGCCGGAAGGCCTTCGAGATAGGTCACCGCTTGGCCTGCGGTCTCGGTCCGCCCTGCCTGTGCTGACGCCCGTAACGGTTCGTGACCAGCTCGTCCACCAGGTTGTTTTCTTCACGTTGAACGGCGATGGCGTGTTCCTGGCTTTGGCGTTCGTCCAGTTTTTCCAGCACGGACACCGAACGGGCGGCCTGTACGTAGCCCTCCCTGGCCGTGGTCACCGCCGCCCGGGCTTCACCCAACGCTCCGCGCGCTCCGATCAGCGCCCCGGCGGCCAGTTCGGAGAGCTCGCGGCGCACCATGAAAGAAGGACCGTCGGTGGCGATGACGTCCTCGTAATGCAGGCGGCGCCGGCCCTCGGTTGCTTCGGCTGCGGCCGCGTTGATGTTGGCCCGCAGCAGGTCGGCGCGCGCCACGCTCTCTTGGGCGCGCCGTGCTCGCAGCACCGTCTCCAGAGAAAACTCGTAGCGCTTCACGGTGCCACCAGCATGGCCATGGCGGCCAGGCTCTGGGTTATGGGTGCCACGGTGGTCGCGTCCTGGCGCAGGAAATGGTCCATGGCCGGTTTCAATTTGACGGCCCGGTCGA
>CAYZVQ010000369.1:0-4819 GCA_964481925.1 uncultured Acidimicrobiaceae bacterium
GGGGCAGCAGGGCTACCTGTTGGCGTCGCTATCTTGGCTAAGGCCGAGGCGGGCCTCAGCTCTACCTGAGAGAACGTCCCGCTCCTCAGCACCGGCATGAGCCAAGGGGGTCCTACCTGGCCTACGCGGCGAACCTCGCGCTGGCGACCGGGCGCTTCAGCGAGGCGGGGCGGCTGGCCCGCGAGTCGTTCAAGGTGTTCAACGACATGGGGCACCCGGCCGCGTTCGGCTCGGTGGCCGTGATCCTGGGCCAGGCCGGCCTGCACATCGGGCTCGACCGGTCCGGCTTCATCGAGCTGTTCGGCCAGATCCCCGAGCACCTGCGGCCCGAGGCCGTGGACACCACCCGCGGCACCGCGACCGTCTTCCCCGCGCTCAGCTTCGCGCTGATCCGCCTCTACCAGGGCGACCGCGCGGGGGCCGAGGAGGCCTATGCGCTGGCGGGGCCGATCCGGTCCTGGACACCGTCACCGGCCATGCGCACGGCGGCCTGGGGGCACGCGCTCGCGGTCGTCGTCGGCCTGGGCCGCACGGGGGACATCGAGTTCCTCGCCGAGCGGTTGGAGCCGTTCCGCGGCCGGCACGTCGCGAACGGCGCGGGCGCCGGGGTCTACATGGGGCCGGTGGAGCTGCAGCTCGGGCTGGCGGCTGCGGCGCTCGAGCGCCTGGACGCGGCGGTCAGGGACCTGGAGAGCCGTCTCGATCTGCGACGCCAACGGCGCCCGCGGGTACGCCGTCCAAGCCCGCGTGGAGCTAGCCGCCGCGCTGGCCCGCCGTCAGGCGCCGGGCGACCTGGACCGGGCGCGGGCGGCGCTGGACGCCGCAGCGGGTGAGGCAGAACGCCTTGGGATGGTGCCGTTCACCGAGCGGATAGAGCAGCTGCGGGCCCGGCTCGGGGTGACCCGCTCGCCGCTGAGCCCTCGGGAGCTCGAGGTAGCCCGGCTGGTCGCGCGAGGACTGACGAACAAGCAGATTGGCGAGGCCCTGTTTGTCTCCGAGCGGACGGCGGAGAACCACGTCCAGCACATCCTGCTCAAGCTGCGCTTCAGCAACCGCAGCCAGGTCGCCGCGTGGTCCCGCGAATGAGTACCCGGCTGAGTACTTTCCCCGATGGCGAGCTCTTGGCTTTCCATTAGCGTCCTGGATGCCAGCGCAAACAAGGCGCAAGTGAGGCGCAAATGAGGAAAGGTAGAGCAATCATGGCATTCGTACACATCGCCGCCACCAAGGGCCGGACCATCGAAGACTTCCGCATGGTCTCGGCCAAGCACAACGCCCCCCAGGACATCGACGGCCTGCTCGCCTGGGCGGCCGGCTCGGACGACAACGGCCTGAACGTGGTGACCGTCTGGCAGTCCCGAGCCCACCAGGAACGGTGGGCCGCCGAGCAGCTCTTCCCTGCGTTCCAGGAGCTCGGCCTGGCTGACCTGCCGGCGCACAGCGAGTTCACCGCGTACGAGACCGGCGAGCTGTACATCCGCTAACGCCTGAAGCGAGGATCCCCGGCCGGGCCGGGGATCCTCGGCCATAACGCTGGGGCAGAATACCCAGATCTGGATGGCGAGCGTCTTGATCGGCATCGAGCTGACGGCCGCGAGGAACAACGGCTAACGCCTCGAACAGCCAAGTCTGTCCCTGGCGCCCGGACGCCAGACGTCTTCGCCGACCCTACCGGCTGTCGCCGGCGGCAAGTGCCGAGCCGTCTGATCGTTCGAGGCGACCTGCTAGCGCTGTGAGCACCGAGAACCCAAGCGCCGTAACGGTAATCTGGGCACGTCATCGTCGTGCCCAGATTAGAGCCCGAGCTCGAACGAAACGGCGAGGGATTCGGGACGACACGGCCCGCTTTGGCCAGTACGTCGCTAAATCTTGGCTGTCTTCAACTTGGACGATTTGTAGATGACGCCGACAAAGGCCGGAGTGTTGGTCTCGTGGGCGTAGTCGGCCGTGAACGGGCTCTGGACGCTGTTGAACGTGCCCACAAACTTGCCACCGACCAGGCTGAACAGGGGGAACTCCTTGCCCGCAACGGGCTGGTAGCCCCCAACCAGGGCAGGCCGTAAGGCCCCGCCCGCGTTTAGCGCACCGGCACCGTTGCAGCAGGGCGAAGCCACCTGGAACTGGCCAAATCGCGAAGGCCCGGCGATCTCGGGCACCACCCGGCCGCCCCGTTGATTGGTGAAAGCGGACCCTTGTTGGAGCAACCAGACCGCTCCCGGTGCCAGCATTATCGTCCCCGCGTTGGCGTCCGAGCCGTCGCCCGCTTGGTTGGTAGTGCCGCTGGCGACGGTCACCGTGCCGGAACGGTTGTTGGTCAGCCCGACCGTCCAAACGACCGTCCACGCCGTCTTGTGCGCCTCGGCCACGATGGCGCCGTTATTGCGGACGGCGCCGTCGCTCAGCTCTGCCGCCCCACCGGTGGTCTTGGTCCCCTGGGCCTCGAGCACGATGGCCCCGTTGTTTATTAGCGTCTTGCCGCCCAGCCCGAGAGCGGTGCTGTAGTACTCATCGCCCTGGTAGCTGAAAGGCTCGCCCACCACGGTGATGGTCTGACCGGCGGGGACGGTCCCGAATAGCTGAGCGCTGTCCTGATTGACGAGGAACTTGGCCGCTCCCGAGCGGTCCATGAGCGTGGCGCCGTCCTGCAGAACCACCGCGTTCCCTTTGACGGGGCCACCGACCTGGGCCCACGTCCCTTGCTGGGCCGAGATGCTCCCTTCGTTTATCACCGTCCCCGAGTTGGTGAACACCCCGCTGTTGTAGCCGGACCCGGGCGACTGGAAGGCCAAGTCAAGTGACGCCCCCGGCGCCACCGTCCAACTGCCGTCGTTGGTGACCGAGTTGACCTCCAGCTGGCCCGACTGGTCGGTCACCGACCCGTCCGGTTCGTTGGTCAACTGGGCCAGGAACTGAGCCTGGTCGGCGGCCTTGTTCCTCGCTTCTTGGACCTTCGTCCTGACGGCCCCGTAGTTGAGGAACGCCCCCCCGGTCACCGCCGCCACCCCACCATAGGGGACGTCCTTCGGCCTCGTCCCACCATCCGTGGTGGCCAGGACCAGCACCCCTCTCGCCCGGATGACGCTGGTCGCCGTTGTGTTCACGAACGTGCTGTTCAGTTGCTCGTTGGAGTCGCTGGTGCTGCTCTGCCCGTCCACCACCAGCGTTTGCTTCCCTTCGCCGACCGTCGCGCCCAACACCAGGGACTCGATGCCGGCGCCGTTGTGGATGTCGCCGCCGATCGCCCACGGCGCGAGCGTCACGGTGTAGGTCCCCGCCACCGTTATGCAGGCAGCCACGGGACCGGCTTCACCCGGGATCCCGTTGGTCCAGTCGGCGGCGTCAGACCAGGCGCCGCTCACCGGGACCCGCCAGCTGTCCGTGCACGCCGGTGCGGCCAGGTTGGCCGAGCTCGCAGAAGCCAGGGATGACGTAGTGGGCACGAACATGGCACCCGCGGCAAGGGCACCGGTCAACAGGAGGCGGCAACGGGCCATGCTGTCCTTTCAAGTGGCGCGACGGCTCAGCTGCGTCAGCGGTCCCTTAGTATAGCTGCGGTCCCTGTGCTGGGAATACCCGGTGCTGGGAATACCCGGTGCTGGGAATACCCGGTGCTGGGAAGACGCCGTACGGCGCGGATGTCTGCTCGTGCTCATCGCCTCGACCGCTGGCCCGGTAACGGTCCCGAATTCGGTTACGCGCCAAGGTTCGTTTAGCCGCCCACGATGTCCAGGTAGTAATTCGTGGGAGTGAGCAGCTTTGACTTGGCCAGGTCGAGATAAGTGGCGTACTGCAGGCACCACTCGGCGTTGTTGAGAGCCGCCGCGCTCTGCCATGTTCCCACGGCTCCATCTTGCTCAACTCAACCATGGCGACCGGCGAACAGTCTGATGATCCGCACCAGAACACGTCGGACGAGCGGCCTACCTGACCTTGTCCGCCGATCTCACGCCGCGGCCTGATCCCCCGGTCGTGGTTCTGGCGCGCCGTTCTGCGGGCGCACCGGAGGTGCTTACGCTCGTTCTGGGAGGGCAACTTAGTCGCCGGTGGTGCAGTCGTTCGGCCGGGTGAACGCGGCCCAAAGCCTCGTAGATCGCTTCAAAACTCTTTAGCTCACGGCGCTTCCACATCATTGTGGCCATGAGTGCAGCAATCCCAGGGCTGCGGTGGGCAGTCTTTACGAGCTGTGCGTGCAGCGCTGTGAGAGCTTCTCCACGGGACAGCTTGCCCAGACGGAGCTGCACAAAGGAAATATTGGCCTCGAGGGGGTAGGCGACGTCGAAGAAAGGGAGGCGCTGGGCTCAAGAAGTCAGGCTCATATTGTCCCAGTAGATGACCGTGCCCTTCGTCGCTTTGGAGAAGTCCGGTTCCATACCGGCGTAGACCTCACTGGCAGTAGGTTTGATCCCGGTGAGGGGGAGCTGGGTCCAGGTGTTGGGCACCAAGGTGACCCACGGGCCACTGGCGGTGTCAACGTAAGAGCCGCTCGATGTCAATAGGTCGACGCCTATGTCCACCTTCACCGCGGCGGTGGCCTGCACCCATATGTAGGCGGAGTAGGTGTCGGCCGAGCTGACGGGAGCGTACCAGCTCGGGTTGTCGTCCAGGTCCCAGCCGCCGCTGGAGGAGCTCGTGGTCTGGGCCAGCGCCCACCCCGACCCGGGGTAAACCACGGTTGACTCCCGGGCCAAGGTGCTGCTCCAATAGTCAGCGGGGACGGCCGAGCTCGCAAAATTAGGGTCGGGGACCAGGTTTGACGGCGGGACCGCGGTGGTGGGCGGGACCGTGGTCGTGGTGGTGGTGGTGGTGGGCGGGTCGGTGG
>CAYZVQ010000370.1:0-4807 GCA_964481925.1 uncultured Acidimicrobiaceae bacterium
ATATGCCGTCCCTGCCCTTGCTCCCGGTAAGCCCGAAACAGATCTCGTCTATGGCCAATCTCAGGTCCTCGACCTGGTCGAAAGTGAAGCCGAGACGACCGGCGAGGCCGGCAGCGGTCACTCGGGCCAGGCCCAGGAACTCGGGCCGGGCGGGGACCGCTAAACGCACCTCGTCTTGGCTGCTCACTCGGCAGGGCTCCTCTCACGCTGGTACATGCCCGTGGGGCGCCCTCGCTCCCGGCACCACCCCGGGCCAGGGTGGGCCGAGGTCAAGGTTAGCTGCCTCCGGCTTGTTCCTGGTCATACCAACGGCCAGGGGTACGGGAAGTCGGTGGACGGTCCGGGGAACCTGGCCGCGGTCCTGAGAGCGGCCGCCCGGGCCGTGAGAGCCCTTATCTCCTCCGTGCCGAGCAGCCTCGTCACCGCCCTCGGCACTGACCCGGCCGCCATGGGCCCCAGGTCGGCGAGCAGGTCGTCGTCGACCTGCTCGTCCACGAAGTCCCATATGACGGTGCGCAGCTTGGGCTCGGCATGAAAGCACAGGCCGTGGTCGATGCCCCATATGTGGCCCTCCCGGTCGATGAGGCAGTGACCGCTCTTGCGGTCAGCGTTGTTGGCGACCACGTCGAAGGCGGCCATGCGGCGCAGGTCGTCGCGGTGCTCGGGCGTCTCCAGGAGAGTGAAGTAGTGCTCGTCGAAAAGGGCGTCCACACAGTACTGGAGGGACCCGGGGCCGAGCGGCCCATCGGCGCGAGCCGTGGTTGGTGGCACGATGCCCCAGCCCAAGAAGGCGCTCAGCTCATAAGCGGCCACCTCACGTTTCCACAGGCCGCGGGGGAAGTCCCAGAGAGGCCGCTCACCTCTGGCCGGTTTGTAAATGGCGAGCACGGGCTCCCGGTCCCCACCCCGGTCATCAGAGCGACCGCCCTTAACCTGTCGCCCTCCCGGTCCCCGCGGCTGCGGGCGAACGGCTACCAGGAACGTGGCGTTGGAGCTCCACGGGAGCCGCCCCCGCAACTCGATCTCGCCGTTGGACAGGGTGGCTAGAAGCTGGCGGCGGCCCGCGGCCGCACTTTCGGGGGGCGCCCCACCACTTTCGCCCAATGCGCCGCCGGTCCCTTACATCGCCGGAGGGCGGTGGCCGTTTGTCTTCGGGCAGGAATGGTCTTCTCCCAGGGGGTACCCGCACAGGGGACAGGGAGGTCTGCCGCCGCGCAACAGCCGCTTACCGTGCTCGATCACGCCAGCCGCCTGGTCCCTCGTAAGTGCGATGCGCGCCGTAGCCGTCCCCGTGGCGGGAGGTTCCAAAGCCGTCTGGCCTTCGCTCTGGTCGTCCTCCTCGGGGCCGCCAACCTCCTTGGCCACCAGGACAACCCGGTCGGTGGTCGAATCATAGGCCAGCTGCATAGAGCCGACGGCCCATTCCGCCTCCACCGGATCCTCCAGTTCGAGATCAGTCTCCCCGGGTACGGCGGCAGGGCTGGCCAGGTCGGCCAGCACTTCGCTGAGCCCGCCCGCAAGGAAGAGGACCTGCTCCTTTTCGAGCTTGAGGGAGAGGAGCCGGTCCGCCTGGCGGGCCTGGAAGTAGAAGACGCGAGCGCCGGGCGGCCCCACCGCTCCCACCGTCACCCGGGTCGGGCTCGGCAGATCGAACGAAACGCTCAGTTTGACCTCCTCGTTCCCGGTCCGGGGCTCGGCTCCTTGTCCGGCCCGCTCTCGGGGACCGTCCAGTTGACGAGCATCACGCTGGGCGCCGGCTCCGAGTAACTGATGGCACTAACCGAGGCCGGTGACACGTTGACCCGTTGGAAGAGGTCGAGATGGACGCCCATGGCATCGGCCAGGACGGCCTTGATGGGATCGGCATGCGAGACGACGACGACCGTCTGGGCCGGGTGGCGTGCCGCCAGGGAACGGACCGTGCCGACCACCCGCGCGTACATCTCCTGTATGGACTCGCCGCCGGGGAACCGGAAGCCGCTGGGGTAACTGACCACCGTTGCCCACTCGGGCTTCTTCGCCAGCTCCTTGAGCGCTACCCCGGCCCATTCGCCGGCGTCGGTGTCCATGAGCCGTGGTTCCTCGTTGACCGCAAGGCCGAGAGCCTTGGAGAGAACCGAAGCCGTCTCCCTGGTCCGCGAAAGCGGTGAACTATAGAGCGCGGCGAGCGCCGGCAGCGTGGCTCGCCAGGCGGAAATGTGCTCAGCAGCTTGTCCCGCCTGCTCCCAGCCTTCCTCGGAGAGATTGGGGCCGGCACCCGGCGCCGGCATTTCCTTGCCGGTGGTCGGTGTCAGGCCGTGGCGGACCAGTAGCACGACGGTGGCGGGGAGGGGTTTGGGACGAGTTGGCATTTCCTGCCAAAGCTAGCCCGTGCCGAGCAACATGGAGATCCCCCGGGCGCAGGTATCGTCGAGGAATGCCGGGGCCTGGCCTGGACAGCCTGAGGGACGAGATCGTGTCGTGCCGTCGTTGCCCGCGCCTGGTTGCCTGGCGGGAAGCGGTCGCTGCCGCGCCCCGGGCCTCTTTCGCCGGGCAGGAGTACTGGGGCCGCCCACTGCCCGGTTTCGGCGACCCCGCTGCCCGGCTGTTGGTCGTGGGCCTGGCCCCTGCCGCCCACGGCGGCAACCGCACGGGCCGTGTCTTTACCGGTGACCGTTCCGGTGAGTGGTTGTGGGCGGCTCTGTGGCGAGCCGGGCTGGCCAACCGCCCCGAGAGCGTTTGGGTAGGCGACGGGCTTGTGGCCAAGGGCGTATGGGTCACCGCCGCCGTCCGTTGCCCCCCGCCGCAAAACCGGCCGTTGCCCGAGGAACGCGACAACTGCCTTCCTTACCTCGAACGGGAACTGGCCGAGCTGAGCGACGTCCGGGCTGTTCTGGCGTTGGGCAACTTCGCCTATGAAGCGGTCTGTCGAGTGCTGGGCGTGCGCCCGAGGCCCCCATTCGGCCATGAGACCGAGGTACCGCTGGCGGCCGGCCGCACTCTGGTCTGCTCGTACCACCCCAGCCAGCAGAACACCTTCACAGGGCGGCTCACTCAGCAGATGCTGGACAGCGCCGTCCGCCGGGCCGTGCAGGGGGCTTTTGGCACGGACGCGAGATAGTCGGCCCTCCCGCCTCCCGCCTCAGCGAGCGGGCAGGTTGACATTCGGCCGCCGAGACCGAGGCTTAGTGCCGAGAGGGCCCTGGGCGGACGCTGGGACCGCTCGAGGCGCGGACCACGAGCTCGGGCTCGAAGCGGACGCAACGATGTTTATGGTTGGCGCCTAGTGCCTCCTCGAGCAGGAGCTCGGCGGCTATGGCGCCGAGCTCGTACTTGGGTTGGCGGACCGAGGTGAGCGGTGGGGAGAGCATGGACGCGAAGCTGACGTCGTCGTAGCCCACGACGGCCATGTCCTGGGGTACGGAGACGCCGACCTCGGTCAGCCTTTTTAATATCCCGAGAGCGATCAAGTCGTTGGCGCACATCACCGCCGAGGGCCGCGGCGTCAATGACAAGAGAGCTTCTACCGCTTTCTCGCCCTGGTCGACGCTGAGGGCGTTGACCATGATCTCGCGCAGCGTTGTCGGCCTCCGTCGCCGAGCCCGGCGCTGCGCCCTTTGTGCGCCTTCGTGGCGGTCGGCGCACTGGCGGATCGAGGAGGGCCCGTTCACGAACGCGATGTTGTCGTGGCCCAGCTCGAAGAGATGACCGGCGGCCAACTCCCCGCCGCGGACGTCGTCGACAGTGGCCGAGCACAGCTCCCGTTCCCCGCCGTCCCGGTCGAGCAGGACGGTGGGAACACCTCTCGCCGCCAGTCGGGCGATCTCGCACAAGTCGTGTTCCACGGGAGTGATCAGCAGGCCGTCCACCCGGTGCTCCTCGAGCACGCGCAGGTAACGCCTTTCTCGCTCGACCGATTCATCGGTCGAGCACACCATGAGCACATAACCCTTGTCGCGCAGCACGCCTTCGGCTCCCCTCACCATTTCGGCGAAGAACGGGTTCGAAATGTCCAGGAGGACCACGCCGACGGTGCGGCTCTTGCCCACGCGGAGCTGGTGGGCGGCGGTGCTGCGTACGAAGCCTGTCTCTTCTATGGCGTCGAGGACGCGCCGCCGCGTCGGCTCGGCGACCACCCCTGGGTTGTTCAAAACGTTGGATACGGTACCGAGGGACACTTGGGCCAGGTAAGCGACTTCGCGTATGGTGACGCGCCGGTTGGTCGAGGTAAGTCCGGCCTGAGCCGGCAGCAATTGGGGACGGGCCGCGATCGCCATTCAGGTCCCCGGGCGCCGGGACGGGCGTCGCACATGAGAACCCGCACCAGCCCTTGCGCGGTGCCTTGACAGATAATCGATAGCCAGTTAGCATACTCCCTCGTCGGAACTCGGAGTCAGGAACGCGGCCCCGGGTTCGTGCGCCTGATTTGAAACGATTCATGTCGGGAGCGGGATCTTCTTACAAAGGGTCCTCTGGGAGCGCTCTTGTAGCAGGTAGTTGGGGAGGAGCTGATGCTGGTGAGCGACCGACACGGTCCCGCCGGGACGCTTGGGCGGCCTGCCCGGCACGATAAGCCGGCGGCAGTTCGAGGGGGGCAGAATGGCGCCTGAGGTCACCGACAACGGGGACCGCAATGGCGCACCCGAGCCCGCTCCTACAGCCGCGGCGACAGCACCAGTGCTGGTCATGGAGCATGTGGCCAAGTCGTTCGGGGCGGTCCACGCCTTGTCGGACGGTTCCATCGAGCTTTATCCCGGCGAGGCGCATGCTCTCGTGGGAGAGAACGGGGCCGGAAAATCGACCCTGGTGAAGATCCTTGCCGGTGTCC
>CAYZVQ010000371.1:0-4801 GCA_964481925.1 uncultured Acidimicrobiaceae bacterium
GTTGTCTTGTGCCATCCTCATACTTCTTTCGTGTTGGCGCCCACTGCGGTGGTCGTCTCTGTGGACGCCGCCGGCCGAGATCGGCCCGCGGCAGGTTCGGGGAGCCTCAGTACCTTGTGCCTGAGCACCTCGTCGGCGAGGCTGAGCTGGCGGTCGAGGCCGGATAACGCCGCAGGCTCGGCGTTGGCTTCCAGGACCACGTAGTACCCCTCGCTACGGTGCCGGACCGGGTACGCCAATCGGCGTTTGCCCCAGGTGTCTGCTTTGACCGACTTCGCGCCCGCAGCAGTCAGCTGCTTGGTGAAGCGGTCGACGAGGGCCCGGACAGCATCCTCCTCCAGGCTGGCGTCGAAGATGACCATGACTTCATAGGGCCGCATAAGCGGCTCACCTACCTTTCCCTGTGGGCCAGTCCGGCGGCTCGCCGCCATCCTGGGCCCCGGTCGTTCCGGAGCAGGGCCTTACTGATTGTGCCTAGCCATGGTACCTGACGCCTGCGATCGTCCATCAGCACGAAGGCTGCCACAAGGCGGTGACCGTTATGAAGGCGGTGACCGTTCGCTCAGTGGGCGTAGCTTTCGCCGGCAGCCGGGAAACGCCCTGCCCGTACGTCGGACGCCCACGTCGCCACGGCTTCGGAGGCCAGGGTCTCAAGCTGGGCGTAGCGACGTACGAAACGAGGCGCTCGGGGACCGCCCAGCCCGACGATGTCGTGGAACACGAGGACTTGTCCGTCGCAGGATCTGCCGGCGCCAATGCCGAAGGTGGGCACAGGTACCACACGGGTGACCTCAGCCGCCAGGTCATCAGGCACACCTTCGATGACAAGCGCGAAGCAACCCGCGTCGCTTATGGCTATGGCGTCCTCGACCAGGAGCTTTGCTTCAGCGGGGGAGCGGCCCTGTACCCGGTGGCCTCCCATGGCATGGAAGGACTGGGGGGTCAGGCCTATGTGGCCCATGACCGGGATCTCTGCGTCAAGTATCGCCCGTATGACCTTCAAACGCTTGGTCCCGCCTTCCAGCTTGACGGCCCCAGCGCCAGCGCGCACCAGGCGGACGGCGTTGTCGACCGCGTCCCTGGGGCCGGAGTGGTAGCTCGCCCACGGAAGGTCCGCGACCACTAGCTGGGGGGGTTGTGAACGGGCCACGGCTCCGGTGTGGCGCACCATGTCCTCGATCGTGACGTGCAACGTGTCCTCGAAGCCCAGCACCACCATGCCGAGGGAGTCGCCCACCAGGATCACGTCGACGCCGCCGGCCGCCACTGCCCTCGCCGTCGGAGCGTCGTAAGCGGTGACCATTACGAGCGGTTGGCCCTGGCCCTTCCGGGCCCGGATCCCAGGCGCACCTAACAGGGAGGGCCTTTGTACTGTCATCATCCAACCTCCGGCGGTCCAGTGCCTCTCGGGGCTACCGGCCGCAGGCGCATCCTAGCCTCGGACGGCGCGGCATGCCTGCCGCCGCCGCCCCGTGGAGCTTTAGTTCGAACCCTTGCTAGTGAGCGAAAAAGCTTGCGCCAGGTGGTTCCAGGAGCACGAGACGCACACCTCGATCACGTAACAGGCCAGGTCCCGGCCGGGGTTGGCCAATTTGGCAAGCTCTTTTTTGGAGGCGACGCAACGACCGGAGGGGGGCAGCCGGTGCCCGAAGACGTAGGACACGAGCCGTAGTTTGACGTCCTCGCAGATGGGGCAGTCCTCCTGGGAGTCCTCCCCGGCATCGAGTGCGGCCCGCAGCAGTTCGGGGTGGGCATCGCATATGTCCAGGCGGGACAAGTGGCCCTTGCGGTACTCGCTGACCACCACGTTGCGAGCCAACCGGTAGTCCACATTGCCAAGGACACGCAACGACGAGGAGCCCTTGACGGCCGCCTTTGGCAAGTACGTCATCGCCATACTGCTACCACAGGCCACAGGGTACCTGGTCGGCGGGCCATCTCCGGACGTTGCCGGATCTTGGACGATCGAACGGCGTCGCGCCGCACTGGGGGAGCGGCTCTCCCACCTGGCCACCCGGGCTCGGGGTACCTCACGGGGCCGGGCGGCCTCAGTTGCTCTCCCCGGCGCCGGGCTGGGCCGCCCACCATTGTTCGAGGAGGTGCAAGGCCTCGTCGTGCGAATGGGGGCCCTCTTCCAGGCGTGCCTCGAGGAGGAAGGCGAGGGCCTGGCCGACCAGGGGCCCGGGCCGCAGGCCCAGGTGGGCCATGATCTCGCGCCCGTCGAGGTCAGGGCGAATGGCCGCCAGCTCCTCCTTTCCGCGCAGCTCGGCGATGCGGGCCTCGAGTTGGTCCATGCGCTGGCCCAGCGCTTTGGCACGCGCCACGTTACGCGTGGTGCAATCGGCGCGCGTCAGCTCGTTGAGATCTTCCAGGAGAGCGCCGGCATCGCGGACGTAACGGCGCACAGCGCTGTCTGTCCAGCCCAGGCCATAGGTATGGAACCGGAGGTGCAGCTCCACCAGGTGGCTGACCTTGTCGATGTCGTCCACCGGGTAGCGCAGGGCGCGCATACGGTCACGGGTCATCCTCGCGCCCACGACCTCGTGATGGTGGAAGGTCACGGTGCCACCTGGGCCGAAGGAACGAGTTTTGGGCTTGCCGATGTCGTGGAAGAGGGCCGCCAGCCTCACCGTCCTATCGGGACGTGCCCTCTGTACCACCGCCACGGTATGGGCGAGGACGTCCTTATGGCGATGGATGGGGTCCTGCTCGAGGGCCAGGGCCATGAGCTCGGGGAGGAACTCGTCGGCCAGGCCCGTCTTCACCAGGAACCACAAGCCCTCGGACGGGTCGGTCACCACCATGAGCTTGTCAAGCTCGTCGCGCACGCGCTCGTCTGAGACTATGTCCAGGCGTCCGCGCAGAGCAGTGACGGCCTCGACTAGTTCCGGGCTGGGCCGCAAGGCGTACCCGGCGATGAAACGCGCCGCCCGCAGCATTCGTAAAGGGTCGTCGGTGAAGGACACCTCGGGTGCTAGGGGTGTCCTCAACCTCTTGTCGGCCAGGTCGCTCACACCATTGAACGGGTCGACCAGCTGCAGGTCGGGCAAGGAAAGGGCCATGGCATTGACGGTGAAGTCGCGTCGCGCCAAGTCGGACTCCAGGGCGGTCGAAAAGACCACCTCCGGTTTGCGAGACGAGGCCCCGTACTGCTCGGCACGGTGCGTCGTCACCTCGACCCTCGTGGTGCCTTTGGCGGCACCTATCGTCCCGAAGCGCTTGCCCTGGGCCCAGACGCTGTCTCCCCATCCGGCCAGGATCTGCTCTGTAAGAGACGGCATGGCGTCGGTGGTGAAATCGAGGTCGCCGTCGCCGCTCAGCCGGTCGGCCAGGAGGTCTCGTACCACCCCCCCGACCAGGTAAAGCCGGGCCCCGGCGGCCTCGAAAAGCCGCGCTAGCCCGTTGGCTGCGTCCAGGGTCGGCCTAAGCCGTTCGGGTACCACAGCCGAGAGCCTAGGTAGACGCACGGAGATGCGAGCGCTAAACGGATGGGAGCAGGCCGGCGGTCTGCAACGCCACACGGAAGTCGTGGGGGTTGGTGGCGGCCTGCAAAGCGGCGCGTAGCGAGATCTCACCTGCCTTGAACAAGTTGAACAGGCTCTGGTCGAACGTCACCATCCCGTGGTACTCACCGTCGGCGATCACGTCTTCGATGGTCTCGCCCGAGCCGCCGTTCGGGTCAAGGATGCGGTCGGAGATGCGGCCGGTCATCACCATGGCTTCGACCGCGACCACGCGGCCCACGCCGTCGGCCCTGGCTACGAGCCTCTGGCTGACGACGCCCCTCAGCACCGCGGCCAGGCTTATGCGCACCTGGCGCTGTTGGAAGGGAGGGAAAAAGTCGACGATCCGGTTGATGGTCTCGGTCGCGTTGGTCGTATGGAGGGTGGACAGGACGAGGTGACCTGTCTCGCCGGCCGACAGGGCGGCCTGGATCGTTTCGGGGTCCCGCATCTCGCCGATCAGGATCACGTCAGGGTCCTGGCGCAAGACTCGCCTCATGGCTTGGGACCAGTCCCTGGTGTCGGTGCCGATCTCCCGTTGGCTGATGATCGACATCTTGTCCCGGTGGAGCACTTCGATCGGGTCTTCGATGGTGATGATGTTGGCGGACCGGTTGTTGTTGATGTGGTCGATCATTGCGGCCAGTGTCGTCGTCTTGCCTGAGCCCGTAGGCCCGGTGACGAGCACGAGCCCTCGGTGCTCCTCGGCCAGACGGGTGACGACCGGAGGTAGGCCCAGGTCCGTGGCGGACAGGGCACTCGGGAGCACTCTCCGCAGGACCAGCCCGGCGGTACCCCTCTGGCGGAAAGCGTTGCAACGAAAACGGCCCAGGCCGCTGACCGAGAGCGAGAAGTCAGCCTCACCGGTAGTCTTGAACTCCTCGAGACGTTCGGGCGGGAGGACGACCTGGACGAGCTCTTCACATTCCTCCGGCCCGATCACAGAGAAGGGTGTCATCCGCAGGTCTCCGTTGACGCGAACCCTTGGAGCGGACCCGACCTTGATGTGCAGGTCGGACGCACCTTGTTCTACAACATGGCGCAACACGGCAGGTAAGTCGATCACCACGAACGGGTATCGGCACGTTTTGGCCTCAGCCTGAGCCCGGCTGCGCATCCCGGCGAAGTTCTGCCAAGCTAGATCTGACGGCTAGGCTTCAAGGGCCCACGATGAGCTGCTGAAAGCCTTTGCCCCCACCACAGATGCCCTCTTTTGGCAACGTCATCCGCTGGGGTACTGAGTCCGCCCGGGTCGGGCGCTGGCGGGCTGACGGCTCGGTTGCCTTCTTCGTCCCCAT
>CAYZVQ010000372.1:0-4796 GCA_964481925.1 uncultured Acidimicrobiaceae bacterium
GGGCCAGGTCGTGGTGGAGGAGACGTTGTCGGCTGGTCAGCGCTCTTCGGTCACCGGGCCGGCCTGGATACGCCTGGGCGACCCGCCCCATGTGGCGGTGATGGTGGACGGCACTCCGATGAGCGTCCCCGGCGCCGGGACCGCCGTGCCCCTAGACCTCCAGTTCACATTGGCGGACCGGGTCTGAAGCTTGGCTAGCCCGCCTCGACCCGGGCGTCCCAGGTAGGCACGAGCACCCGGGCGGCCCGAGCCTCGTCGGCCCTCCCGATAGGGGTGGTCCGAGGAGCCAGGGCCAGCATCTCGGGGCTCTCAGCCGCTATTTCGACCAGGGCCGAGGCCAGGGCGGCCACCGTCTCGGGGCTCTCGGTCTCGGTGGGCTCGATCATCAGGGCTTCGGGCACCACAAGGGGGAAGTACACCGTCGGGGCGTGGAAGCCCTTCTCGAGCAGCCGCTTGCCGACGTCCAGGGCCCGCACACCGGCCTGCATGCCCGGCGCCGCCTTGGTCGACACCACCACCTCATGCATGGCCGGCCGGTCGAAGGGCACGCTGTACACGCCGCGCAACCGGCTCAGCAGCCAGTTGGCGTTTAGGACGGCCGCCTCCGAGACCTTCTGCAGGCCATCGGCCCCGTTGGCCAGGATGTACGCCCACGCCCGGGCCAGGGCCAGGGCATTGCCATGCCAGCCGTGGACCCGGCCGATGGAGCGCGCCGGTTGCTCCCAGACGAAGCTCCCGTCGTCCAGACGCTTAGGCACCGGCCCCGGGAGCAGGTCGGACAGAGCTTTGGTGACGGCCACCGGACCGGCCCCGGGGCCGCCGCCTCCGTGGGGCACGGCGAAGGTCTTGTGCAGGTTGAGGTGCACGATGTCGAAGCCCATATCACCGGGGCGGGTGACGCCGAGTATGGCGTTGAGATTGGCACCGTCGTAGTAGACCAGGCCCGCGGCATCGTGGACGGCGGCCGCCAGTTGGGCGATGTCCTCCTCGAACAGGCCCAGGGTGTTGGGGTTGGTGAGCATGATGCCGGCCACGTCGTCGTCCAGGTGCTGGCGTAGCGTCTCGGGGCTGACCAGTCCCCGGTTGTCGGAGGGAAGGCTAACGGTACGGTAGCCGGCCAGGCTGACAGACGCCGGGTTGGTGCCGTGGGCCGAGTCCGGGATGAGCACCTTGCTCGGCGAACGTCCGTGGCCCTGGTGCCATGCCCTCATTAGGAGCAGGCCGGTCAGCTCGCCGGCCGCTCCGGCCGGAGGCTGGAGCGTCGCTGCGTGCATGCCCGTTATCCGGCACAGGGCATCCGAAAGCCCCCACAGCAGGGCGAGCCAGCCTTGGGCGTACGAGGCCGGCGTAGCCGGGTGGGCCCCCGTAAGGCCGGCCAAGGCGGCGGCCTCGTCACAGACCTTGGGGTTGTACTTCATGGTGCACGACCCGAGGGGGTAGGCGCCCATGTCGACGGAGTACTGGCGGTGGGCCAGCCTGGTCACGTGGGCGACGAGGTCGCGTTCGGAGATCTCGGCCAACGGCGGGGGCTCGGGCCTCAGCTCCTCAGCCGGTACCAGTTGCTCGGCGGTCCACTCGGGTACGCCGGTGGTGCGGAACGACGCCGCCCGCCGGCCCGGGACGGAGAAGTCGAAGATCGTCGGCTCGGCGTCGTGGCCCAACAGCGGGGCGGAGCGGGCCCGGCCCCCGGGCGCGGCGCCCGTCATGCCACGACCTTTTCCAGAGCGGCGACATAGGCGTCCATCTCCGCCCGGGTGCGCTTCTCGGTCACAGCCACCAGCAGCCCCTCCCGACCGCCCGCCTCGACGGCGATGCCGGCCAGGAAGCCCTCGTCGGCCATGCGCTCCACCACGACGTCGGCGGGGACGGGCAGGGCGAGGGCGAACTCCCGCAGGACGGGCGCGCCGACCAGGGGCTCCACGCCGGGGACGTCGAGCAGGGCCTGGCGTAGGTAGCGGGTGCCCCGGGCGCAGCGCAGGGCCAGTTCCCGCAGCCCGGGCGTGCCCAACCAGGCCATCTGGACCATGGCGGCCACGGCCACCAACGTCTGGTTGGTGCAGATGTTGGACGACGCCTTCTCCCGGCGGATGTCCTGCTCCCGGGCGCGGAGCGTGGTGACGTAGGCGGTGCGCCCGTCGCCGTCGACGGTCTGGCCAACGAGGCGACCGGGCAAGCGCCGTACGTGCCCGGCGGCCACTGCCAGCATCCCTAGGTAGGGACCGCCGAAAGCCATGGGGGCGCCCATGGGCTGGCCCTCGGCGACGGCCACGTCAGCCCCATCCTCCCCCGGGGTGCGCAGGAGGCCGGCCGCCACCGGGTCGAACACGCCCACGAGCAGGGCACCGGTGCGCTGCGCCACGTCCCGTGCCCGCCGGAGAGGATCTATGCAGCCGAGGTAGTTCGGGGACGCACCGACCAGCGCACCGGGGGCCGAGGCGGCGGCGCGGCCCGGCCCGCTGACGTCCAAACTGGCAGCCATGGCCTCCCAATCGGCCACACCATCGACCAGGGGCACGTCCACGATGGCGGTGCCCCGGCCCGCCGTCAGCGTGGCCAAGGCGGCGCGCCATCTCGGGTTGAGGCCGCTGCTCACCCAAACGGTGCTGCGGCCGGTGGCTGCCAGGGCCAGGTTGACCGCTTCGACGGTGGCCGTGGCCCCGTCGTACACCGACGCGTTGGCGACGGGCAGCCCCGCCAACCTCGAGACCAGGGTCTGGTACTCGAAGAGGGCCTGGAGGACCCCTTGGGCGACCTCGGGCTGGTAGGGGGTATAGGACGTGACGAACTCCGAGCGCCCCGCCAGGGCCCGGGTGACGGCCGGGACGTCGTGGTCGTAGGCTCCCCCGCCGGCGAAGCAGACCAGGTCCGAGCCGGTGCGGTTGGCGCCGGCCAGGCGGGCCATTTCGGCCGCGACGTCGGGTTCGGGCATCCCGGCCGGGAGGTCGAGCCCTCCGGCCAAGCGCAGGGCAGCCGGGACACAGGCGAACAGGTCGTCGGCGCGAGACAGGCCGAGGTCCCCGAGCATGCGGGAGAAGTCCTCGTCGGTGTGCGGCACATAGTGGGTCATAGCTCAGGCTCCTCGGCCCGGTTTCTTGACGAACGGAAGGTGGACGACCCGGCAGGTGAGACGCCGCCCTCGGGCCTCGACTTCGACGACCTCGCCGTCGAGCGTGCCGGCGGCCACGAAGGCCATGCCGATCCCGCACCCGAGAACGGGCGAAAAGTTGCCGCTCGTGAGCTCGCCCAGGTCGATGCCGTCACGGGAAAACCGGTAACCGGCCCGCAGAGGTTGGCGGCCGGGCCCGATGAGCCCCCGTAGCACCCGCTCAGCACCCCGCTCCCGTTGGGCCACCAGCGCGTCGCGGCCCCGAAAGCCGCCGGGCTTGTCCCAGGCGACGACCCAGCCCAGCCCGGCCTCGAGCGGCGTTATGCCCGGGCCCAGTTCGTGGCCATGCAGCGGCAGCCCCGCCTCGAGGCGCAGGGTGTCGCGCGCGCCCAGGCCGGCCGGGGCCGCCCCGGCGGCGATGACGGCTTCCCACAGGGCGACGGCGGCGGCGGCGGGGACGGCGCACTCCAGGCCCGCTTCCCCGGTGTAACCCGTGCCGGCCACGACGACGGGCACGCCCCGCCATGTCAACTCCCGTACCCCGAAGTGGCCGACGGTGGTGACCTCGGGCAGGACCGTCTCCATCAGGGCCCGCGACCGCGGCCCCTGCACGGCCAGCACGGCCCGCTCGGCGGTGACGTCGGTGCCCCCGATGGCCGCCAGCACGCGAGAAGTGTTGGAGGCGTTGGGCATCACGTCGAAGCTGTCCTCGCCCGTCCACCAGACGATGAGGTCGTCGAGCACCGACCCTTCCTCGTCCAGCAAGTGGGTGTACTGCGCCTTTCCTGGCCCTATCTTCGCCAGGTCGTTGGTGAGCGCTCGCTGGAGCGCCGGCCGCGCCTCGGGGCCGGCCAGGCGGACCGTCCCCAAGTGGCTCACGTCGAACACGGCCACGTCCGTCCGGCACGCCATGTGCTCGGCCACCGTCCCGTCGGCGTACTGGAGGGGCATCTCCCAGCCTCCGAAGCCGACCATTTGGGCCCCATGGGCATGGTGCCAGGCCGCCAGAGGGCTGCACCGCAACGTAGCCGGAGGGGCCGCCGGCAACGTTGCGCGGCCGACCTGCTCGCCGGGCCCGCTCGCCTCATCGGTCACCGGCCTCAGCCTATCCCGGCCATCACGGTCGCCCTGCCGGGTGGCTCTTCAAGTACCGGTGGCGGCTCCGTGCCCGTCCACCGTGGCCGGACCGGCGCTCGGGTGCCCCGCCGAACTGGCCCGGCGCGCTTCGATCTCCATAATGGCGGCGTCGACCTCGGAGACGATCTTGTCCATGCCGAGCACGATGCTCAGCACCCCTTGACCGCCACGCAACAGGTCGAACAGCTCCGGGCCCGACCGGGCTAGCACGCTGCGGTCGTCGGCTATGAGCAGGCTGGCACTGGCTACCTCGGCGCCCGAAGAGCGCAGGCAGTCGATGGCCTTACGGGTCGAGCGCAGCGATACCCCGGCGTCGAGGAGCTGTTTGATGACCTTCAATTGCAACAGGTCGGTGTAGGAGTAGACGCGTTGCGTCCCGCTTCCCCGGGCGTCACTGATGGACGGCCGCAACAGGTCGGTGCGGGCCCAGTAGTCGAGCTGGCGGTAGGTGATGCCCACGATGTTGCAGACCTGCGGCCCTCGGAAGCCCTCTTCGACGCCCTTCGCCGATGACGTGGTCGCCGATGACGTGGTCGCCGATGACGTGGTCGCC
>CAYZVQ010000373.1:0-4795 GCA_964481925.1 uncultured Acidimicrobiaceae bacterium
GTCGAGGCGGCCCAGGCCCTGGCTGACGTGGCGACCATCGCCATCCTCCAGCACCGCGCCAGCCTCGAAGCTCAGGTCCTCAACCAACAGCTCCAGCACGCCCTCAACAGCCGCGTCGTCATCGAGCAGGCCAAGGGTATGGTCGCCGAGCGAGCCGGCCTCAACATGGAGCTGGCCTTCTCCGCCCTGCGCAACTACGCCCGGGACCACAACCTACGGCTCGTCGACGTCGCTGAAGCCGTTACCGGCGGCTCCCTGGCCCCGTCCGCGCTGGGCGGGGCCCACCCGCCAATTACGACCTGACGTCGAGTGGCCTGCCACCCCGGGCCCAGCGGGTGGGGCTTTCAGGCCGGCTGGTACGGGTGCTCTTCGAGGTGGCTCAACAGTCGCGCCAGGCTCGCTTCGGCCACACCGACGACGCTGTCCGCGGCCCCGTAGTAGAAGTGAAGGGTGTCGCCGTCGTCGCGCAGGATCCA
This sequence comes from uncultured Acidimicrobiaceae bacterium, assembly GCA_964481925.1. GTDB lineage: Bacteria > Actinomycetota > Acidimicrobiia > Acidimicrobiales > Palsa-688 > Fen-671. Next base: position 477 of record CAYZVQ010000373.1, read on the forward strand.
CCCGCACGGGAACACTACGCCGGGCACGTCGCCCGATCGTTCGTAGGGTGCGTTCGGGCCGAACACCCACTCGTTCCCGCGGGCCAGGACCTTGGTCGGGTCGTCCCGGTCCAGCAATGCCAACCCCAGCCGGTAAAGCGCCCCCGAGACGGTGACGCGCACGCCGTGGTAGCAGAGCAGCCAACCATCCTTGGTGAGCAGAGGCGGAGGGCCGAGCCCGACCTTATTGGCGTCCCACCAACCGCCATGCCGGGCCGCGAGCAGCACCCCGGCGTCGCCCCAGTGGCGCAGGTCGGGGCTGAACGACAGCCAGATGTGAGCACCCACCCCTGACATGGCGGTTGCCGGCCTGTGGATCAGCGCCCAGCGCCCACCGAAGGTCGTCGGGAACAGCGCGGCGTCCTTGTCCTCGGGCGGCTGGAGGATACCGCTGCGTTCCCACTGGACGAAGTCACGCGTCTTGGCCAGACAGACGAGCGGCCCGGCCGCGGAGTACCCGACGTAGACGACGAAGTACTCGTCACCGACGCGGGTGATCCTCGGGTCTTCGGTCCCCCACTTCTCCTCGAGGCGGTCTGCCTGCGGCTGCAAACCCCCGACCGTGTCGACCTCCCAACCGGTCAGCCCATCTTCGCTGGTCGCCGCGACCAGGGACGACAGGCCGGTGCGGTCCTCGACGCGCAACAGCAGCAACGTCCGGCCCTCAAAGACTGTGGCGCCCGGGTTGAACACCGCGTTGACCATCTTCGGGAAGTCGCGAGGGCCTAGGACAGGGTTGCCCGGGTACCTCCGCAGCAGTTCGCGGCGATCGGCTTCGTCGTTCATCGTTGCCCCTGGAGCGCCGCGGCGGGGGTACCGCGTCTTGCCGGCCTGGGCGCCGGCGCTTGCTTGTTGCCGATCGCCAGTCCGCTGCCGGGGTCAAAGAAGTACAGGCTGCGGGTGTCCACTCCGAGTTCGATCCGGTCGCCGGCGCGGGCCTCGCTGCGGGCGTCGACTCGTGCCGTCCACACCGACTTGCCTTTGTAAAGCGCCGCCGCCGCTTCGCCTTCCTCCGTCGCCGGGGCCAAGTCGGCGACGTCTTTGTGCTCAACAGGCGGGGCGTCGATGACGAAGATCACGTGGATCTCGCTGCCGAGCGATTCGGTCACGTGGGTCGTGACGGACATCCTGGCCCATGTTTCGTCGACCAGGCTCGCTTCCTCGAAGGCGGACGGCCGGATCCCCAGGACCACGTCGCGGCCGAAGTACGCTTCGATCTCCGGCCTGGCTTGGACCACGTCCTCGGCGATGGCCAGCCGGTGCCCGGCGAAGCTGACCGCGGCCCCGCCGTCATCTTTGGTCAACTTGGCGGTGATGATGTTCATCGAGGGCGAGCCGATGAAGCCGCCGACGAAGAGGTTGACGGGACGATCGAACAGGTTCTGTGGTGTGTCGACCTGTTGCAACACGCCGTCGCGGAGCACACAGACCCGGTCCCCGAGCGTCATGGCCTCGACCTGGTCGTGGGTGACGTACACGGTGGTCACCTTGAGCCGCTCGTGCATCTCCGCCAGAGATGTCCGCATGCTCACACGCAGCTTGGCGTCGAGGTTGGACAGCGGTTCGTCCATGAGGAACACCTCCGGCTCGCGCACGATCGCCCTGCCCATCGCCACACGTTGGCGCTGGCCGCCGGACAAAGCCGCCGGCTTGCGCTCCAGGTACTTCTCCAAGCCCAGGATACTGGCCGCGTCGCGCACACGGCGGTTGATCTCCGGCTTGGGTGTCTTGCGCATCCGCAGGCCGAACGCCAGGTTCTCTCTCACGGTCATGCTGGGGTAAAGGGCATAGTTCTGGAAGACCATGGCGATGTCGCGGTCCTTGGGCGCCACGTGGTTCATGACAAGGTCGCCGATCCGGACAGTCCCACGGGAGATCGGTTCCAGCCCGGCTATCAAACGCAGGACGGTGGTCTTCCCGCACCCGGAAGGACCGACCAGGACCACGAACTCGCCGTCGGGGATGTCCAGGCTCAGGCCGTCCACCGCTTTCGTGCCGTCGGGATATATCTTGTCGATTCTGTCCAACACGATCTGAGCCATAACGATCAACCTTTCACGGCGGAGCCGATATTGGGCGCTATGAAGTACCGCTGGAATGCGAGGAACAACACGACGGCGGGGACGGCCAGCACGAACGCTCCGGCCAGGATGGTGCCGAACGGGTTCGCCACGGTCGACTGCACGGTGTTCATGTAGTTGGCCAAAGCGACCGCCAGTGGCTCCATCCGCTGCTGCTTGGTGATCAGGAAGGGCCACAGGTACTCGTTCCACGGCCCGATGAAGGTCAGGAGCATGGCGGTCAACAGCGCTGGGCGTACGAGGGGGAGCGCGACCCGAGTCAGGATGCGAAGCTCGTTCGCACCATCGATCCGGGCGGCGTCGAACAGCTCTTTGGGCAGCTGCATGAAGTACTGCCGGAAAATGAACACGGCGGTGGAGTTGATAGCGAACGGCGCGATCATCCCGAGGTAGGAGTTGCCGAGCCCGTAGTTGCGCACTATGAGCACGTACAACGGGATGATCAGCAGCTGAAATGGGACCATCAGCAGCAGCAGCATCATGACGAACAACAGGCTGCGCCCGCGAAAGTGCAGTTGGGCCAGCGCGTAACCGGCTAGCACGCCAAATATGACGGTCGCCAACAGGACGCCGCCGGTGAAGATCCCGGAGTTGATGAGAGCCCGGCCCAGGTCCAGTGCGGCGTTAACCTCGCTGTAGTTGTGCAATGTGAGGTTGCCCGGTTGCGGAAGTGCACCGCTCAGTGACTGGTTTTGCGTCTTCTGCAACGAGCCAACGATCATGTAGTAGAAGGGGAAGACGAACACCAGCGCGCCGACCAGCAGCAGGGCCAGGCGCCACCACCCACGCGGGGTGCGCGGCTCGTCCTCGACGACGTCGTCTGGTGCGACGGTGACCTCGTCCTCGCTGCGCGTCGCCAGGGTCATGCCTGGTGCCTTTGCAGCAACCGTTGGGCGGCGACGACCACCAGTACCCCGAGGACCAGGAGGACCCCGAGGGCCGAGGCGAAGTCAGGGTGGTTCTGTTCGATGCCGGTCTGGTACATCAGCAGCACCGGCGAGGCGGACTTGCCGCTCGGGCCTCCGCCGGCTGTCAGCAGGTAGGGTTCGGTGAACAGGTTCGCGCCGACAATGATCGCCAGCAGCGTGATCAGCGTAGTTACCGTCCGGACACCGGGGACCGTCACTGCCCAGAGCCTGTGCCACCACGACGCCCCGTCCATAGACGCGGCCTCGTACAGCTCCTTCGGGACGTTTTGCAGCGCGGCCAGGTAGAGCAGGATGAAGAAACCGAGCTGTTTCCACGTGACGTACACCGCGACCGACGGCATCGCCCAGCCCTGGTTGACCAGCCAGGACGGGACCGGCGCCAGGGGCCCGAGCACGGCGTTGACCACTCCGGTGCTGTTGAACATGAACAGCCACACCGCCACCATCGCCACGCTGGCTGTCACGTACGGCACGTAAAAGCAGGCGCGGAAAAAGGCGCGGAACGGGATGAGCGAGTTGAGCGCGCTGGCCAGCAGCATCGACAGCCCCACTGTGAGCGGCACGTTGATGACCAGGAATATCAGGATGTTGAGGAGCGACTGGCGCACGGCAGGGTCGCTGAGCACGGCTCGGTAGTTGGCGAACCCGACGAACGGCCGAGCCACGCTCACCCCGGGGGCGGTGAAGAAATAACTGTGGAACGATATCCACACCGACAGGCCCAGGGGGTAGGCGAAGAGCACGGCAATGAACAACGCGTACGGCGCGCCGAAGGCTAGCCCGATCGGCTGGCGGCCAAGCACGACCCGCCCGAGCCGCTTCACCAGGGGCTCGGGCGCGCTGGGCGGAGGTTCCGCCTCCAGTTCCACCACGGACGGGCGCGTGCGGGGCGGAAGTTCCGCCTCCACTTTCATGACAGACCTGCGCGTGCGGGGCGCAAGCCCCGCCTCCAGGGCGGGAACTTCGGGCTCGAGAACGTAGTGCTAGTCATGGCTCTGAGCTCAGGGCGACGAGTTGCTGGCGACGAGTTTGTCGATCGCCGACGAGGCGCTGGCCAGGGCGGCGTCGGGGCTCCCTGAGCCAAAGATGACCGCCTTCGACCAGTCATTGCGGAAGACCTGCCAGACCTCGATCGAGTTCGAGACGTAGGGGCAGTCGATTATGTGGGCTGCCTCCACCGCGAAGTCCTTGTAATCAGGGTTCGCCGCGAAATAGGACGCGTACAGCTTCTCCAACCCCTGCCGCATCGGCATCTGCCCGGATATCGACA
>CAYZVQ010000374.1:0-4762 GCA_964481925.1 uncultured Acidimicrobiaceae bacterium
TAGGACGTCGAAAGGGGCCCCGGTGACCAGTGCCCGTGCCAGTACCGACAGCCCACCGATGTGGTTGAGCGGGAGGCAGGCCAGCCAACGGTGCCGGTCGGGACGGGCGCCGAGGCGGGCTGAGGTGGCTCGCGCCGAGGCGATCACGGCGTCGTGGGTGAGGACTACCCCTTTCGGGTGGCCCGTGCTCCCGCCGGTAGCCATGACCAGAGCATCGCCGTCCGCCACCGCCAGGCTGTCCTCGCCGCGCCGGCGGCCTTCGGGCCCGACGACCCACGCCGGGCGCAGGACCTCCAGCAATGCGGCCCGGGCGGGCGGGGCCAGGCGACGGTCGAGGGGGGCGACGGCGTCGCCCGCCTCCCAGCTCTGCACCAGTGCGTCAACGAAGGCCGGCCCGCCAGGCAGGTCTATTGCGACGAGGTCGGCCATCTTGGCTAGTTTGCCGCAGCATGAGCCAGCAGCAGGAAAGGCCACCGACGCACCCCTGGGTGCTGGGGGCGCGCCCTCGGACGTTGCCGGCGTCGGTGGTGCCCGTCATGGTGGGCACCGGCGCGGCGGCGGCCTACGGCGACGTCGTCTGGTGGCGGGCGGTCCTGGCCGGCTTGGTGGCCCTGTCCCTGCAGGTGGGCGTCAATTACGCCAACGACTACAGCGACGGTACGCGCGGCACCGACGACGACCGGGTGGGGCCGCTGCGCCTGGTCGCCTCGGGCCTGGCCAGCCCCCCTGCTGTCAAGCGGGCGGCGCTGGCGGCTTTCGTTGTGGCCGGGGGGGCCGGCCTGGCCCTGGCCGCCGTAGCCGGTTGGTGGTTGGTCGGTGTGGGGGCCGCCTGCGTGGCCGCGGCCTGGTTCTATACCGGCGGGCCCCGGCCCTACGGGTACGTCGGCCTGGGGGAGCTGGCGGTCTTCTGTTTCTTCGGCCTGGTGGCCACGGTCGGGACGGCCTACGTCCAGACCGGTGAGCTCACCGCCCTCGAGGTGCTCGCCGCCCTCCCGGTCGGGCTCCTGGCGGTTTCCCTCCTGGTCGTCAACAACCTGAGGGACATCCCCGGGGACGCCGCGGCCGGAAAGCACACCCTCGCCGTGCGGCTGGGCCCGGGCGCCACACGCCATTTCTACGAGCTGTGCCTGGCCGTGGCCGTCGTGCTCGTCGTCCCTGTCGCCGTCAGCCGGCCATGGGCGGCGTTAGGGCTCGGGGCGACGGTCCTGATCGTGCCCCCGTGGCGGGCTGTGGCGGGCGGCGCCGAGGGCCGGGCCCTCATCCCCGTCCTCGGCGCCACCGGGAAAGCCCAGTTGGCCCTGGGCATCCTGCTGGCGGTGGGCCTGGCTCTCTAGCGCGGGCCAACCTCGGTCCCGAGGAACGCGACCATGGCCTCAGCCACCTCGGCCGGGCGCTCGAGGTGACAGGCGTGGCCGGCCCCGCCCACCACGTGCACCGAGGCGGAGGGGCCGATGGCGGCGGCCATGCGCTGGGCCTGGCCGACGTAGCGGGCATCATGCTCACCGACGAGGAGCAGGACCGGTAGCCCTCGTCGGCCCAGCTCCGCCAACCGGGGCCACAGGGGCTCCTGGGCGCCCTGCCCCGCCAGGCGCAGGCTGGAGGCCAGACCGGCGGCTGTATTGACCAGGCGGGCCTCGTGGCCGGCCTGGTCGGGGCTCAAGGTGGCGAACAGGGGCTGGGCCATCCAGAAGGAGAGAAAGCTCTCGACCCCTTCGACCTCGACCCGCTTGGCGAGCTCCTCGTCTACCGCTTGACGGTCGGCCCGGGCAGCCTGGTCCTCGATCCCAGCGCTGGTGCTGATAAGGACGAGCCGGGCCACCCGCTCGGGATGGGCCAGGGCGACGTGCAGGGCGGTGCGGCCGCCCATCGAGTACCCGGCCCAGGATGCCGGGCCGGGTACGAGACCGGCCAGAAGCTGGGCTGTGGCCCACAGGTCGGCCTTGATGTGCGCCGACCCGCCATGCCCCGGTGCGTCCGGCAGTACAAGGGGGGCCACCCGGCCGGCCAGTGCGTCGACCACGGGCGCCCAGGAGGCCCGGCTCTGGGTGAAACCGTGGAGCAGCACCAGGGGCGCCGGTCCCGTTCCTTCCCGGCCATCGGCCCTGCCACCATCGCCCCCGTAGTCCTTCCCGTCGCCGTCTATGAAGCGGGCGGAGAGGCCCATGTACGCTGCCACAGAGTGATCTTGCCCCAATGACAGCCGAGCCTTCGCCCCAGACAGGCCAGCCTTCGCCCCAGACAGGCCAGCCTTCGCCCCAGACAGGCCAGCCTTTGCCGGGCGCCGGTCAGCCTTCGCCGCAGGCGGGACGGCCTCTGGCCCAGGACGTCCAGGCGGCGTTCGCCGCCGCGCTGGTCGACGAGTGGGTGAGGGCCGGCGTGACTGATGTCGTGGCGTGCCCCGGGTCGCGCTCGACGCCCCTGCTGATCGCCGTGGCGGAGGCCGCCGAACGGGGCGCCCTGCGGGCGCACTCAGTGCTGGACGAGCGCTCGGCGGCCTACTTCGCCTTGGGGCTGGGCCTGGCCACGGGGATGCCGGCGCCCGTGGTCACCACCAGCGGTACCGCCGCGGTCGAGCTTCACCCGGCGGTGGTCGAGGCTCACCACGCCGGCGTGCCCATGCTGGCGGTGACGGCCGACCGTCCCCCGGAACTCCAGGACTGCGGTGCACCCCAGACCGTGCACCAGGTCGGCCTCTACGGCGACGCGGTGCGCTGGGAAGCCGCTCCCGGTGTGCCCGGGCCAGAGGCGGCGGGGACCTGGCGCTCGCTGGCTTCCCGGTCGGTGGCCGAGGCCCGGGGCGGGGCCCGACGGCCCGGGCCGGTGCACCTGAACCTGGCCTTCCGGGAGCCTCTCATCGGGTCGGCCGAGGCGTTCGGGCCCCACCCGGAGGGCCGAGCCGGCGGCGCCCCCTGGCACCAGGTGTCCCGTCCCCAGGAGCTCGTGCCCCCCCGGGACGTGGTGGACCTTCTGGTCGGGGCGGGGGAGCGAGGCCTGATCGTGGCCGGCGCCGGAGCCGGCAGCGCCGAAGCCGTTTGGCAACTGGCCCGGGCGGCGGGTTGGCCGGTCCTGGCCAGTCCTCCCAGCGGGTGCCGGCTCCCCGGAGCCGTGGCCGCGGCCGATGCCCTGCTGCGCACCCGGTGGGCCGAGGCCTGGCAGCCGGAAGTCGTCCTGCGGCTCGGCGCGCCATGGGCGTCCCGGGTGCTGAACGAATGGCTGGAGAGCCTGCGCTGCCCACAGGTGCTGGTCGACCCCTGGGGCGCGTGGGCTGCCCCCGACCACCTGCCCGCAGAAGTGGTGGCGGCCAACCCCGAAGCGGTCTGCCGGGCGGTGGCGGCGGCCGTACCATCTGGACGCGGGGGCTTGTGGGCAGGCGCTTGGTCCGACGCCGAGGAGCGTGCGCAAGCAGCCATCGACAACGCCCTAAGGGCCGAGGACGCCATGACCGAGCCGGGCGTGGCCCGTTCGTTGTTGGAGGCGGTGCCGGACGGGGCGAGCGTCGTCGTGTCGTCGTCGATGCCGGTCCGGGACGTCGAGTCGTGGAGCAGGCCCCGGGGCGGGGCCCGGGTGCTGGCCAACCGGGGTGCAAACGGCATCGATGGAGTGCTCTCCACGGCACTAGGCGTGGCTGCCGCCGGTCCCCGTGGTGGCGTCGTCGCCCTGTTGGGCGATCTGGCGTTCCTGTACGACGCCGGGGCGCTCCTGGTGGGCGGGCGGGACGGGGGCGGGCCCGACCTTGATGTTGTCGTCGTGGACAACGAAGGCGGGGGGATCTTCAACTTCCTGGCCCAGGCCGGCACTCAGCCTCGGGAGCGCTTCGAGCGGATGTGGGGCACGCCGCAGGGCGCCGATATTGCCGCCGTGGCCCGGGCCTACGGTGCCCACGCCGAGGAGGTGGGGGACATGGGGCGCTTGGTCAGTGTCCTGGGTGGCCGCGGGGCCGGCAAAGGGGTGCGGGTGTTGATCGTGAAGACGGACCGGGCCGACAACGTGGCCGTGCACCAGCGCCTCTACGCCGCCGTGGAGGCCGCCGTCTCCGCCCTGGTCCCCTAGGCCGATCATGCGCACTCCGGCCGAACCAGGGGCGGGCCCGAGGGCGAGGTCAACGATGGCGTCGGGCCGGCTGGCTCAGGGGCGCACCAGGGCGGCCAGCAGGGCTTGCAGCTTCAGCTGCGTCTCGGCCAGCTCGGCGTCCGGGACCGAGCCGGCCACGATGCCGTTGCCGGCATAGAGAGCGGCGTTGCGCCCCGATACATCGGCGCTGCGCAGGCCGAGGGCCCATTCGCCGTCCCCGCGCCCGTCCACCCATCCGACGGGCCCGGCGTAGGTACCGCGGTCGAAGCCCTCGTTTTCTCGCTGCCAGGACACGGCCGCCTCCGTGGGCAGGCCGCCGACGGCGGGCGTGGGCTGGAGCAGAGCGGCCAGGGCCAGGCTGGAGGCACCGCCGTTCAGCAGCGTCCCCCGCAGCTCCGTGCCGAGGTGCGAGACATTGCGCAATGCCAGTACCGACGGTACGGCCGGGACGTCCAGTTGCCGGCACAGGGGACCGAGCCTGGCGGCGATCTCGTCCACAACCAGCTGGTGCTCGTGGCGGTCCTTGCCCGACGCCATAAGACCGGCCAGCAGGGCGGCGTCTGTGGCGGAGTCGCCGCTCCTCGCCACTGTCCCGGCCAGGGGGTGGCTGAGGACGTCGCCGCCGGTACGGCGCACCAGGGTCTCGGGACTGGCGCCTATGAAGCCCTCGACGTGGAACACGGCGCACGAC
>CAYZVQ010000375.1:0-4713 GCA_964481925.1 uncultured Acidimicrobiaceae bacterium
AGATAAGCGTGTTGCACGAGGGCCAACAGAGGCTGTTGGCCACGGAGTACGTCGAGATAGTGACCGCAAATCTAGGAGTCGGCATAAGCGGCTCAGGTACTACGGTGGACGACGCACTTGCGCCTGGCAGAAGCGTGTTGTTTACGGCTCGCCGAGATGCGAAGTAAGGAGGCACGGCGACGACGGCGCTCTTTGAGCCACTTCAGGTGCTGCCGGAAACGCGTTAGCGTGCCCCGCGTCTCAGCCGGCGACGACCCGGTCAATAGCTCGGACGCGACAGGGGATTTTGCTGAGTTCTGTGGCGAGCCGATATTCCCAGAGGTCATGTCAGCTGGCGTCATCCTGTATGTCCCCGGCGCTAGTGGCCCCGCTCCTACGCCTCCTGCGCCGCTCAGCGCCGACTCGACACCCTCACAGTGGGCTCTCGCCATCCTGAGCGGTCTTGGTTTTACAACGGGACGCCTCGACATCTTTGCCGTTGATGCGTGGGAGGAAGCAGAGCACAGCACTGACTGGTACGACGACCCCGACACGAACAATCCGTTGGACACGTCGCTGATCTGTTGTCACGGCACAAGCACGAACAGTTCAGGGGTCAAAGCGTATCCCACTCCGGCTGAGGGCTTGGAGGCGACGGTTCTGACTCTCAAGCTGCCGTCGTACTTTGACCCTCTCAAGGACGTGTTCCGTAGGACCGACTCTGACCCGGGGGACGCTCTGGCCGACCTCCTGGCTACGCCCACTTTCGTCAACGGCTGGACCTCAGTGGACTCGGGTTATGAACAAAGCGAGTACGACGTAGAAGTCAGAACAGGACTGGCATGGAGCCCACCTCGATAGAGGTGGGCTATGCGTGCTGGACCACCAATGGAAGGTGTGCTGAAATGAAGGGTTTTCTTTCGGTTCGCGGCGCTGCCAGAGTGGCAATAGCCGTGGTGCTCACCACCTATCCCGGGACAGCCTACGCAAGCAGCTCGATTTCCGCCCCTGGTCAAGTTGTCCCGCTGCAAACCGTGACTGATTTTGCGTGCGCTTCCGCCAGTTTGTGCGTTGCCGTCGGGGAGGCGAGCGCCCACGTTATCGGCATGGCAGTTACTGAGGACGGCGGTCGGACCTGGCACCAGGTTCCGCTGTCGTCTCTTTCCGGCTCGCTGATGGCTGTTTCGTGCCCCGATACCAGAAGTTGCCTCGCTGTCGGTGAAGTCACAAACCCGCGTGCTTCAGCTGGCGACGCCATCGCACTGCTGTCGTCGGACGGGGGCAAGACGTGGTCAAGGCCCTTACTCGGTTCGAGCGTTCCTCCCCTAGACGCCCTGTCGTGCCCGACCACGACGCACTGCGTTGCCGTGGGTGGCTACTCTCATGGGCCTATCGCTATCACGTATACCTCCGACGGAGGTGCGGCGTGGTCTACCGCCCGAGCACCGGCTCGTGAAGGCGTCCTTGGTGGTGTCTCATGCGTTACGCAAGGGCGCTGTGTCGCCGCAGGTGGCTCGCCCGCTGTTGTGGTGACGAGTTCCGACGGCGGTGTTTCTTGGACCGCCGAACCCCCGCTTCCGACCGCGGACTACCTACTCGGAGTATCGTGCGTGAGCGGGCAGTGTTGGGTGTTGAACGGCGGCGCCACCGGCGGGACCGGGCCCCCGAGCTTGCTCTTAGCGTCCGCAGACGCGCCATCGTGGTCTGCCAGGGCCATACCGCCAACCATCGTGGCCACCAAGCTGGCCTGCCCAGCGGTGGACCATTGCGTTGTGGCCGGCATACGTGCAGAGAAAGGCCGGCCCGCGTCGGGTGCCGTCCTAATCACCAAGACGGGAGGTCGGTCATGGTCTTACGCTGCACTACCTAGGGGTTTGGCTCAAGTGGTCACAATGTCGTGCCGTGCGACTGAGCAATGTTCTGCCGTCGCGATTACTGGAGGCGGATGGGTTGCCATCTTTTCTTTCGACGGTGGATCCACTTGGAGACAAGCGCCTTAATGACAGGCGCTCGCCTAAAGTCCTATACCACTTTCCTCCCCGAGACGGTTGTGGCCATACCAGCGTGAGTCGTGGGACCGAGGTTCTCAACGAGCAGTGGCGGCATGCATGAGGCGCGGCGGTCTGTCAACCGCGACCTTAGGTGTGCCCCTGGCCCCAACCGAGCGAAACGGTTTTGCCTGGGTGCCGAGAGTGTAACCGGGCGAGGCTGCCCTGGCCCTGTTGTGAAGTCACAAACCCGCGGCCCCCAACCGCCATGTCCATTTCCCACACAGTTTCACTGCGAGCAGTGGAACGGCGCGTTGAACCCCGCGTGGGCATCTCGAACGTCGGTCACAGCCGAGCGCCATCCTGGCGAAGAGCACCGGCCTCCGGCCGGCTGACGACCCGGCGCCGCCCGTCCTGGGCGTCGCCGTGTTGTCCTAGGGGACGTAATGGACTGCCGGGGGCTCAGGTCTCCCCAGGGCTCCCCGGTGCGGCTTCGGACAGCTCCTCTGGGGCACCGACGGCATAGAGCAGGCCGCCCAAGGGGCCGTGGACGTCGATGTCATAGCGCTCGGCCAGCGCCCGCACATAGATGGCGAACACAGCCCGCAGCTCGCCCAGGGCGACGAAGAACTCGGGCTGGGCCCATTGGTGACCGTCGACCCGGTCCAAGAACAGCAGGCACGCGTCCCTCATCGCCCGCACGGAGTGGTCCGCGCCCGACTTGGGCGCCAGCTCCTGGAGCGTCTTTGTCAGCTGCTCACGGATCCGTAGCACCGACTCGACGACGTAGCCCACGTCTTCGCGGTGGTGGTCCTGGGTGAGCGCCCGACGGTCTTCGAGGAACACGACCAGGCGGCGGGCGACCTCGCCGTCGGTGGTGGCCCAGTCCCATCCCGCCCCGAAGCCAAAGCCCCCGATGCTTGTCAGCCTCGGCCGCTTCTTCGCCATTGTCAGGACTGTAGTGCCGGCACCTTCAGCTGACGCCGCCAGCCAGCAGCTTTAGGCGGGTCTTGGTGACCAGCGCCTCGATGAAGCGGACCACCAGCTCCCGGTCGGCCGGGCCGAGCTCGGCGAAGTCCGCCAGGTGGTCGCCGAGCGCGTCCTCGGGCGAGCGGAACGGCCGGCGGGGGGCGTCGTCTACGAGCAGGTAGTCGCAGGACACGGCGAAGACCTCGGCCAGGCGGGCGACGGCGTCGGCCGACGGGGTGATGCGCCCGTTCTCGTACCGGCTGATCTGGGCCGGGTCGGCGCCTATGCGCTCGCCCAGCTCGGTTTGCGACCAACCCTGCTCGTTGCGCAAAGCCTTGACCTTGTCGGCCAGTGCCATGGACGGCTCTCCTTGCTCTTCGTAACGGAGCCATTCTGTCCCCACGGCGGCCTCCTCCCTTGACGCTCTAGTCACACCGTCCTTGACTATCATGCAAGTATGTCATAGGTTCTGTGCACAACAGTCACAGGAACTTTTCTGGAGGACGCTCGGCAGCCGGCGAGACGGCTGCTCTCGGCCAGGCCCAGCACACCGAGGAGGACCACCATGCCAACTGCCCGGACCACTGCCGGACCGATCGAGCTGCGCCTGCCCGTAGACGGCACCGAAGCCCCCTTCGCCTACCCCGACGCCGACGGCTGCCTGGCGCTCGAAGTCGCCTTGGCGTGCGGGGGTTACGTCAGCTTGGTGCTGGCCACCGACGACGCCCGGTGCTGGGCCGGGGAGGCCTTCGCCGCCATCTCCACCGCGTACCGGGAGGCCACCGGTGACCCCCATGCGCTCTCTGAAGAAGAGCTGGCGGCCCTGCCCCCGGCCACCGCTTACTGCCCCGGGCCCGGGCTGCACCTGTGCGCCCAAGGCGAGGGCCCGGCGGTCATGCGCTTCCACCTGGTGGTCGATGTGGCCGGCGAGTGCCTGGACGAAACGCTGCTGCGCTCGGCGCTGGTCGAGGAGATCTCCGAGCGGTTCACCACCGCCCGGGTCGCCGTCTCGGCGGCTTTCGCCCTCTCGGGCCGGGCCAGCTGAGCGGGGGGAGGCAGTGGCCCGTATCGCCAATGAGGAACTGGAGCGGTTGAAAAAGGAGGTGGCCCTGGAGGCCCTCGTGACCGCTTCGGGCGTGGAGCTGAAGAAAGCCGGCTCGGATCTGGTGGGCCGCTGCCCGTTCCACGACGACCGGGAGCCGTCACTGGTCGTGAGCCCGGCCAAGAACCTGTGGCACTGCCTGGGGGCGTGCCAGGCGGGAGGCTCCGTGCTCGACTGGGTGATGCGCACCGAGGGCGTCTCGTTCCGCCACGCCGTCGAGCTGTTGCGAGCCGGACAGGCCGGCCGCCCGCTTTCCGGCCCCGCCCCCGCCCGCTCCAGCGTCCGGCGCCTGGCTCCTCCCGTTGAGCGCGACGCCGGCGACGCCGAGGCCCTGGCCCAGGTGGCCGAGTACTACCACGCCACCCTCCTCGGCGCCCCCCGAGGCCCTGGCCTACCTGCGTTCCCGGCGCGTCAACGACCCTGAGGCCATCGAAGTTTTCCGCCTCGGCCACGCTGACCGCACCCTGTCCTACCGCCTGCCCACCAGGCAGCGCAAGGATGGCGCCGAGCTGCGGGGACGGCTGCAGCGCCTCGGGGTGTTCCGCTCCAGCGGCCACGAGCACTTCAACGGCTGCGTGGTCGTGCCCATCTTCGACAGCTCGGGGACCGTGGTCGAGGTCTACGGCCGCAAGCTCGACTGGGACCCCCGCACCGGCCAGCCCGCCCACCTCTACC
>CAYZVQ010000376.1:0-4663 GCA_964481925.1 uncultured Acidimicrobiaceae bacterium
CCGGGCCTTTCGTCTCGCCCGCCGGTCGCCACGTCGAAATAGTCGACTGCGGCCACCGCCGCGCCCTACGGGTGAGCATGGAGCTGCCCGACGAAGAGCTGGCTGCCGTCCTATCCCAAGAGCAACTCGGCGAGATAGTCCAGCGCATCGCCGCCCACGTGAAGGGCCACCGCACAACCCTGGTGTTCGTGAACACCCGCCGGCTTTCCGAACGCCTGGCCCACCTCCTGGGCGAGATCCTGGGCCCGGACCAGGTCGCGGCCCATCACGGCAGCCTTTCGGCCGACAGGCGCAAGAGGACGGAGTCCCGCTTGCGGGCGGGCGACCTGCGCGCCTTGGTCGCGACGGCGTCCCTTGAGCTCGGCATCGACATCGGGCCCGTCGAGCTGGCCTGCCAAGTGGGTTCCCCGCGAGCCATCTCGACTTTCCTGCAACGCGTGGGGCGCTCGAACCACTCCCGCCACGGCGTGCCCGAGGGCATTATCTTCCCGACAACACGGGACGAACTGGTCGAATGCGCCGCTTTGTTGGCGTCCGTGCGCAAAGGCCGTCTCGACGCCGTCCTGCCCCCCCTGGCCCCTCTCGACATACTGGCCCAGCAGGTCATCGCCGAGGTGGCAGCGGAGGAGGAGTGGAAAGAGGACGAGCTCTACGAGCTGGTACGCCGGGCCGCCCCGTACGAGCACCTGTCCCGGGAGGACTTCGACGCCGTCGTCGAACTGGCCGCCGAGGGCATCCCCACCGGCAGGGGGCCACGCATGGCCTACCTCCACCGTGACCAGGTCAACTCGGTCCTGAGGGCGCGCCGTGGTGCTCGCCTGGCCGCGTTGACCAGCGGGGGTGCCATTCCTGAAGTCGGCGATTACCGGGTCGTGGTCGAGCCCGAAGAGACCGTGGTCGGCACGCTCAACGAGGACTTCGCCATCGAGTCCATGGCCGGCGACGTCTTCCTTCTCGGCACCCACTCCTGGCGCATCCGCCGTGTCACCCCGGGCGAGGTGAGGGTGACTGACGCGCAGGGCGCCCGGCCCACCATCCCGTTCTGGGTGGGCGAAGCCCCGGCCCGCACGGCCGAGCTCTCAGAGGAGGTTTCCGCTCTCAGGGCCGGTGTCGAGTCACAACTGAAGCAGGAGGGCGTCGGCGCCGCCGTCTCTTTCGTCCGCGAAAGCTGCGGGCTGGGCGACGACCCGGGGCGGGCGGCTGACCAGATAGTCGCCTACCTGTCAACGGGGCTCGAGCAATTGGGAGTCTTGCCGACCGGACAGGACGTGGTGTTCGAGCGTTTCTTCGACGACGGCGGCGGCATGCAACTGGTCGTCCACTCGCCCTTCGGCGGCCGGGTGAACCGGGCCTTCGGGCTCGCCCTGCGCAAACGGTTCTGCGTTACGTTCGATTTCGAGCTTCAGGCTGCGGCCAGTGACAACGCCGTCATATTGTCGCTGGGCCCGCAGCACAGTTTCCCGCTCTCGTCAGCAGTGCGGCTCCTGCACCCCAACACCGTCGAGGCCACGCTCGAACAAGCGGTGCTGGCGTCGCCGATGTTCGCCTCCCGCTGGCGTTGGGACCTGAGCCGCTCACTGGCCATCCTGCGCTTCCGGGGAGGCAAGAAAAATCCCCTGCCCGTCCAGCGCATGGAGGCGGACGACCTCATGGCGGCGATATTCCCCGCTCTGGCCGCCTGCCAGGAGAACACGCCCCCCGGCCCCATCCAGCTGCCGGACCACGTGATAGTTCGCCAAGTGCTCGACGATTGCCTCCATGAGGCCATGGACGTGGACGGGTTGAAGGACCTCGTCACCCGCCTGCACTCGGGCGCGGTCCGGTCCCATTTCGTGGACTCAGTGGAGCCCTCCGTGCTCTCGCACGAGATAGTCAACGGGCAACCGTACACGTACCTCGACGACGCCCCGCTGGAGGAGAGGCGTTCCCGCCAGGTGCAGCTGCGCCGGGGCCTGCCCGTTGAGGCGAGGGACCTGTCGCGCCTTGACCCCGCCGCATTGGAAAAAGTGCGGGCCGAGGTGGCCCCGAGCCTGCGCGGCCCGGACGAGCTTCACGACCTGTTGCTGTCGACCCTGGTCCATCGCCCTCAGGCGGACTGGCGGGAGTGGTTCCACCAACTGGTGGGCACCGGGCGGGCCATGGAGGTGCTCGTGGCGGCGGCGCCGGACCAGGGGAGCGGGGACGGCGACCGGTCCTCGCTGTGGTGTGCGACCGAGCGACGGCCGTGGGCCGAGGCGCTCTTCCCCGGTGCGCGCTTCCAGCCCGACTACCGCCTGGAGCCGTCGCGTCGGGTGGACAACCGGGGCCAGGACGACGCCCCGCCTGACGCCGACGTCGCCGCCGCCCTCGCCGTTCGCGGCCACCTGCAGCTCACGGGCCCGATAACCGTGAGCAGTCTGGCTGCCCGTTGCGCCCTACCGCTCAGCCGGGCGCAGGTCGGCCTGGCCCGCCTCGAGGGGGAGGGCTTTGCCATGAGGGGCCGCTTCGACCCGCAGCTGGGCGAGGCCGAGCAATGGTGCGCCCGCCACCTGCTGGCCCGCATCCACGGCTACACCCAGGGCCGACAGCGGCGGGAGGTCGAGCCCCTCAGCCCGCAGGACTTCATGAGGTTCCTCCTGCGCTGGCAGCATGTGGCCCCGGGCACGCGCCTGCAGGGCAGGGCCGGCCTGCTGGCCGTCATCGAGCAGCTCCAGGGCTTCGAGGTCGCCGCCGGGGCCTGGGAGGAGGCTGTCTTCCCGGCCCGGGTCGACAACTACCAGCGCCGCTGGCTGGAGGACCTGTGCCTGTCCGGCGAGGTGAGCTGGGGCCGGCTCTCGTTGCGGGCGCCCGAGGTGGACGGCCAACCCCGGCGGGGTGCCTCGACCCCTTCGCGCGCCACCCCGGTCACCTTTACCCTGCGCTCTGAGCTGCCCTGGCTCACCCTGGCGGCGCGCCGCGAAGCGTCGCCCGAAGAGCCGACGCACGGGGCCGCCCGAGACGTGCTCGACGCTTTGCGGGCCAACGGCGCCATGTTCTCCTCGGACCTGCCCGGAGCCACCGGCAGGCTCCCGGTCGAGGTGCAGGAGGGGCTGTGGGACCTGGTGGCGCGGGGCATCGTGACGGCGGACGGGTTCGCCGCCGTGAGAGCCCTGTTCTCCCACCGGGAGGCCTGGTCCCGTCGGCACCTTCCCGAACGCCGCCGGCTGGGGCTACGGTCCGGTCCCGGCACGCCCCGCTCTATCCGCCAGCCCGGCGAGGGCCGGTGGGCCCTGCTGGCCGCGGCCGCCCACACCGGTCAGCTGACGATGGCCGTGGACGACTTGGCCGAACAAATGGCCGGTCAGTTGCTGGCCCGCTGGGGCGTGGTCTTCTGGGACCTGGTCTCCCAGGAAGACCTAGCCGTGCCCTGGAGGGAGATCCTCTGGAGCCTGCGCCGGTTCGAGGCCAGGGGCCTGGTCAGAGGCGGCCGGTTCGTAAACGGCTTCGCCGGCGAACAGTACGCCCTGCCCGAGGCGCTGGACCTGCTCCGCCATGTCCGGCGCAGCGAACGCAAGGACGAGCTCGTGCGCCTGTCGGCGGCCGACCCGCTCAACCTTTCCGGGGTGGTCCTGCGGGGCAAACGGGTGCCGGCGGTGCGCACCAACAGCCTTGTCCTGCGCGACGGGCTCCTGGTCGACGGCCAAGCCCCGGCGGCACCCTCCCGCCGCGGGAGCTCCGGCCCCCTCGGCGCCAACACGCCTTAGCGCCTCTGTTCTACGGGCTGGTAGCGGGCCACAGAGAAAGCGAGCAGCACCGGTACGTCGACGGCGAAGATGGCGAGACTGACCGTCAAAACGACGAGTGCGGAACCCCGGGTGCCGTCGAGCACGAAGACGTACTCGAGCAGGCCCGTGATGACGAGGTAGGCCACCAGCGCCCACTTACCGACCAGGCGGAAGGTGGACCAGGAAAACTCCCGCAGGCGGGCCAACTGGGCCACGTTGACCAGCACGAGCACGCCCGAGGCCACGAGCAACCCGATGGGGACGCCGAGGGACGCCTTGGCCGGCAAGTGGGAGCCCATGTAGATCCCACCCGCTATTACCAGGGCCATGGACAATACCGCTATGTGGGCCACGGGCGGCAGGGCGGGGGCCGGGGGCGCCTCCGTCGGGCCCGCTCCGTGTACTGACGGGGCGCTCACGACGCCGCCAAATGCGTCATTATCATTAATGTGGCCACCTGCATGGCACCGGTGACGCCGGCTGTATAGATAAAGCGCTTCATCAATTTACCGATGAGGGCGCCATTGGGTACGGGCTTCCTGAGCTCGAACAACACGGCCAGATTGGCCGGCTCCAGGATGCCCAACGCCACTATGGCCATGACGCCTACCACGACAAAGCTGGCGATTATCCAGGCGTGGTTCGGGCTGGAAGACGCCAGGTTGCCGACGTGCCTCGCCAGTTGCCAGCCGCCGGTGAGGGTGATTATCACCAGGGTCGGCATGAGCAGGACCATTTTCGGCATGAAACGCTTGGAGAACTCGACCCGGGCGGGGATGCTCATCCGGCCCAGCACGGGCCCGATGATAAAGCCCAGGAACAGGTCGATGCCGGTCCACAGGCCTCCTCCGACCACATGGAAGAACTCCAGCGGCCAAAGGTCGTTGACGGCTAAAGCGACCACGAGCCCGACCAGCGCC
>CAYZVQ010000377.1:0-4660 GCA_964481925.1 uncultured Acidimicrobiaceae bacterium
ATGATGGCGTGCCAGACCGCCTCCCGGGGGCCGCCCATGCGCATGGCCAGGGGCAGCAGGGACAAGGTGGCGGTGGCGTGGGGATAGCCCCCCATGACGGCCTGGTAGCACCGCACCCGGGTGTGGTGGTCGACGTCGCCCGGCTTGGTCATGCCCACCGAGGGATGGATGAGCAGGTTGGCCTCGATCTGGCGGGCGGCCCGCAGGGTCAGCTCGACATGGGCCCGGTGCATGGGGTTGCGGGTCTGGAAAGCGACCACCCGGTCCCAGCTCAGCTCGGCGAAACGCGCCCGCAGCTGCGCCGGGCTCAGCCGCAGCGTCTTGTAGTCGTAGTGAGCAGGGGCGACCAGCACCTCGAGCTGGCCGGACACGTACACCGGGCCCGACCGGTCGAGCAGGTAGGCGGCGCCCGGGTGAGCCCGGTCGGTGGTGCCGAAGACCAGCTTGGACTCCTGGTCCCTATCGGGCCGGTACAGGTCGCTGACGTGGAGGGCGCCCAGCATCACGCCCTCAGGGTCACGCAGGGCCAGACTGGCGCCGACGCCGATCTCGGCCGCCCTTTCCTCGGTTATGTCCAAGGTGACAGGGATGGGCCACAGCGTGCCATCGGCCAGGCGCATGCGTTCGCAGACACCCTCGTAGTCCTCCTGGCCGAGGAAGCCGCGCAGAGGCGAGAAGCCACCATTGGCCAGGAGCTCGAAGTCGCAGATCTGGCGCGGGAGCAGGTCCCACGAGGGCCAGTTGCGAGACTGTGCCTTCAGCTCAGCCGCCCGGTCAGGCGTGACGGATAAGTTGACGAGCGCCCCGCCGTGGGGGCTAATGAGCTGCTTGGGCACCGTACCTCCAAGTTGCGAATGCCGAATTATGACTATTTTACTCAGGATTATCTGGCCGGACCAGACCGACACCTGTCGAGGTCGCGCTTCAGCGCGGTAGGTCGCCGGGGTGGAGGCCGTTGGGGCTCAGTCGACGATGACGACAGGACCGGCGGCAGAAATGCAACCGTCACCAGTCGTCACGCCGCCTAGCAGTATAGGGCGTGCTCGGGCCCGGCACCCTTCCCCTACTGTCGCTCGTGTCCTACCAGGTGGGAGCCCTGCGTCACAGGTGTACCTCTGGCACTCGGTAACCTTGAGTGCTAGAGATGCTGGACGACCGCAAAGCCGCCATATTGCGTGCCGTGGTGGAATGCCACATCAAGACCGCGCAACCGGTTAGTTCGGCGTACGTCGCGCAGCTGGGCGACCTCAGCGTGTCGCCCGCCACCGTCCGCAATGAGATGGCCGTGCTGGAGCAGGACGGCTACCTTTTCCAGCCCCACTCGAGCGCCGGGCGGGTGCCGACCGACAAGGGCTACCGCTTTTTCGTGGACTCGCTCTCCGGCCCCGCCCCGCTGGGCGCGCCCCAAGCCGAGCTTGTACGGATGTTTTTCGCTCGGGCCCACGGTGAGATCGAACGCATGCTGGCAGAGACGAGCGGCCTGCTCTCCAGCGTCACCGACTACGCCGCCGTCGTCGTGGCCCCGAGCGCGCCCGAGCCGGGCCGGGTCCGGTCCCTGCAGCTGGTGAAACTGGCCGCCCGCCTTGTCCTGGTCGTGGCCGTGCTCGGCAACGGCGCCGTGGAGCGACGAGCCCTCGAACTGCCCGTCGAACTGACCGACGCCCAGGTGGGGAGGGCTTCGGCTGCCGCCGCCTCGTTCCAAGTCGGGGCCACCCTCGACAAGACCGGGGACCCCGGCCCCACCGGCGACACGGCCGTGGACACGCTGGCCTCCACCGCCCTCCAGGCCTTGCGGGGCCCGGTGCCTGAGGTCGGCACCAGTCACGTTTTCGTCGGGGGAGCCGCCCGCATGGCCACCGCCTTCGAGGCGGTCAGCACCATAAGGTCGGTCCTCGGCATCCTCGAACAGCAGTACGTCCTGGTCACCCTGCTCAAGGACGTCCTCGACCGGGGCCTCACCGTAGCGATCGGCACCGAGCACGGCCTGGCCCCCCTGGCCGACTGTTCGGTCGTGGTGGCGCCCTACGAAGTCGACGGCGAACGGGCCGGCACGGTCGGGGTACTGGGACCGACGAGGATGCATTACGACCAGGCTTTGGCCGCGGTGGCCATAGTCTCTAAGAAGCTCAGTAAGGCGCTGAGCGAGGGCGACCAAGGGCTCTCTCCCGCCTCAGGCAGGCAAAGGAGCACCAGCTGACGATGGCTGGAGAGGACTATTACGCCATCCTCGGCGTGACCCGTAGCGCTACCGAGGACGAGATCAAGCGTGCCTACCGGAACCTGGCCCGGGAGCTGCACCCCGACCGCCACGCCGGCGCCGCCGCCGAGGCCAACGAGGAGCAGTTCAAGCTCGTCAACCGCGCCTACGAGACCCTGAAGGACCCCGAGCGCCGCCGCCAGTACGACATGTTCGGCGCCGACGGGCCCAGGGCGGCGGCCGGCGACCCCTTCTCGGGTTTCGGCGGGGCGGGGGTGGGCGACATTTTCGAGGCGTTCTTCGGGGGCAACCCCTTCGGCGCCCGGGGCGCCACGCCGCGCTCGGGCCCGCCCCGGGGCGAAAACCTCGAAGCCATCCTCGACCTCGAGTTCGCCGAGGCCGTCCTCGGCGCCGAGAAGGAAGTCGCCGTCCGGGCCGCCACCCTGTGCGAGACGTGCTCGGGCACCGGCTCGCGCCCGGGCACCACGGCCACTACCTGCACCGCCTGCGGGGGCCGGGGCGAGGTGCGCCGGGTGCGCCAGTCCCTGCTCGGCCAGATGGTCACCTCGAGCCCCTGCCCGCGCTGCGGCGGGACGGGCGACGAAGTCCCCACCCCGTGCGACGATTGCCGGGGCCAGGGGCGGCGCATGGAAGACCGCTCCTACACCGTCGACGTCCCTGCCGGGGTCGACGACGGCGCCACCCTGCGCCTGAGCGGGCGGGGCGCGGCCGGCCCCCGCGGCGGTCCCCCCGGCGACCTCTACCTGCACCTACGCGTCCGGCCCCACCCGACCCTGACCCGGGACGGCGTCGACCTGCGCACGACTTTGCACATGACGATGGCCCAGGCCGCCCTCGGGGCGCAGCTCGAGGTCGAGACCCTCGACGGCCCGGAGGACATCGTCGTCCCGCCCGGCTGCCCCACCGGCCACGAGATGCGGCTGCGGGCCAAGGGGGTCCCCCACCTCCAGCGCCGGGGCCGGGGCGACCTCCTCGTCACGTGCCTGGTGGAGACGCCGACGGAGCTGACCTCGTCCCAGGAAGAGCTCCTGCGCCGGTTTGCGGCCGAGCGTGGGGAGGAAGTGGCTCCCCCCGAGCCAGGCTTCCTGTCGCGCATCCGCAGTGCCTTCAAGTAGCCCGGCAGGGACGGGTAGCCCAGCCGCGGCGGGCGGCCTGCCAGGCGAGATCAGGCACCAAGGCGCACGTCGGCTGGCCGCCCACGTCTTCGTCGACGACCTATCCGAAGCCCGGCCGGCCCTGGCCGACGACGACGTCCACCATCTCTCACGGGTGCTCCGACTGCGCCCGGGCGAAGCCGTTTCGGTCTCCGACGGCCACGGAGGCGTGCAGGTGTGCGAGTGGGCCGGGGGCCCGGTGCTGGAGCCGGTGGCGCCGCTCGTCCGCCACCCCCGCCCGACGCCGCTGCTGACAGTAGGTTTCGCCCTGACCAAGGGCGACCAGCCCGAATGGGCCGTGCAAAGGCTGACCGAGGCGGGCGCTGACCGGGTGGTGGTCGTGATGTCGGCCCGCTGTGTGGCCCGGTGGCCGACAGCCAAGCAGGAGCGCCAGCTGGACCGGTTGCGTGAGGTGGCCCGCCAGGCGGCGATGCAGAGCCGACGAGCCTGGTTGCCCGAAGTGGAGGGGCCGGTGCCGTTCGCCGACCTGGTGCCGGCGGGCCCCGGGGCGCGAGCCGCGCCGGTGGCGTTGGCCGTCCCGGGGGGCGCTCCCATCAGCCTGTCGGCGCCCACCGTGCTGGTGGGCCCGGAGGGGGGATGGACGGACGACGAGCTGGGGGCCGTGCCCCGCCATGTGGGCCTCGGCCCCCACGTCCTGCGGGCAGGTACGGCGGCGTTGGCCGCCGGGGTGCTGCTGGCCGCCCTCCGAGCGGGCCTCGTGGCCGAGCGGGGTTGAGGTCCTGGTGCCCGCCTCAGGTCGTCCGAGGTCGGTTTCCACCACTTTCTGTCGCTTCGCCACTATTGGCGTTCACTATTGGCGTCTTCAGGGGTACAGTGGTCTGGCGAGAGGAGCCTGGAAAGCTTAAGCCGAGGTGAATTGTTCGGCGCAATCAGCGCAAACGAGGTGTGTTGCCGCAGGAAGCGGGTAGTAAAGGGGCCGGGAGCTGTGGCATGTGCCACATTGCCGTTCCTTATGGAACAAACCCGCTAGCTGGGACGTTACCTTCGTTACAATGAACGATTTCTCTCGCCGCACTGCCAGGGGCGCCATGGGCGCCGGTCCCGACCTCCTCGGTCTCTATCTGGACGAGGCCGGGAGCTTCCCCCTGCTCACGAAGGCCGACGAGATGCGCTTGGGACAGGTCATCCAGGCCGCGCAAGCCGCTCAGGAGCAGCTCGACACCACCCACGGTCTGACCCCCCGCCAGAAGCGGGACCTCCGCAAGGAGATCATGGCCGGCGAGGACGCCACCACCCAGTTCATCAATTCCAACCTCCGGCTCGTGGT
>CAYZVQ010000378.1:0-4659 GCA_964481925.1 uncultured Acidimicrobiaceae bacterium
CTCGGCATCAGCCGGCCAACGTCGGCTTCGGACTCCCGCGCGCTCGCCCCCAGCGACGTGACGATTGTCTGGCGCGCCCGGCTCAGCAAGGGCCCCATTTGCGGGATGAGCCGCACGGCGGTCTCGGCCTGGAGGTGGGTAGCCGCACCCAGCAACCTGGCGGCCCGGGCTAGCTGGCCGACCATGGCGTCGTGGCAGGCCAGCCCGTAAAGGAGATAGAGGGTGGCATCGCGGTTCTCGAGAAGTCTGGCGAGCCCGAGGGCCTCCTCGAACACCGGCCTCACCTCATCGATTTGACCGCTGCCGAGCACTGTGAAGCCGTAGTACCCCAGGACATAAATGAGCGAGTTGAGGTCACCGCGCGCCCGCGCCCGGGGCAAGGACTCGCAGTAGACCCGACGAGCCATTACGAGGTCCAGGTCGACTTGAGCAATGAACCCCTGAGTTGCGGTTACCGCCGCGTCGGCACCGGGGTCGTCAAGGCCAAGGGCAACGGCTGCCGCTTGGTCGGCTTGCGCCCGTGCACCTTCAAAGTCGCCGCTCACGGCGCGGACCCGTGCCGATACGGCCAGGGCCCGGGCCAGCAGCGCCAGGTCGCCCACCTCTCGTGCCTTGGCTTCGGCGTCGGCCAGTGCCTGGGTGGCAGCCCCCCAGTCCCCCTGCACCACGGCGACGACGCCCCGGGCGAACAGCGCGTACGCCAGCTCGGGTGCGTCCCTTTCGCGGTCGCTAAGGAAGAGGTCCAGCCAGTACATGCCCTCACTGGTGGCCCGCGGCGCCCAGTACCAGCCCAGCGAACCCACCATGTACAGCCCGGTCGGGTGGTCCGGGCCGTTGAGGCAATGGGCGAGGACCGCTCGGAGGTTGGGGGCCTCCTCGTCGAGGCGCTTGAGCCACTCGACGACCTGAGGTGAGTGCGCCGCCCGTCGCGCCGCCTGGCAGATGCTGGAGTAGAGCATTACGAAGGCCTTGACCGTCGCCGCCTCCTCGTCAGCGGCGCGCAACTTGAGCAGGGCGTACTCGCGCATCGACTCGTGGAGCCGGTAGCGGGCGCTGGCGGCTGGGCCCAACCGGGCCACGAAGGACCTTTCGACGAGCCCAGAAAGGAGTTCAAGCACCGACGATCGGGGCACGTCTTCACCGCTGGCCACCGCTTCGGCGGCACCGAGGCCGAAGTCGGAGGGGAAAACGGCCAGCCGGCGCAACACCGCGGCTTCGGAGGCGCTCAGCAGGTCGTGGCTCCAATCGATGGTGGCCTTGAGTGTCTGTTGCCTCGGCAGCGCCGCCCGGCTGCCACCGGTCAGGACCGCGAAGCGGTCGCCCAGCCGCTCGACCAGCTGGTCCAACCCGATCGTCCTTAGCCTCACGGCGGCCAGCTCGAGCGCCAAGGGCATGCCGTCAAGACGGCGGCAGAGATCGGTCACCAGTTGGCGGTTGGCGTCGTTAACCTCAAGTTGGACGCCCGCATTTCCCGCCCGCTCTACGAGAAGGGCCACCGCCTCTGAATGCGCCGAACCTTGTGCCGCCTCGCCGTCTGCTCCGTCGACCAGGGTGAGCGACGGCACCTGGACCACACGCTCGCCCGAGATCCCCAGTGGCTGGCGGCTGGTGGCCAGCAGGCGGACGCCGGGGGCTTCCTTCAGGATGACATCGGCCAGTACGGCGATCGGGTCGAGGAGGTGCTCGCAGTTGTCGAAAACGAGAACTGCCTCGCGGCAGGTCAGGTGCGCCACCAGGACCGAGGTCGGCCACTGTCCTGACTGGTCCACGAGGCCCACGGCGCTCATCACGGCCTTGGCCACCAGATGAGGGTCGTCCAGGCCGGCAAGTTCAACGAGCCACACGCCGTCGCGCACGGTCCGTTGCAGGTCAGCGGCGGCGCGTAACGCGAGGCGGGTCTTGCCCACCCCGCCGGGCCCCACCAGAGTGAGGAGACGGGTACCAGCGAACGCCGCCTTTACCTCGGCCAGCAATCGGCGTCGGCCGACGAAGCTGGTGGGCTCCGCGGGCAGGTTGCCCGTCGCAGCCCGGTTGGCAACCGGCACGCCCTCAGTGTAGGGCCCCCGACCTCGTTGACCCTGGGCGGGAAGGCGCGGCCAAGCATGCCGGCGCGCCACCCGCCGTAGCCATCCCGGCCAAGCAACAAAGGCGCGCAACCTGCGTCTCGCACCGGCTGGCGGCCCTCGATCGAGGCACTCCTCGCCGAGTAGACGCGTCGATTGCGGGAGGGCCAAATCGAGGAAAGCGCGATGGCTAGGAGCGACGGGGGTCGGTCGACCCCCGAACGACCAACACCCCTTCGTGGTGGCGGGTGCCGCCGCCCAGCCGGGTGCCCCCCATCATGGTGAAAAGGTCGCTCACTGCCGCCGCTCCCAGCCGCTCCAGGCCCATGTCGTAGGTCGTCAGGGCCGGGTCAGTTTCCTGTGCGAAGACGGCCCAGTTGTCGTAGCCCGTGATGGCTATCTCCTCAGGGACCTGGCGGCCGGAGGCCACCACCGCCTCCAGCACGGCGGCGGCGATCTGGTCGGAGCCGCAGACGATGGCGTCGAGGTCGGGCGCGTCGGCCAGCGCCAGCCCAGCCGCTTGACGAGCCCAGCGCTGGGACCAGGGACCGTAGAGGGGTCTGCCGACGAGGCTCAGGCCGTGGGCACTGAGGGCGTGGGTCAGCCCCTGTACACGCTGCTGCACAGCGGGCGCGTTCTCCGGGCCCGTGATATGGACGAGGCGCGCCCGGCCTAGCTCGACCAGGTGGTCCACGACCCGGGTCGCCCCGGTGAAGTCGTCTTCAACATGGGTGACGTCTCGGTGGTTGGTGGTGGTGCCGTGGACATAGACGCAGGGGATCTTGGCTACAGCCGTTATCGACGGGGTTTTGCTCTGGTTGTCGCCGACCACGAGGAGGCCGTCCACGTGCCGCTGGCGGAGCGTGACGGCCAGGTCGGCCAAGCGGCTCTCGACCCCGCGGGCGTCGGCAATGATGGCCGAGAACTCCCGCTGCTCGAGCACCGATTGCGCCCCGATCACGATGGGCATGGCGAAGCGGTGGACCGTCGCGTCCCGCAGCAGCACCCCGATGATGCTGCTACGCCCGCTGACCAAGCTCTTGGCCACCTGGTTGGGCGAGTACGACAGGTCCCGGGCCGCCCGCAGTACCCGTTTACGGGTCAGGTCGGAAATGCGGTCGCGCCCGTTTATGGCCTTGGACGCGGTGGTGAGTGACACCCCGGCCCGGCGCGCCACTTCGGTGAGGGTCGCCGGCCGGGACAATGGCGGCTCCACCGGGAACCCGCTGGAGGGCGGCGAGCCCGTCACGAGTAAGCGCTTTTGCAATCTGCAGGCCCCTATATCTGCCAGATTTACACCTTAATTGTAGCACGCATCCTTGCACGCCGCCAAGGTTGGGAGTAACGTTACCTCTCGCAAGCGCACCGTTGGGGGAACAGCGAAAGATGGCGGTTAGTCGCGCCAGCTGAAGGACGCGGAGGGGGGTCATGGGGCCAAGCGGCAATACAGCTGCCCAAGAGCCGGTTCGACGCTCGGGCTCAGCCGGTCCCGCCGAAGGGCCCATGAGCCCGACGGCCGGGGCCATGGTCCGCTGGCGGCCGCTCGGCGTGGACGAAGTCGTGCTCTCCGGCGGGGGCGAACTGGGCCGTTGGCAACAGCGCAACAGCACCCGCACGCTCCCTCACTGCATCGAGCGCCTCTACAGCTCAGGAGCGGTGGCCAACCTGGAGCGCGTGGCCGCCGGCATCTGGGGCACCGAGCCGCACCGAGGCATGCATTTCTCCGACTCCGACGTCTACAAGGTCTTGGAGGCCGTGGCGTGGGACAGCCGTCGCGGCCTCCCCAGCGGCGTGGAGGAGTTCGCTAGCGAGGCAGCTGGGCTAGTAAGTCGGGCCCAACGCCAGGACGGCTACCTGAACAGCTGGTTCCAGGGCCAACACCCCGAGCTGGCCTGGCACGACTTGCGCTGGGGCCACGAACTTTACTGTGCTGGCCACTTTTTGCAGGCGGCGGTGGCCAACCGCCGGGCCGACCGGGCCCCGGAGCTGTTCGAGGTGGCCAACAAGCTCCTCGGGCACCTGCTGGCGACGTTCTCCCTGGACGACAGGGACGGGCGACTAGTGGGCGTGTGCGGCCACCCCGAAGTAGAGACGGCCCTGGTCGAGTTCTACCGCCTGACCGGCGACACTCGGGCCCTCCGGCTCGCGCAGCGGCAGGTAGGCCTCCGGGGGCGGGCGGACGTGGCCTTGCCTAGCTCGGGGCTCCTGGGCGACCGCCGCTTTCCCCTGTCGTACTTCTTGCACCATGCACCGGTGCGGGAGCGGGTGCTGGCCACGGGCCATGCCGTGCGGGAGCTGTATTTGCAGGCAGGCGTCGTCGATGTCGCCGTCGAGGCCCACGATCAAGGGCTCCTGGGGGCGTCAGAGGCCATCTGGGAGGACTTGTTCGCTACCAAGACCTACATCACGGGGGCGCACGGTTCCCGGCACCGGGACGAGTCGATAGGCGACGCTTACGAGCTGCCCGGCGACCGCGCCTATGCCGAGACCTGTGCCGCCATTGCCAGCTTCCAGTGGAACTGGCGGCTGTTGTTGGCTACTGGACGCGCCCGCTACGCCGACGCCATGGAGCGCGTGTTCTGGAACACCATCGCCG
>CAYZVQ010000379.1:0-3277 GCA_964481925.1 uncultured Acidimicrobiaceae bacterium
TGGTGCGGTAAACCTTGAGGATATTGGGGTCTTCCAGGCTCCAGGCCACGCTGCCCAGCGAGCCGTTGAGCTCCCAGGCCAGGTGGTTGCGCCGGCCCGGGGCGACGAGCGAGGCGTCGATGGTGGCGAGCAGCCCGCTGTCGAAACGGGCGACCATGGCGACCACATCGTCCTGGTCGATGGGACCGCCCCGGTAGAGGCGGTCCGGCGTCGTCACCGGGCTCGATATGGACGCCTGGACGGAGGTGATCTCCCCGCACAGGAAGCGGGCTTGGTCCACCGCGTGGCAAGCGATGATGGCCTGCGCCCCGGCGGCGCTGGGCAGCGGCCCCGGCGCCGCCCGCCATTCCTGGGAGTAACGGAAACGAGCCTGGTAGAGCTCGCCGAGCTCGCCCCCGTGGACCAGCTCCCAGGCCAGGCGCACCGCCGGGAAGAACCGGTAGTTGAAACACACCAGGTGCTTGACCCCGGCGGCCGCGGCCGCCTCGTACAGGTGGGCGCAGTCGGCGGCGGTGGACGCCAGCGGCTTTTCGCAGATGACGTGCTTGCCCGCGGCTATAGCGGCCAACGTGGGCCCGACATGAGCGGCATCGGTGGTCACGTTGTCGAAAACGTCCACCGCCGGGTCGGAGATCATGTCGTGCCAGTCCGTCGTGTACAACGCGTACCCATAGCGGGTGGCCGCCTCGGCCACGCCGGCCTCGGTACGGCCGGCCACGGCGACGAGTACAGGGCGGGCGGCCGAGGGCCAGCACATATGCCCGATGCTGTGCAGGGAGTGCGAGTGGGCCCGGCCCATAAACCCGTAACCGAGCAGGCCAAAACCGATGGCGGGGCGTTCATCGCGGGGAGCGGTATGCAACGGCATGGTCCGGGCCTTTCAGGAACGCGGCGCGCCGGGGAGCAGCGTGCGGAGATAGGCGAGGCTCCGGGTCACGATTTCTTCCTCGGCCAACATCGACCATTGCTCACCGATAAGGTCGACCTCCAGGCTGAGAGAGCCGTCAAAGCCCCCGGCTTGCAAGGCTTTTACCACCCCTGGCATGTCGATGACGCCCTCGCCGGCCACGCACGCCGGCCACCAGGTGAAGTTGTCCGAGGGGCTGCCGCCCTTGCGCCGGGTGGCGATGTCCTTGGTATGGGTCGAGATCGTGTAAGGAGCGAGCCTGGTGGCAGCGTCGACGGGGTCCTCGAACAGGCGCAGGCAGTTGCCGGTGTCGAAGTTGACCCGCAGACTAGGCGAACCGACGGCCTCTATGATCCGCACGATCTCCCGGGAGGTGAAATCTATGTGGTTTTCGAGGGCGAGCACCACCCCTTCCTCCTCGGCCGCCTTGGTCGCCTCGGCCAGCAAGGGGATGACCTTGCCGATCAGTTCCTCCCGGGGCGACTTGGCATAGTTCATGCTGGCGGCCACGATGCGCATGCGGGTCGAGCCGAGCTTGCGGGTCTGGGGGAGGTGGCGCTTCAGGGCCTCGAGTTCGTCGGGCCTGTCGCCGCCCCACAGCCCCTCGGGATGCCCCCAGCCCAGTACCCGGTCCACGCCGGTCTCGTCGAGGCGGGCTTTTATCTCCGCGCACAGGCCGTCGTCCAGGGCATCGAAAAAGCACGCCTCCAGGGCGATCTCGCCGACGTCCTGCTTTAGGGCGAAGTCCAAGAACTCGTCTTCCATCCGCCACCGCGTGCCCGGGTCGCTCTGTGTGCCGGCGTAAATCTCTCCGAAATACCGGTGGAAACAATAGCTGTCGATCCCGATCTCCATGAGAACCCCTTCTTTCCTATACTAGGTTTTCTTTTCCCTGACGGAAATTCTGACTAAGCGCGGCGCAGCCCGAGGGCAATGCGGGAAAGCTCGCCCACGACTTGGGGCGTCATCGGTACGTCGAAGACCTCCTCGATCACGCACGTCCAACCGTGGACGAAATAGCGCCAGCCGTCCTCGATAAACAGTGCCCGGGCAGCCTCTTGACGCCGGGCCTGGTGCAAGAAGTCAAGTTCCCCCCGGTAGTTGAGCTCCCACACCCGGGCCCTTTCAGGGAACACGCCCTGGTCGGTGACCGGGCTCCCCGGGCTGTCCTTGCCCATGCCCGTCCCGTTGACGACAAGTGAGCCCGGCGGCATTTCGGCCATGAGGCGGTCGTTTTCGGCCGGGTCGGCGTTGTGGACGTACTCCACCTTCACCTGTTCGCTCAATTCGCCGTGCTGCGCGTTGAGCTTTTCGTGCACGGCGCGCATGGACTCGAGCCGGGCCGGGCTGCGGTTGACCACCACGACCCGACGGGGGCGGTCCGGGGCGGCCCGGCCGCTCATGAGGTGCAGAGTGATGGCCAGGTTGGACCCGCCGGCGCCGAAGAGCAGGACCTCGGGGCCGTCCGCCCTCCCGTCCCCGCTCCCGCCCGAGGCCCAGTAGCCCGGCTCGATGAACTCGTCCAACGACCTCCCCGAGGAGATCGGGTCCTTGGCATGGGCCCGGAACAGGCCGTCGCGCTTGGACAGGGAGGACACCTCCCCGCAAAGTTCGGCGTAGGGGTCCACGAAATCGAACATGTCCCGGCACGCCGCGAACAGGTCGATCTTGTGCGTGGTGACCAGGGCCCCCAACTCCGACGGGCCCGAGCGGATGACCTCGACGGCCTCCCGGTAGCGCTCGGGCGGGGCGTGCAGCGCCAGGTCGCAGCCGGCCATGCGGACGTCGCCGAGGCCGAGGTGCTCGGCCCAGGCCGGGAAGATGCGCATGATGGCCGATTTGCCCGTCGTCACACCGATGAAGGTGAAGGTGCGGGCGGCGGCGCCGCCAGGGGATGGCGCTGAAGTGCTCATGTCGCGTACCTCGGTGCTCGGCCGGAAAGGACGGCGAGAAGGTCGTCGAGCGCCCACGCCCCCATGGCCGAGGTGGCTTCGGACGTGTGAGGGCCCATGTGCGGCGTCACCAGCACGTCGGGGCGCCGCAGGAGGCGGTGGTCGGGCCCGGGCGGCTCGGTGGCGAGGACGTCGAGGGCGGCCGCCCGCAGGTGGCCTTCGTCGAGCGCCCATACCAGATCGGCCTCGTTGACCAGCTCTCCCCGGGCCGTGTTGACGAGCGCGGCCCCGGGCTTCATCTGCTCCAGGAGCGCCCGGTCCACCATGCCCCGGGTCTGGTCGGTGAGCGGGGCGTGGAGGGAGACGAAGTCGGACTCGGCCACCAGAGCGGCCAGGTCCACCATGGTCACGTGGCCGCCGCCAGTCCCAGTCCCGGTGGCGGTCCCAGTCCCGGTGGCGGTCCCAGTCCCGGTGGCGG
>CAYZVQ010000379.1:3377-4653 GCA_964481925.1 uncultured Acidimicrobiaceae bacterium
GTCCCAGTCCCGGTGGCGGTCCCAGTCCCGGTGGCGGTCCCAGTCCCGGTGGCGGCCCTGTTGCCGCTGGCGGCCACGTAGGGGTCGTAGGCCAGCACCCGCAGGCCGAGCCCGGCGGCCTTGGCCGCCACCATCGAGCCGATCCGGCCCAGGCCCACCAGGCCCAGGGCCCGCCCGGCGAGCTCGAACCCGCTGAGGGCCGGCCATTCGCCCCCGTCGACCCGTTGATGGCCGACGACCAGGGGCCGGGCCAGGGCGAAGAGCAAAGCCACCGTCATCTCGGCCACGGCGTTGGCGTTGGCGCCCGGCGTTATCGTCACGGTCACCCCGTGGCGGCCCGCCGCCGCCAGGTCGACCCGGTCCACTCCCACCCCGTAGCGGGCTACCACCCGCAGGCGCGGGGCACCGGCGAAGACCTCGTCGGTCACGTGGTCCAGCCCGGCCAGCAGGCCGTCGGCATCACGGACCGCCTCGACCAGTTCGGCCGCCGCCAGCGGGCCGGGACGGTAGCGGACCTCCCCCACCTCGGCCTCCAGGCGCCGGCGCAGGCCCGGGTCGTGCATCCCGAACGAACGGGGCGTGACCACCACCACGCACTCGGGCAGAGGGCGTAGCGGCGGCGAGCACGACAACGGCGCCGTCCCGGTCATCTCAGAACAGGGCCTTCGGGCGTGCGCAGGACACGCTGGGCGAAGCCGCTCTCCGCGATGGTCCCGTAGTCGTGGCCGGCCTGGCCCGGGTATACGGCAAAGAACACGAAGGGCTCGTCGCCCGTGTTGACCGTCCGGTGCGCCCAGTACGGGGGGACATAGGCGACGGTGCCCGGGCCCATGGGCGACGCCGACCGGCCCCCGTCCTCAGTCATCAGCAACAGGTAGCCGTGGCCGGAACACCCGAGGTACAGCTCGCCCGTGCCCCTCACCGAGTGGAAATGGCCCTTGGTCATGAAGTACTCGTCACCGACGGTGCCGGGGTGCAGGACGGTGGTGCAGCAGATCAGTTGGCCCACCTCTTCGGGGACGTCGTACTGGAGGACCTCGTACACGAGCGGGTCGCCGCCCTGCACGAGCTGCTCCAGCGCCGCCTCGTCGGCGTAATACGAGCCCTTCATGTCGGACAGGTGACGCTCGGTACGTGACGTATGCGGGGAAAGCGCGCCCGAGCGGAAGTCCAGCATCAAGGAGAAGGGGTCCATGGCAGTTGCGGTCATGTTCGGGCCATCACTTTCGGTCTCGTTGGCACTTTCGGTCTCGTTGGCACTTTCGGTCTCGTTGGC
>CAYZVQ010000380.1:0-2545 GCA_964481925.1 uncultured Acidimicrobiaceae bacterium
TAGACCGTGAACTCGACGCCCACGTTGGCGGCCGGGCAGCTGCTGGTGCCGACGCTCTCGGTGACTTGGACCTCCAGGGGGGTGGTGAAAGCAGTCTCCACCTTGGCGCTCTGGGGGGTCCCGGCCAGGTCGGTGAGCACGAACGACGGAGACCCCGTGCCCGTGCATTCCTGGCCCGCAGCCAAAGCCGGGGCCGCCGACAGTACGGCCGTGCCCGTGCTCAGCCCTACGGGCACGGCCCCGACGAGGACCAGGGCCGAAATGGCCCGCCCGCACAAGGGCGATCTCACGACGCCGCTCCCGCCGGAGCGCGCAAGCCGCCCCGGAAGCCGAAGCCGCTGGTGCAGCTGCCGTCGACGGGCTGGGTAACAGTCAGCCGGGTGGCGCTCACGACGCCAATGTCGTTGGTACTGCCGAAGGCGCTGGCGCACTCACCGACCTTCAGGGCCCCGGCGGTCACCTTCTCGGTCTTGGAGTAGGTGGTCTTGGAGCTGACGACCACTGACTGAGGACTGGCCTTCGGCGTTGTCGTCGGCTTTGCCGTCCCCGTAGCCGGACGGCCCCCGAAACCGGCGAAGCTGATGCCCTCGACGGTGATCGTCGAGCCCGACACCTTGGTCACCTTCCCGAAGGCCCCGGACACGTTGGTGGTCCTGAACCGGGCCGGGACCGTGCCGGTCGTGCGCGGGGAGCCGCCCCCGGGACCTCCCCGGAAGCCGCTGCCGCCGCCGAACCCGCCACGCTCGACGCAGGAGCCTTTGACCGCCGCGGTGACGGTCACGAGGGTGGCGTCGACCTTGCCCCCCGTGCCCTTGGTGCCGGTGGCGGAAATGCACGTCCCTACCTTGATGTCGCGAAGATCGAGGGGCACGGTGGCCGTGATGGCCGTCTTGGTCGTTAGCTCGACGGTCGTCTGCCCGCTCGTGCCCTGGACCTCTAGGCTCTGGCCGAGGATGCTGGCGATGGTCCCCGTGGCGGCCGGGGTGAAGCTGGGCGCGCCCGTCGCAGCAGCGGTCGTGGTCTTCGTCTTGCTTGCCGCTGTCACGGGCGCGCTGGCCACGAGCGATACGGCCACCAGGGTGCCGACCACGAGGGCGGGACGGAGGGCGTGGTTGAGCAGCCGAACAGTCTTATCCATTGTGTTTCTTTCCTCCTGTTGCAAACGGGACGGGTCAATCGCTGCGCAGGGCCTCTATGGGCGCCAGGCGGGCAGCACGGGATGCGGGGTAAACCCCGAAGACGACTCCGATAACCATGGCCACGGCAATGGCGCCGAGGGTGGCGGGAAGGGAAATGGCGATCTTGTTGGAGATGAAATGCGGTAGCACCTCGGCGCCGGCGACACCCAATGCTGCACCCACCAGACCCCCGACCAGGCCGAGGGTGGACGCCTCGACCAGGAACTGGCGCCGGATCACCGATGGAGTGGCGCCGAGCGCCTTACGCAGGCCGATCTCGCGGATCCGCTCGGTGACCGATACCAGCATTATGTTCATCACGCCTATTCCTCCGACCAGCAGGGATATAGCCGCTATCCCGGCCAGCAGGATGGTAAGGGTGTTGTCCACCGAAGTTGCCGTCTGGAGTATCGACCCCTGCGACGTTATGGAGAAGTCGGCATCAGCCGGGTCGCTTATGCCATGGAGGGACAGCAGCTCGTCGGTGGCCTCGTTGTAGGCGGCGCCCATGGTCGAGCTCGACGCCGCCGAGAGGTAGATGGTCGAGACCGACGATGAACCCGTCAGGACTTCCTGCGCCGTCGTGATGGGCACCACGGCCAGGTCGTCCTCGTCGGTGGTGGCGGAGCTGCCCTCACTGTTGAGGACGCCGATGACCGTGAACGGGACGGTCCCGATGTCGATGGTCTCGCCCACGGGGGAGAAAAGGCCCAGTTCTTCCGCCGTGGTCTGGCCCAGCACGACGACGTTGTCGTCACTGTTGACTTCTTGGGTGGTGAAGAACGAGCCCAGCGCCATCGAGCGGTCCCGCACCGACAGGTAGCCGGTGGTGGACCCGTAAACCGACGTGGTCCAGTTCTCGGTGCCGGCGACCAGGGTCTCGCTCCTCTCGACCTGGGGCGCCACCCCGGCGATGTCGGGGCAGTCGATCTTGTTGGCCAACGCCTGGGCATTGGCATAGGTCAGCGTCGACGCCGAACCGAACCCGCCCCTCACCAGACCGGTGGTGGTGCTGCCCGGGGTGACGATCAACAGGTTCGTACCGAGACTGTTTATGGCCGAGTTGACCGATGCCGTGGCCCCTTCGCCCAGGCCCACCGTGAGTATCACGGCCGCTATCCCGATGAGGATGCCGAGCACGGTCAAGCTCGAACGCAGGCGATGGGTCGCTATGGCTTCGAAACCCGACCGCACGGTGTCCAACCAGCTCATGCCGCGTTCCCCTCGGCATCGAGGAACCTGCCGTCACGAAAGCGCATAATGCGCTCGGCGGCCTCGGCCACGTCCTGTTCGTGGGTGATCAGCACGATGGTCCGCCCGGTCTTGTGCAGCGCGTCCAGCATGGCCAGGACGTCGGCGCTCGAGCG
>CAYZVQ010000380.1:2645-4649 GCA_964481925.1 uncultured Acidimicrobiaceae bacterium
GGGCAGGAGGTGGAACTGCTGGAAGACGAAACCGATGCGACGGTTGCGCACCTCAGCCAGGGCTTCCTCGTCCATTTTGCTCACGTCCGTGCCGGCCAGGTAGTAGCGCCCGGAGGTGGGCACGTCGAGGCAACCCAGGATGTGCATGAACGTCGACTTCCCCGAGCCCGAGGGCCCGACGATCGATATGTACTCGCCCGGGTAGACCGAGATCGAGACGCCCCGGAGGGCGTGCACCGGGACCGAGCCGGCCGTGTAGGTCTTCCAGACCCGCACGAACTGGACGAGGGGGCGAACGGGGGAGCGCACGGAGTTCTGGTGCACCGGCCCGTTGAGAGACCCCAGCGCCGGCGGGTAGTCCGGGCCCGGTGCGCCAGGCGTGTAGTTGGGAAGGCTCACCCGAGACCACCACCTCGGGTGAACGCCCCGCCTCCACCGCCGCCGAAGCCTCCACCGCCGCCGAAGCCGCCGGCGCCGCCAAGGCCGCGCGTGGTCGAGCCACTCGTACCGGACGGGACCGTCGAGCTGAGAGAGGCGATGACGACCTCCTGGCCCGATTTGAGCCCGGAGAGGATCTGGTCGTACGGCTCACCGGTGGCACCCACGGTGATCGTCTGTTGCACTTCCTTGCCCTTCTTCAGGATGTCCACGTAGGACGACGTACCCTCGGTGTGGACGGCACTGGTCGGCACCACCAGCACGTTGTTGACCTGGCGGATGACGAGCTCGACGTCCGCGCTAGCCCCGGGATAAAGGCCCGAGGAGCTGCCGGTGACCAAGATGGTGACCGGGAAGCTGGTCACGCCGCTGCTGGTCGAGCCGTAGATGCTGAAGCTGGACACGATGCCGTAGAACGTCGAGGTGCCCCCGACTGGCGTGATGACGGCTTGCTCGCCGTCCTGGACGTCGCCGATCTGGGCCGTCGTCGCGTCGGCGTCCACGACATAGGTCCCGGCGGGCTCTATGACGACCTGGGCCGAACTGGAGCTCGAGCTCCCCGAGCTGGAAGTGGTCCCCGAAGAGGCCGCTCCGGTGGAGGTGGCGCCGGTCGAACTACTGGTCGAGGCACTGGAACCAGAAGAACCGTTGGCCGCACTGACCGTCGTGGCCCCCGCCGTTACGGACTGGCCGTCGGAGAGGTTGACGTCCACCACCGTCCCGGCGATCGGCGCGGTCAGGCTGGCGTCGGTCAGGTTGCTCTTGGCCTGAGCCAGGCTCACCTGGTCGACAGCCACCGTCGCCTGGTCGGAGGCGACCTGGGACGGTTCGCCCACCTGGTCGGAACTGACGCCCGTGTTGGCCTCGCTGAGCTGCAGTTGCGCCGCCGTCACCTGGGCTTGGGCCTGCTGGAGCGACTGCTGGTCCTTCAGCTCCGTGGAGCTCAGGCTGGCGTCGGCGGTGTTGACCGCCTCCTGGTCCTTTTGCAGGGTGGTGGCCATGCCCTGCTTGGCCGTCGTGACCGCCTCCTGGTCCTTTTGCAGGGTGGTGGCCATGCCCTGCTTGGCCGTCGTGACCGCCTCCTGGTCCTTTTGCACCGTGGTGGCCAGCTGCTCCGTGGCGCTGGTGACCGCCTGCTGGGCGCTCTGGGCCGTCGAACCCGATTGGGTCTGGGCTGTGGCCAGCGACTGCTGGTCCTTTTGCAGCGTGGTGGCCAACTGGGTCTTGGCCGTGGCCAGCGCCTCCTGGTCCTTTTGCAGCGTGGTGGCCACTTGCTCCTTGGCGCTGGTAACGGCCTGCTGGTCCTTCTGCACCGTGGTGGCCACCTGCTCCTTGGCGCTGGTGAGCGCCTGCTGGTCTTTTTGCAGGGTGGTGGCCAGCTGCTCTTTGGCGCTCGTGATGGCCTGCTGGTCCTTTTGCACCGTGGCCGCCAGCTGCTGCTTGGCACTGGTGATCGACTGCTGGTCCTTTTGCACCGTGGCCGCCAGCTGCTGCTTGGCACTGGTGATCGACTGCTGGTCCTTTTGCACCGTGGCCGCCAGCTGCTGCTTGGCACTGGTGATCGAC
>CAYZVQ010000381.1:0-4640 GCA_964481925.1 uncultured Acidimicrobiaceae bacterium
GCAGAGCGTTATGAGGTCGTCCTTCAGCGCAAATGCATGGATTGGTATGGACGCGCTGCTCCGGTCGGGGGCAGCGCCGGCGTCAGAAGCCCGGCTCAGCTCGCCGGAGCCACCGGGACCGTCGTCCTCTCCAGGGCTCCGAGGGCCTCCAGCACCCGGGCTGAACAGCTTGTCATCTGCACGACGGGGCAACGCTCGATGATGGCTGCGACGAGGTTGGAGAAGGCCTTTCCGGCCTCACTGTCCTGGTCCAGGGCGGCCGGCTCACCGCTGTCCCCACCTCGGGCCACCGCGGGCTCGAGGGGGATGCTGGCCAATAACGGTGCGTTTATCTCGCCCGCGAGGCGCAGGCCACCCCCGTGGCCGAAGAGCTCGTAGGTCTCGCCATGAGAGCAACGAAAGGCGCTCATGTTCTCGACCACCCCGACGATCCGCAAGTAGCTCTTGCGGGCCATGGTGGCGGCGCGAGCGGCGACCTTTTGCGCCGTCTGCCCCGGGGTCGTCACTACGAGCACCTCGGCGCTGGGCAACATCCGGGCTAGGCCCATCTGGATGTCCCCGGTACCCGGGGGCATGTCGACTATGAGGTAGTCGACATCGCCCCACGCCACCTCCTCCAGGAAATGCTGAAGAGCGCGGTTGAGCATAAGGCCCCGCCACATGACCGCGTCGTCCTCGCCGGCAAGAAAGCCCATGGACACGATGCGCAGCTCGCCCGCACCGATCGGGCGGACCAGGGGCTGGATCAGCTTGCGCTCAGGGTCGTCGGGGTCCCTCGTCGCCTCGAGCTGACCGCTGACGCCGAGCATCCGGGGGACGGAAAAGCCGGCGATGTCAGCGTCGAGGACGCCAACCACGTAACCGCGGGCCGCCAACCCGGCGGCCAGGTTGACTGATACCGACGATTTGCCCACGCCGCCCTTGCCCGACGATACGGCCAGCACTCGGGCCCGGGCGGGGACGGTTGTCTTGGGCGCCCGTTGGCTCGCCTTCCAGCGCGCCTTGGCCATGAGGGCGGCTTTTTGCTCCGGTCCCATCGAGCTGGTCACGACGTCGACCGCGCTGACGCCCGTCAGGGCGCCGGCTCTGGCCATGACCTCTGCCTTGATCTGGCCCCGCAGCGGGCAGGACGGGGTGGTGAGCGCCACCCGGACCACGACCTCGCCGCCGGGGCCGATCTTGACATCGTCGACCATGCCCAGGTCGACGATGTTATCGCCCAGCTCTGGGTCGACCACGCCCCTCAGGGCGTCCCGCACGGCGGCTTCGGTGAGCGGCGTCGCGTCCATGCCGCCATCGTACGGTCGATCCGGCCAAGGACCGTCGCCTCCCAGCCCACCCGGCGGGCGGGCTCTCGGCGTCGGAGCCGTCGGGCCGGCGTCGAGAACGGTCCCTTAGCCTGTACCATGTCCCCAGTCCACAATTCGTGCAGGAGGCCCCGTGAGCACAACTTCGACGTCCAGTCCCACTGAGACCTTCGTCCTGACCGACGTGGCCGCAGCCAAGCTGAGCGAACTGCTCGAACAGGAGGGCAACGCGGAGCTGTTCCTACGTGTCGCGGTTCGCCCCGGCGGTTGCTCGGGCTTCTCCTACGAGATGTTCTTCGACTCGGAGCTGGCCGACGACGACGTGCAGTCCAGCACCGATGGGGTCAAGGTCGTCATCGACCCGGCCAGCGCTTCCTTGCTCGTTGGCGCTTCCCTCGACTACAAGGACGGTTTGCAGGGGGCCGGCTTCTCCATCAACAACCCCAACGCTACCCGTACTTGCGGTTGCGGCCAATCCTTCAGCTGAGCACGGCCGGGGACAACAGAGCGGCGGCCGGCGGCGTCGACATCGCGCTGCGCCCGGCACGGGCAGCCCGATGAGCCCGCTGCCTTACACGCCTGTGGTGCTGGCAGGGCCGTGGTTGATCGTTTCGGGCCAGGTCGGGCTGCGCGGCGGGGCCCTCGTCCCCGGCGGTGTGAGAGCCGAGGCGGAGCAGGCCCTCGCCAACCTGGCCGCATTGCTGGCCGGTAACGGTGCGGCCATGGGGGACGTCGCCAAGACGACCGTCTTCATGACGGACATAGCGGACTTTGCCGATATGAACGAGGTCTACGCCCGTGCCTTCGGCAACCATTTCCCGGCCCGCTCGGCCGTGGCCGTGGCCGCCCTGCCCATGGGGGCTTGTTTCGAGGTGGAGGCCTGGGCCTACCGTCCGGAGCCGCTGGCGGGTTAGAGCCGGGTAGGCGCGAGGGTAGGGGCGGGTACTCGACGCTGCACCGGAGGACTGCGGGCCTCAGAGGGCCCAGCGGCTCTGGCCGAAGCGGTAGCCGACCGAGCGCACTGTCGAGATGACGTTGGCATGCTCCTCGCCGAGCTTGGCCCGGAGCCGCCGTATGTGCACGTCGACGGTGCGGGCACCGCCGTAGTACTCGTAGCCCCACACCCGGGAGAGCAACGTTTCCCGCGTGAAGACCTTGCCCGGGTGTGTGGCCAGGAACTTCAGCAGCTCGTACTCCATGAAGGTCAGCGAGAGGGGGCGACCGGCCACTGAGGCCTGGTAGGTCTCCAGGTTGAGCACGAGCGGTCCGTACTCCACCAGCTCGGGACGCAGGCCCCGGCCCGTGCGCCAGAACAGGTGCGACAGGCGGGCTTCGAGCTCGCGAGGGTCGCTCGGCGTGGCGCAGAAGTCATCGAAAAGGTCTTCGCGCAATTCCAGCGCACCGAGCTGTTGGACCGACAGGACCAGGAGCAGCGGGGAAAAGGGTATGTCCCGTTTGCGCAGCGCCCGGCAGAGGGCGAAGGCGGCGTCGGGCTGCTCGTCGGCACAGATCACTCCACCGGACCAGCCATCGTCGGGTTCAGTCTCCTCTACCTCGGCCAGCGAGCTGACGGCCTTCCAGCTGTAACTGGCCAGGCCCAACGCTTGGCTAACCGCCGACGACGGGGGGTCGGGGAATACCAGTAGGGGCTCCACGCTTTATCTGCCTTTGCCTTCGGGGATAAGTCGCCTCGCGACGGGGACCGGTCGCATCACAGCGCCGTGAGGTAGCGTCGCAGCTCGAACGGGGTCACCTCTGCTTTGTAGGCGGCCCACTCCGCCCGCTTGTTGCGCAGGAACCACTCGAACACGTGCTCGCCCAGTGCTTCGGCGACGAGTTCCGAACGTTCCATGGCGTCGAGAGCTTCGGCCAGGGACGCGGGCAGGGGCCGGATCCCCTCGGCCAAGCGCTCCTGGGCCGACATGTGGTAGATGTTGGCCGAGGCCTCTTTGGGCAGCTCATAACGACCCCGGATGCCGGCCAGGCCGGCCGCCAGTATCACGGCCCACGCGAGGTAGGGGTTGGCGCCCGGGTCGGGCGAACGGTACTCGATGCGGGTCGCGTCCCGCTTGCCCTTCTTGATGGGAGGCACGCGCACGAGGGCGGACCGGTTGTTTTGGGCCCAGGAAATGTAGACCGGCGCCTCGATCAGGGGCTGGTCCGGCTGAGAGACGATGAGCCGCTTGTAGGAATTGACCCACTGGTTGGTAATGGCGGTTATCTCGCTGGCGTGGTGGATGACCCCGGCGATGAACTGCCGGGCCACCTGCGAGAGGTGGTACTCATCGGAGTCGTCGTAGAAGGCGTTGGTGTCGCCATCGAAAAGCGACATGTGGGTGTGCATCCCCGACCCCTGCACGCCACCGAGCGGCTTGGGCATGAAGGTCGCCAGGAACCCCTTGCGGGCCGCCATCTCCTTTACGACCACCCTGACCAGCATGACCGTATCCGCCATCGTCATGGCGTCGGTGTAGCGCAGGTCGATCTCGTGCTGACTGGGGGCGTCCTCGTGTTGGCTGTACTCGACCGGGATGCCCATTTCCTCGAGCATGAGAACTGTCTCGCGGCGCAGTGCCGTGGCCTGGTTGTTGCCCATCAGCTCGAAGTAGGACCCCTTGTCCAGGGGTACCGGTAGGCCGCCGTCGTTGGCGGTCGGCTGCGCAAAATAGAAATACTCGAGCTCGGGAGCAACAAAGAAGGAAAAGCCCTGGTCGCGGGCTTGGTCGAGGACCCGCCGAAGGACCTGGCGGGAGTCGCCCTCGAAGGGAGCGCCGTCCAGGTTGAAGATGTCGCACACGACCCGGGCCACCGGTGCCTCGCCCGAGAGGTAAGGCAGCAGCTGGAACGTCTTGGGGTCCGGTACGGCCAGGACGTCGCTCTCCTGGACCCTCGAGAACCCGTCGATGGCCGAGCCGTCGAAGGTCATGCCTTCTTCCAGGGCGTTCTCCAGTTCGGCCGGGGTTATGTTGAACGCCTTGGGTATACCGAGCACGTCGGTGAACCACAGTTGCACGAAGCGGATGCCGCGTTCCTCCACTGTCCTCAGTACGTAGTCCTTTTGGGAATCCACAGTCCCTCCTTGGCCTGGGCACCGCTCGTGCGCCGGGGCCCTTCCCTATGACACGATAGATCGGGAGCGGGATGCCTGCCGGTCTCACCGGTGGACCGCCTGCGACGTTCACACAGAGTTCACACAGGAGCAACGAACTGGCTACATGGGCCTGCCACCGTGGGCTGCCGCGGTGGCCTCAACCTGCCGTTGCCACCAAGACGTCAATAGAAAGGGGAAACCTACCTTGGCCTTCACGAGGCGTACGCCCGAGGAGGTCCTGT
>CAYZVQ010000382.1:0-4629 GCA_964481925.1 uncultured Acidimicrobiaceae bacterium
CTGTCACCCTCGGTGCATCGACCGTCGATGTTCGCGATGCCGAGGACCGGGTCCGTCCCGCTCTCGAGCCATCCGGCACGACCGATGACGCCCAGGATGTCCGCGCGCAGAGCCAGAAGCGCAGACGGCTCGATCAGCCGGCGGAAGAAGAGGTACCCCTCGTCCGCGATACGCCGCCGAAGCTCGTCGGAGTCGTCCTTGGCATCGTTGGAGTCCCGGAGTTCATACATCCTGTCAGTCATGACGTACGCCCTTCATCCTGAGTTGCGGTCATACGTGCGATGATAGACCTGCGCTCCGGCAACGGGGGCACGTGCACAGTAATGGCGATCAGCAGGCCGAGTAGACGGTGTCCCGGTCAGGGACCATCCAGCTACCAGCGCTGCCGGCCCCCAAGGGCACTCATAATGACGGAAGCGACCCAGCCACCCCGCCACTCGTAATCGGCATTATGCACTCTCAGCTCCAAGCATGATGATGGAGTCCTGGCACGCATAATATTCTGGTCGATTAGCGGCCGCCAGCAACGAACATTTATGTGCGGGTCTATATTTGGACATCCCACGCCGAGCAGGCGCCGAAGCGCAGGCGCTCCACCCGGTCGGCGGTTCCCTCGTAGCGCTCCCGAGCGGCCGCCGCCCGGCGCCTGTCGCCCTCCAGGCGGTCGTGGAGGAGCTGTCGCTGCTCCCGGCCGTGGCGGCTCACGCCGGCCAACCGGCCCAGCGCCGAGCTGGCGCCCGCTGTCAGCGGCGGCGGCGTCCAGGCTCCCCGACCAGGCCGAGGCCGAACGCATCTCGTCAACGGCGGCGACCAGCGCGTCCTGGCGGTCGGCGGGCCGGCCC
Organism: uncultured Acidimicrobiaceae bacterium; assembly: GCA_964481925.1. GTDB lineage: Bacteria > Actinomycetota > Acidimicrobiia > Acidimicrobiales > Palsa-688 > Fen-671. Next base: position 843 of record CAYZVQ010000382.1, read on the forward strand.
GAGAGTACGCGCTCATGCTCGGCGAGGAGCTCACGCAGTTGGCGGTCGAGGGCCCACGGGTCACTGCGGGCGGCCATAGAGGGGTCGGGTTGACTGGCCAGGGCGTCGGCAACCTGAGTGGCTCAGGTGTTGCGATCACCGGTAGAACACGCCCTGGTCAGCGAGGGCCCCTCCATGGTCGACCACGGCCACCCGGGCCGTGTTCCAAGTGTGGGTCGGCCGGCGCGAGCGGGACTGGCCCGTGTAACCCCGGTAGGCGTCCAGGGCCGAGCTGCCCAATAGGTGGCAGGCCTCCCACGTGCCGCCCTGAGCGCCGTCGACGGTACGGGCCCAGGCGTGGGACAGGTTCGGTGCGCCGTCCTTGCGGGCGCCGGCCACGAACGCGTCCGGGAGCAGCACCTCGGCTGCTCGGTCGTTGTCGAGGCGCACGGTCAGCCCATCGGTCCGCCGGCCGAGTCGTTTATCGAGAAGGTCGAATGGGACCGCGACATCCCGGTGCGGTGGCGCCCGCACGCGGACCCCGGTTCCCCGGTGCGCATAGACACCGAACTTCGCTTTGGCAAGCCGGCCGTGCGCGGGATCAGCACCGAGGTCATCTGGGAGCACGTCGAAGCAGACGAGTCGTTCGGGAGGTGGCGGACCAGTTCGACCTCACGCCCGACGAGGCCCGGTGGGCGTACGCCTACGAGACCTCTGCGCGAGCAGCGTGAGGACTGCGTCGGTCCGCTCCTACTTCGACGCTGACATCCTCGGGCTAGGCAAGCTGCTCGCCACCCTCCGCCCCGACGTCACCTATCCGGGCGGCCCCGGCAGTGTCCTCCAGGAGCAGGCGCCCGCCCTGCCCCATCACGACCCCCGCACACCCCAGCTCGAAGTAGTGATGTGCCAGTGGCGGGCCATCGAGGCGCTCGTCGATCAAGAAGGCCCGCTCCTCAGGGTGGCAAGCCGGACGTCGCTTCGACCGGTCCCCTTGGCGTAGCCCCTCCCTATTGGTCACGGTCTGTACCGGCCGGTGCTGGTCCGTGTCAGCCCGTGTCGTTAGAACACGTTAGAAGTTCCGTTAGAAGTCGAGGCGAGACAAAGAAGAAGCCCCGGCAGAGTAGGGCTCTGACCAGGGCTTTTGTGGTGGTGGCGGGGGCTCGATTAATGGGTTAGCTCCAACCGGTGCCGTCACCTCGGAGGCTGTACTTGTGCTCCAGTGAGGCGGCTTTGCCGCGCCCAGGTTTGTCTGCCCGGTTTGGCATGTGAGTTCAAGACGGAGGGGGACGCGCTTGTTCTGGTACCAAACACTGGCGGCTGCCTAGTGCCTCAGGGTGTGAGGAGAGCCCGCAGAGGGCTGGGCCGCGCAATCGATGGGTTGTCCGAGCCCATCTAGCCGTTGGTCGTCTGCCGGTGGGCGTGGTGCCGCTTGTCTGCGAGAACTCGAGTCGACCAAGCTCTACACCCGCGTCTCGGTCGAAAAGCACCGGGCCACGCACCCAGCCGGCAAAGTAGTTGTCGCACCGGCCCTCCCGGGGGCCGAAAGGTCAGGCGGTACGATGCGCCTTGCGACCGAACTGCACGTGCGTGTCCCCGACGAGGTGGCGGCAAGTCTGGCGTCCGAGGCGGCCGAGCGCGGCCTTAGCGCAGAGGACATCGCGGCTGAGGTCCTGGCCGGCCATTCCCCGGCCCCGGTCACGGCCACCGAGCTCGCTTTTTTTCATCGGCATGGGCCACAGCGGCCGTGGTGACCTCTCCGAACGGGTAACGATACGGGCCTTTTCTGGGGCGCAGTTCCAGCTCGTCTTCCGCGTCCTGTGCCACTATGTCGTCTGCCAGCTAGAAGGGACCACTTGAGCGCTGGTTCTGCCAGCGTCATGGGACCACCCTGACGGCGGATTCAACCCGTCAGAGCAAGGAGCTCAGCTAGTTTCTCCGATGGTTTCATAAATCCGAGCGTCTTGCGTGGACGGTTGTTCAGGCTGCGGGCAAAGCGAGCCAGCTCTTCGGCACTGTGCACCGAGAGATCGGTGCTCTTGGGCATGTATTGGCGCAGGAGCCCATTGGTGTTCTCGTTGGACCCGCGCTGCCAGGGGCTGTGGGGATCGCAGAAGAACACCTTGATGCCAGTGTCCATGCTGAACTTCACGTGGGCGGCCTTCTCGCAACCCTGGTCCCAGGTCAGGGTCCGGAACCCTCAGCGGGCAGTTCGCCGATCGCTGTTTTCATGGCGGTAGCGACCTCGTCCGCCGAGTGATCATTGGGCAGGTGGAGCAAGAGCGGGAAACGGGTCGTACGCTCTACCGGGGTGCCCACGGCGGAGCGGCCGTGGCTGCCCAGGATGAGGTCGCCTTCCCAATGCGCGGGCACGGCGCGGTCATTGGCCTCGGCTGGCCGCTCACTGATGTTGACCATGGAGGGCAGGCCTCGTTTGCCATCCAGGCGGTCCCGGCGCCGGCGCTTGGTGCGGCCTGTTCGGAGGCAACGGACCAGCTCACGGCGCAGTTCGCCGCGGCCCTGGACGAAGAGTGACTGGTAGATCGTCTCGTGGCTCACCCACATCATCGGACCGCTTGGGAACTCCTGGCGCAACCGACAGCTGATCTCCTCGGGTGACCACAGCTCTTCCAACCAGGCTGTCACCTGCTCAGCCAGGGCGGGGTTGGCAAGCTTTGAGACCTGGGGACGACGAGCTCGCTGCTCCGCTTGGCGGTGAGCCCCCCACGCCCGGTAGTCCTTGCGCCCGCCATTAGCCGCCACCTCCCTGGACACGGTTGAGACCGCCCGGCCGACCTTGGCCGCTATGGCCGTGAACGTCTCACGGGCCTGCAGGCCCACTCCCACCTCTTCGCGCTCGGCCAGTGACAACCGCGCCGGAGAGCTTGGCCACCCCGGTCTTGAAGGTTGAGCTGCTCGGGGATGCCGGCGCGGCCGAAGACGTGGTGGCTGCCGCTCACCCGCAGCTCCTCGAAGCCGATTGCCTCTAACAGCCTTTGGGCGTCCACAAAAGCGACGTTGGTGACGGCGCCAGCCAGGAGGGCTTTCGGCTTCACAGGCCTACACGGTAGGCGTGCGCGGTGACGACGAGCCGAACCTCGCGCCGACGGTCGATCTCTACGCCGTCCGAACCCCCCAAGAGGCTCCTTGAACGAAGGGGCGCTGACCTGCGAACTGTCTCCGTCAACCCAGGTGGCGGTTGGAGGACTCGAACTCACAGCGGGGCCGTGATGGCCGGTCCGGTCGGTGCCGCTACGTTCGCCCTGAGCAGGCTTTTCGCCTTCGGCGGCGAGGCCGGCGTGATGTCCCGTCCCGGCCAGTTATGGGACGTTTGTGATCACGCTGTGATCAGCCGGGCCGAAGAATCCAGCCTTCCGATCCGGCCTCGCCTATCAACCCGCGGATTGTGTCCCTCACCCAGAATCACGTCTCGTCGTCGGCCCTACATAAAGGGTGCCGTGTTACACGGAGCGCACCCGCATCGGTGGTGGGCGCTACCGACCGCACCGTGGCTCCCCCAGCGTCTGAAACGCCCACCCGAGCTTCAAACTATTCGTCCCACCAAAGCGTCCAAACGGGCGAGCCGAGCAGTTTTATCGGCGTACTCACGGGGCGTAAGGCTGGTTTGCGATTCACAAGCGAACCAGTCCAGCTCGTCGACCAGCACCAGCGCTTCGCGTCGCGTGGCCGGGGAGCGTTCCACGGCCAACACCATGGTGTCGTTACCGAGTACGAGCAACCTGGCTCCGAAGCGGTCCTCCCAAGACCGGAGCATGGCCGACGCGTATACATTCCCTCTGACCACGGGCTG
>CAYZVQ010000383.1:0-4618 GCA_964481925.1 uncultured Acidimicrobiaceae bacterium
GGCCGTAGAGAATGGCGGCGACGGCGGCCGAGATCATCGACAGGACGAGCAGGGACCGTTCACCGCGCGAGGGCGTGCTGCCCAGCCCGGCCACCACCACCAGGTACACCGCCGCCACCACACAGGTGAGGCCGGCGAGGGAGACGGTGTGGGCCAGTATCCGGTCGATGCGACCGGCCAGGCGGCGGGTGCTGCACAGGGCGATGGCGAACGCGAAGGGCACCAGCGAGACCGTCAGGACCAGTGGCGCCCGAGTGGGCCAGTCCAACAGGACGCGCAGGGCCAGCGCCACCAGCAGCACTACCAGGGCAATGGCGGCCGCCCAACCGAACCACTGCATCCGCTGGCGCTCGAGCCCCGTCGAACGGGCATAGCGGCGCTGCGAGACACCGCCACCGATGGCCACGGCCACCACCGCCTCCACGGCCACCGGCCACAAGGGCAGGCTGGGGCGCTGGGCCCACAAGGACAGGCCCAGGGCGGTCCCGACGACGTAGCCGCCGGCCACGACCAACCGGCTCAACCGGCAGCTCCCGTCCGGGATCCCGAACAGGATGTGCATGGCGGCGACGGGCAACAGGGCCAGGGCCACCGGCTCGCCGAAGCGGGCCAGGGGCACCAGGCCCGAAGCCACCGTCCCGCCGTGGGCATGGACGTAAACGAGCGCCGCGGACGCCGCCACCACACCGCCCAGGGCGGCGGCCAGCAGCACCACCAGGGGCTGGCGCTCGTCCGGGCGGCGCACCAAGGCGACCAGGCCGGCGACGGCGAAGCTGACCACGACGGCGGCCCGCACGACCTCGGTGGCCAGGTTGCCGTGGGGGTCGAGGGACGGCGCGCCGGCCGCCCCGGCCAGGGCCACCAGCGCCAGCGTGAGAGATACGACGGTGGCCAGCGGCTTGGCCTCGGCCGTGCGGGGCAGGCCGCCCTCCTCGGTGCTGCGCCGGGCGTTCTCCCGGATCTCGCCGAGCTGGCTGACGATTATCGGTGTGCTCATGTCGGCATGGCCACGACCGCCGCGTCAGCGGCGGAAGCGCCCGCGCCCACCTCCTCGTTCTCTATGCGGCCGTCACGCATGTGCACGATGCGGGTGGCCGGGGCGGCCACCGATCCGTCGTGGGTAACGAGCAGGATCGACTGCCCACCGGCATGGAGGCGGCGGAAGAGCTCGAGGACTTCCTTGCCACCCTCGGAGTCGAGCGCCCCCGTCGGCTCGTCGGCCAGCACCAGGGTGGGCGCGTTGGCCAGGGCGCGGGCGATGGCCAGGCGCTGGCGCTGGCCTCCTGAGAGCACCCCGGGCGCGCTCTTGGCCTTGTCAGCCAGGCCGAGAAGGTCGAGCAGGTCCCGCGCCCTGCTCTCGGCCCGCTTACGGCCGGTGCCGGCGATCACGGCCGGCAGAGTGACGTTCTCGAGCACGCTCATCCCTTCGAGCAGGTTGAAGAACTGGAACACGATGCCGATGTGGCGCCGCCTCATGCGGGCCAGAGCGCTCTCGTCCATACCGGTCAGGGGCTCGCCCGCCACCGTGATCTCGCCCTCGCTGGGCACGTCCAGGCCGGCGACGAGGTTGAGCAGCGTGGACTTGCCACAGCCCGAAGGGCCCATGATGGCTACGAACTCGCCTTGCTCCATGGTCATGTCGACGCCGCGCAATGCCCTCACCGGGGCACCTTCGGACTCGTAGGTCTTGCGCAGGCCGTGGGCCTCCATAACGTTCATGAACCCTCCCAGTGCGGTTCCAGTTCAGTCTGCGGACGTTGGGGTTGAGACCGGAGCGGCGCTCAGGCGCCAGGCCGACACGGGCGTCCCCCGGCCTTTCACCAGGGCGGGGGGCAAGGCCTCCGCCAGTGGAGGATCGGCAAGCGCGGCGTAGGTGTTTTCGGACAGGACGGTCTCGCCCGGCTCAGCCCACTGCTGCAGGCGCTGGGACAGGTTGACCGTGTCGCCCACCAGGGTGTACTCGAGGTGTTCCTCCGACCCGAGCAGGGCGGCGGCCACGGGGCCGGTGGTGATGCCTATCCCGAGCTCGAAGAAAGGGAGCCCCTCGTCCCGCCAGAGAGCGTTCACCTTTCTCTGGGCCGCGTGCATGGCCAGGGCCGCCTCCACCGCCTTCCCGGCGTGGTCGTCCATGGGCACCGGGGCCCCGAAGACGGCCATGACGGCGTCGCCCACGAACTGCATGACCGTCCCGCCGACGGCGATGATGGCCTTGTTCATCTCCGCCCGGTGGACGTTGAGCTGGCGGGCCAGCACGCTGGGGTCAGCCTTTTCGGCGATGGTCGAGTAGCCCCGGATGTCGGACATAAGGACGCTGACCACCATCTGCCTGGTCTCGCCCAAGTTGCAACCCTGCTCGCGGAGCATCTGGGCTACGCCCCCGGGCAGGAGCCGGCTCAAAGTCTCGCCCTGCTCCTCCCGGTTAACGATGGCCTCGTAGAGGCTGCGCAGCCGGCGCAGCGAGTTCTGGCCACCACTGCTGGCGTCCTCGGCCATGCGCAGGAACAGCTTCTCCACCGCGGCGGCGGCGGCCGAAGGCGTGGTCCCGTGGGCGGCGGCGATGGCCTTGATGGGCCTGCCTTCAGCCACCAGGCGGAGCAGTTCCTCCTCGGTCGAGGTCAGCTCGCCCTTCCCGGTGACCGGATGGACCATGGCGTCGACTATCACCGGGTCGAGCACAGAGCCCCCGCTGGCCACGGCCCTGACCGCCCGGGCGAGCTGGTCGCCCTCCGCCACCCGGTCCTTCAACAGGTAGGCGTAGCCTGCCGACCCTTCCCCCAGCAGGGAGATGGCGTACTCAGGGTCGTCGAACTGGGAGAGCACGACGATCCCGGTGCCGGGATGGCGCTTGCGGATCTCGTGGGCCGCTTCGATACCTTCCTGGTGAAAGGTCGGCGGCATCCGGATATCGGTCACGACCACCTGGGGGGCGAGCTCCGACGCCTTGGCCACCAGCTCGTCGTAGTCCGAAGCAGTGCCGACCACGCTGAAGTCGTCTTCGAGGGCGATAAGGGCGCGGACGCCCTCCCTCACGATCAAATTGTCGTCGGCCACGAACACGCTGATGGTCGAGGACTGAAGGTCAACGTCCCGGGCCTCGGGCACTCAGGACTGGTCCTCGCGCCGGTGGCCCACGCTCAGCTCTTCGAGGGCGCCGCGGTCCACTTCGGCGGCCGAGACCATGGCCAGCTTGCACTGGGTTACGGCGCGCACGCTGGAGGTGCGGGTGCCCCCCTCCAGGAAGGCCCTCTCACCGTGCATAGAACCCGGGCCGTACTCGGCCAGCCGGTCCCCGTCCACCTCCACCCGGACGACGCCGTCCAAGACGAGGAAGAGCTCGTCCCCAGGCTCGCCCTGTTCGGTGACCAGAGCCCCGGCCGCGAACTTGCGGATCTTGGGCTTGGTGGCGCCATGCATCAGCTCGACCGAGAGCCGGCGCTCCAGGGCCGTCTCCACCTCGGTGGCGAACGCGGGAGAGTCCTGGTCGCCCCAGGGGCTGTGCTTTCCGAAAGCCCGGCGGTACCAGCTCGAAAAGTCGATCAGGCCGCTCTTTTTGACCAGCTTGTTGTCCGTGCCGTAGATCCAGTGGCGGGGGAAGGGGCTGGCCCCGAGAAGATGGTGCTCGACCGTGCCGTCCACGTGGACCTCCAGCGCCAGCGTGGTCCAGGCGAGCGGCGCGCTGAACTGTACGAACGGGGCCCTGCGGACCCGGCGGGGGGCGGGCACGCCGGTGCGGCCCCCGGCAGTCTGGACGAAGGTGGCCTTCTCAGCCGTCACGACGGGGGCCGGCTGGAGGTCAGGGAGCGGCACGGCCTCGAACACGGCTCGCCTGCTGCCCAGGCGCAGGGTCGTTGAGCCGATCAGACCGTGGCCGGACTGGCCGTAATCGACGATGCGGCCTCCCTTTACCTCGATCCATGCCTCCAGATGGTTGGCAAAGCGGAAACGGTCGGCTTGGCACAGCTCCTCGAGGTCCTCGATGACATCGGGAGGTGGGGCGTCATAGTGGGCGATACCGCTCTCGAAAGGGAGCTTGGTTGCGCCGGCGATCGCCTCGGACGGTATCCATGAGATCGATGTGACAGCGGCTTCGGTACGCATGTGCCAACGGTAGAACGCCGGAGGGGCCCGCGGAAGGGTGATGACCGGTGTCGTGGTCAGGGTGATGACAGGTGCTCAGAGGGGAGGTTGGCACCCCTGCTCATCGCCGACGGACTGGCGCTCATCGCCGACGGACTGGCGCTCATCGCCGACGGACTGGCGCTCATCGCCGGCGGCTCATGTCGGCCAGGGCCGCGCGCGCGGCCCCGTAGCCGCACATGCCGTGGACCCCCCCGCCGGGCGGGGTCGAGGCGGAACAAAGATAGAGGCCGGGCGACGAGGTCCGGTAGTTGTCCCAGCGGACCGTAGGGCGGAACACAGTCTGGCGCAGTGTGGCCATGCCACCGGTGATGTCGCCGCCGACGTAGTTCGGGTTGGCCCTCTCGGTCTCGGCCGCCGTCTTGGTGGCCCGGGCCAGCACCAGGTCACGAAAGCCCGGCGCGAAGCGTTCGATCTGGGCTTCGATCCGCTCGGTCATGTCGACCGACGAGCCCGAGGGCACGTGGCAGTAGGCCCACAG
>CAYZVQ010000384.1:0-2983 GCA_964481925.1 uncultured Acidimicrobiaceae bacterium
ACCGGGGGAGCGCCTGGTCCAAGTACAGGGAAAATAACGACGCCGCCATGGCCGATCTCGTCACCGCCCTTTTCGGCCCAGACGGCGCCGGTAGCGCCGACGCCCCGAGCCCGTCCGCCGGCGCCGGCCCTGAGGTCACGCTGGTGGACTGGGACCCCGAGGCCGAGGTGAAGGTGGTCACGGCGATGCTCTACCCCTACAGCCATTTGAGCGAGGAGGAGCTCGCCGCCCGGGTGCAGGCCATGCCGCTGTCCCAGCGCCTCGAGATCATGGACAAGTACGCCGGAGAGCGGCTCAACCGCCGCCACCGGCCCGGGCGGGCGCTGGAGCGGTGTGGCTACCGTTTCGACGTCGTCTCCGACTACGGGGCGTTCAGAGACCTACAAAGGCACCGTCTGCTCACCATCGAGTGGCAGGGCCTCACCCCATACCACGGTTACACCATGCCCGACGCGGTGACCGCCGCCGGGGGAGGGCCGGCCTACGCCGAAGTCATGAGCCGTTCGGCCGCGCTCTATGAGGCGCTCGGGGAGTATTTCGGCCCGACCGTGGCCGCTTACGCCGTTACCCTGGCCCACCGGGTGCGCTACAGCGTGCAGTTGAACGCTCGCGCCGCCATGCACATGCTCGAGCTGCGCACCACCCCCCAGGGGCACCCCGAGTACCGGGACGTGTGCCAGCAGATGCACCGCCTGATATCCGAGAAAGCGGGCCACGGTGCTCTGGCGGAGATGATGAGGTTCGTGGACCACACGGGCGAGGAGGACGAGCCTGAGCACAGCCTGGGGCGGTTGCAGGCGGAGCGAAGGGCGGAGGCGCGCCGCTCCAGCGGCGCTGGATAGGTCCGGCACCGACCACCCTTCGGCGAAGAATTCTTGCGGCCCGCTGAGCAGCCGCTACGCGCAAAACCGCAGGTAGGACGAGATTTTCGTCGGTTGCCCACCGGCCTGCGACGCGTCATTATGGTCCCGAGGTCTGCAGGGGTAAGTACCTTGCAGCGCTCGGGCAGGAGCCCGGGGAGCCAAGTAGACAACGACTTCAGCACCGCTCCGGTTTTGGTTACCTGAGTGTGCGTTGGCGGCACCAAAGGCCCCCGGGTCACCCTGCATCGAGAGTTCCTCACCGCTTGGGCTGAGGCGGTGTACTTTGCACCGGTGGCCGACTGGTGCATACGCCGGGGTTCGCTTAGCATGCCCGCCGCCGCTAAAGCGCGGCACGTGCCATCCTTGTGTGCTTGACCGTGCTTTGAAGGAAACCTGCCGATGCCTGACGATGATTTTGACGACCAGCTACTTGACGATGGACCGGCTTTGCCCGAAGACATCGATGAAGAAGACCTAGACCTCGAGGCCGATGACATAGGCGAGGAGGACCTCGACGATGACGCTGACCTGGACGTTGTCGAAGTCGACGACAGCGAGGTCGGGGAGGTCGATGTCGAGGGGGACACCCTCCTGGCCCCCGAAGAGGACGAGGACTACGAGGAGGAGGAGGAGGAAAACGGGGACGACGTAGAGGCGAGCCTCGACGTGATACTGAAGTCGCGCCTCGTCGTTTCCGGGGACGACGACGACGAAGACGAGGAGGACGAGGAAGAGGAGGAGGCCGAGGGCGACGAACGGGGCGACACCACCACCCGGGTGTTGCCAAAGCAACCGGGAGAGTTTGTCTGCCAGTCGTGTTTCCTGGTGAAGCACCAGAGCCAGCTGGCTGACAAAGAGCGCCAGCTGTGCCGGGACTGCGTGTGAGGCCTGCTAGGCGGCCGACCATCCCGCCCGCGCCGCTGTAGCTTGGGCGTATGACTGAGCCTCCCTCCCAGAAATCGCCGGCGGAGCGTGCGCTCGACCTGGCCGTCTACGGGCCGCTGGGCCTGGCGCTGAGCATCGCCGAGGCCATGCCGGCCATGGCCCGCAAGGGCCGTTCCCGTTTCGTCCCCCAAGTGGGTTTGGCGCGCACCGTCGGACAGTTGGCTGTCCAGCACGGTTACCGCCAACTGCGGGACATGGCCGCCTCGGGGCCCAACATCCCGTTCCTGTCCCGAGGACCGGCGGGGGCCAATGGTGCCGTCCGGCCCCGCCATGTCGAAACGCCCGCGCCTGACTCCAGCGTGGATGGTCCGTCAGCGTCCCCGGGGCCACGGGCCAGGACCGCCTCTCGGGCCGCTACGGACCGCCCGGCGGCGAGGAACGCCCCGGGGGCCAGGGATCTGGCCATCCCGAGCTATGACTCCCTCTCGGCCTCTCAGGTGGTCCAGCGCTTGGCCGGGCTGTCCTACGACGAGGTAGCGGCGGTACAGGCCTATGAATCGGCGACGCGGGGGCGCAGGACGATACTGAGCCGGGCCGAGCAGCTGCTGGGGTGATGCCCGAGCCGACGGCCGGCCCGCCCGAGATCCGGCCGGCCGGACCGGACGACATAGCCCACCTGGTGATGCTGTACGAGGCGGTGGTGTCGGAACTGGGGGAGATGAGGGGCGGGCGGGTGCTGCTGGGCCTGGACGGGCGTGGCCTGGCCCTGGAGGCCTCCTTCCAGCGCCAGGTGGAGGGCGCGGACGAGCAATTGGTCGTCGGGGCCCTGGGAGGCGAGGTCGTCGGCTATGCCAGTTGCGTGGTCCGGCTACTCCCCGGCGACGATCGTCTAGGGGTGGTCCAGGACCTGTACGTGGTGCCCCACGCCCGCCGGGCCGGGGTCGGCCGGGCCATGGCCGAGTCGTTGATGTCCTGGTGCCGCTCCCAAGGTTGCAGCGGCGTCGACGCCAGCGCCCTGCCCGGGAGCCGGGCGGTAAAAAGCTTCTTCGAGGCCAACGGATTTACAGCCCGTTTGTTAGTGATGCACCGGCCGTTGCACTGATCTAATCCTGCTCTAGGACCTCTGCCCCTTCGGCTACCTCGTCGCCGGCACCCACGATTTCGGGCTCGGCGGTCGGACCGGCGTCCTCAAGCACTTCGGTGACGGCGTCCTCAAGCACTTCGGCGACGGCCTC
>CAYZVQ010000384.1:3083-4550 GCA_964481925.1 uncultured Acidimicrobiaceae bacterium
CGGCGTCCTCAAGCACTTCGGTGACGGCGTCCTCAAGCACTTCGGCGACGGCCTCCTTCGCGGGCGCTTCCGCTGCGGCTGCTTCCTGAGGCGGCGCCGGCCGCGGGGGACGGGTCGTACCGGCTAGGGGTTTGGCCGGCGGGCGGGGTGGCCTGGGCGCCGACCTGGCGGTATGGCGAGGAGGCGGCTTTATGGGCAGGCCGGGGCGGGAGGGGCCGGGAGGGGGCGGCACGCTGAGCCCCAGCAGAGGAGCCAGAGCCGGGACTCGACCGCACTGCTGGCGCGCCGTGTCCAGAAGTTCCGGAGCCGGGTCGTGGGGGAGGCCCTGGGGCTTGACGGTACGCCGGACGGGGCTTTCTACGACAGCCTGAAGAATGGCCAGCCATCTCTCCGGGGGTGTATCGGACGCCAGGGCGGTGCTGGCGGCGTCGCGAAGACGTGTGGCGAGCTCGGCCGAGAACCGGGCGACGGGATCGGGGGGATGGCTCGACAACCGCAGTGCCCGCACGATGTGCCCGTCGTCGAGGTTGACAGCGACCTCGTTGGCCCACGACACGCGGTGTGCTTCGACCCGGTTCTCCAGCATCTCGCGCAGGGCGATCACCAGATCCCGGGATGCTTCGTCGCGAGCGACATCCGATCCGTTGACCAGAGAACGTAGATCGCGCATCACGAGGTCGTCGCCGGCTTTGACAGCAGCCTCGGCGCGGTCGCGCCATTCGGCCGCCTTAACCTTGGACACGAGGGACTCGGCCAGCGCCAGCACCCCTTCGGTGCTCGGCTCAGGTCGCCCTTCGTCCCTGGCTTTTTCGCGCTCGAAATGGAGCGCAGTGCGAACGGCGGGTATCCCGCCTCGTAGGAGCTGCTGAGCGATCGGCCGCTGCTCGACCGGCAGGCCCTCCAACATGGCATTGCGGTGAGCATTGCCGGGGCTCAGGCGCCGCTGACGTTGCGCCGTACCGCGGCCCTCAGCGTCGGGGTCAAGGTGCCTACCCGCCTCGGTTGACGGCTGGCGTGCTCCGGGCCGCCCGGGGCCGCTCCGCCCTGGCCCCGTCGCCGGCCGGGGGGGACGGACAGGGCCGCCAGCGCGGTCCGGCCGGTCAGCGCGCTCGGTCCGGTCGGGCTGAGCGCCCCGGTCGGGACGCTCGGGGCGGTCTGGACGGTCGGGCCGGTCGGGCCGGTCCCTCCGCTCGCCCCGGTCAGCGCGCACCTCGTGAGCGGCGCCTTCGCCCGCACCGCCCTGCACCGGTGGCCGCGGGCCGCGACCATTGCCGTTCGTCCTCAAGGCGTCGGCGCCGTGGAGCGGGCCCCTGGTGCCTCGGTCAGCGGGACGACCTGGTTGACCGCCCGGCGGCCCCGAGAACCGGCGGCGGTCGTTGCCTCGCTCGGGACGGTCAAAACTGCTGCGGTCCCGGTTGCCCGTTAGTTGGGTGGTGACGCCAGCTACGGGGGGAGGCTCGATCAGCT
>CAYZVQ010000385.1:0-4535 GCA_964481925.1 uncultured Acidimicrobiaceae bacterium
CCGCGCTACGCCGCCTCCCTGGTCATCTTCTCGGGGGTCTCGCTCGGGCTCACGTACCTCATCCTGCGGGCCCAGGGGTCTTTGCCCCTAAACCCGCAACACGTCGGAGCGGTCAAGCCGGCGCTCAGCTTCAACACCGCGGCGTCGTTCCTCACCAACACCAACTGGCAGAACTACGGCGGCGAAGAGACCATGTCGTACTTCTCCCAGGTGGGGGCGCTCACGGTCCAGCAGTTCGTGTCGCCGGCCGTGGGCATCATCGCCGCCATCGCCCTGGTCCGTGGCTTTTCCCGCCGCAACTCGGCCACTATCGGCAATTTTTGGGTGGACCTCACCCGGTGCATGTTCTACATACTGCTCCCGATCGCTTTCGTCGCTGGGATCATCTTCGTCGGCCAGGGCGCGGTGCAAACGCTGGCGGGCACGGTCAGCATCCATGACGCCATCAACGGGGTCACCCAGACGATCGCCCGGGGGCCGATCGGTTTCATGGAGGCCATCAAGCAACTCGGCACCAATGGCGGCGGGTTCTTGGACCAGAACTCGGCCACCACTTTCGAGAACCCGACGGCGTTGACGAACTGGCTGTCGGTCTACCTGTTGTTGTCCATCCCCTTCGCCCTCACCTATACCTTCGGGAAAATGGTCGGTAGCATCCGCCACGGGGCGGCCCTGCTGATGGCCATGTTGCTGATCTTCGGCACGTGGGTGGGCTTTACCAGCTACGCCGAGCACACGAGCAACCCGGCTGTGGCCGCCGCCGGCCTCACCAGCCAGCCCACGGGGAACATGGAGGGCAAGGAGGTCCGCTTCGGCGACACCAACACGGCCCTGTTCGGGGTGGCTTCGACACAGACCTCGACGGGTTCGGCGGACGCGTCCTACGACTCGTTCACCCCCATGGGTGGCTTCGGCCTTCTCACCGGGATGATGCTGGGCGAGGTCACCCCGGGCGGGACGGGCACCGGGCTTTACACGATCCTCATATATGCCATCGTGGCCGTCTTCATCGGGGGCCTGATGATCGGGCGAACACCGGAGTACCTGGGTAAGAAGATCCAGGCCACGGAGGTGAAGCTGGCCGGGCTGGGATCGCTAGTCATGCCGCTGGTGGTGCTGATCCTTACCGGCATCGCCGTCTCGATCCATGCCGGGCGGGCCGGTCCGCTTAATGGCGGCCCGCACGGGTTCACCGAGATCCTCTACGCCCTGACCTCGCAGGGCAACAACAACGGGTCGGCCTTCGGGGGTCTCACGGGCAACACCGGCTTTCTACAACGTGATCGGGGCTGTCGATATGCTGCTCGGCCGCTTCGGCATCATGATCCCGGCTCTGGCCCTGGGTGGGTCGCTGGCGGCCAAAAACGTCGTGCCCGCCTCGCTCGGCACGTTCCGCACCGACAATGCCATGTTTATCGGTCTGGTCGTCGGCGTGATCCTGATCATCGGCGGCCTGACGTTCTTCCCCGCCGTCTCTCTGGGCCCGATCGTCGAGCAACTGAGCCACGGAAAGTTCTGGTAAATGGAGACCAACAACATGAACCAACCGGGAGCGGCTGGCGGGGCCCCCTCCACGCCGTCGCCCACTTCGGGCGGGACGCCCATGACGGTGGCCCACGGAGTAGCACAGGCCCGCAGCCTGTTCGACAGAGAAATTCTCGTCGGGGCCCTGGGTGGGTCGTTCCGCAAGCTCGACCCGCGGGTGCAGCTCAAGAACCCGGTGATGTTCGTCGTCCTGATCGGGACGGTCATCACCTTTGTAGAGGCGATCGCCCACCCCAGCTTCTTCGCCTGGGCCATCACCTTCTGGCTTTTCCTGACCGTCATCTTCGCCAACTTTGCCGAGGCTATGGCCGAAGGCCGGGGAAAGGCCCAGGCTGACACGCTGCGGCGGATGCGCTCGGAGACCGAGGCCCGCCGCCTGAACGCGGACGGCACAGAGAGCCGGGTGGCAGCCGTGGAGCTCTTGAAGGGTGACCGCGTCGTGTGCGAGGCGGGTGACCTCATCCCTTCTGACGGGGAGATCGTCGAGGGGATCGCCTCGGTCGACGAGTCCGCCATCACGGGAGAGTCGGCGCCGGTGATCCGCGAGTCCGGGGGCGACCGTTCCGCCGTCACCGGTGGCACGAAGGTACTTTCCGACCGGATCGTGGTCCGCATCACGGCCGAGCGCGGGCATACCTTCCTCTACCGGATGATCGGCCTGGTAGAAGGGGCTAACCGCCAGAAGACCCCCAACGAGATCGCCCTGACGATCCTGCTGGCCGTCCTGACCATCGTCTTCCTGCCGGTGGTGGTGGTCCTGCAGCCCTTCGGGCACTACGCCGACATCGTCAGCGGGGGCCACGCCGTCGTCTCTGTGGTCATCCTGGTGGCCCTGCTCGTCTGCCTCATACCGACCACCATCGGCGCCCTGCTCTCGGCCATCGGGATCGCCGGCATGGACCGCCTCGTGCAGCGCAACGTGCTCGCCATGAGCGGTCGGGCGGTCGAAGCGGCGGGGGACGTGCAGACGCTGCTCCTCGACAAGACGGGCACTATCACCCTCGGCAACCGCATGGCCTCGCAGTTCATCCCGGCATCCGGCCACACCGAGCAAGAGGTGGCCGAGGCGGCCCAACTCGCCTCCCTGGCCGACGAGACCCCCGAAGGCCGCTCGATAGTCGTGCTGGCCAAGGACCGCTTCGGCATCCGAGAGCGCGACCTGGGGGCGAGCCGCGAGTTCATCCCCTTCTCGGCCACCACGCGGATGTCCGGGGTCAACTTCGACGGCCGCCAGATCCGCAAGGGAGCGGCCGAGGCGGTACAGCGCTGGGCCACCCAGATGGGCGGTTCCACCCCGGCCGGGCTGGACCAGATCGTCGAACAGATCGCCCGGGCCGGCTCCACGCCCCTGGTCGTGGCCGATGGACCGGCGGTCCTCGGCGTCATCGAGTTGAAAGACGTCGTCAAGCAGGGCATCCGGGAGAAGTTCGACCAGATGCGCCAGATGGGGATCCGCACCGTCATGATCACGGGTGACAACCCGCTGACGGCGGCGGCCATCGCCCAGGAGGCGGGGGTGGACGACTACCTGGCCGAGGCGACGCCGGAAACCAAGATGGCGCTGATCAAGTCCGAGCAGGAGGGCGGCAAGCTTGTCGCCATGACCGGCGACGGCACCAACGATGCCCCGGCGCTGGCCCAAGCCGATGTGGGCGTGGCCATGAACACGGGGACGACAGCCGCCAAGGAGGCCGGCAACATGGTCGACCTCGACTCCAACCCGACCAAGTTGATCGATGTGGTCGAGATCGGCAAACAGCTCTTGATCACCCGTGGCTCGCTGACCACGTTCTCGATCGCCAACGACGTGGCCAAGTACTTTGCCATCATCCCGGCCCTGTTCGTGGCGACCTACCCGGGCCTCAAGACCCTCAACATCATGAGGCTGCACAGCCCTACCAGCGCCGTGCTCTCGGCCGTCATCTTCAACGCCTTGGTGATCGTGGCCCTCATCCCGCTGGCGCTGCGGGGCGTCAAGTTCCGGGCTACAGGGTCGGCCGCCATCCTGCGCCGCAACGTCTTCATCTACGGCATCGGAGGGGTCATTGCGCCCTTCATCTTCATCAAGCTGATCGACCTGGTCCTCACTGCGCTCCACGCCTACTAATGCCTGCCATATCTGACAACGCCATATTTGATAACGGAGTTCGCTAATGCTTATCAACCTGCGCCGCTCGGTCGTCATGGCGGCGATCTGTCTCGTGTTCTTCGGGTTCGTCTACGCCCTGGCTGGCACCGGCGTCGCCCAGGTCCTGTTGCCGCACCAGGCGGACGGGTCGGTCACTTCCAAGGGTTCGACGCTCATCGGCCAGAACTGGGCCGCCGCCAAGTGCCCCGGGCACCCGTTGGGCAGCTGCGTGTTCCACGGACGCCCGGACGACACCGGCCCCTACGCCGCCAACCCTAAGGAGAACATATCGGGCGGTGACAACCCGCTCGTGGCCAATGGTGTTGACGGCGAGTCGGCTGCCACCAACCTTGGCCCTCGCTCCAAGACGCTCGTGGCCGACACTGAGGCGCTTATCGCTTATTGGCACCAGCTGGGCGTGGCGGGCCCGACAATGGACCTGGTGACGACCTCGGGGAGCGGCTATGACCCGGACATAACCCCCGCTGACGCTTTGGTGCAGATCCCGATGGTCTCCAAGGCCACGGGTGTCTCGCCGTCGGCCCTGCGCGGGTTGATCGGGAAGGAGACCAATGGCGCGGAGCTCGGCTTCCTGGGCAGCAGCTACATCGACGTCCTGCAGCTGAACGAAGGGCTGGCTAACCTCGAACACCAGTGAGCACGGGGCGCGTCGACGAGGACACGGCCGAGGTCGTCGCGCCCGCGGGCCATTTCCGCATCTACCTGGGAGCCGTCGCCGGGGTAGGCAAGACTTACGACATGCTCAACGAAGGAAGGCGTCGGCGCGAACGCGGCACGGACGTCGTTGTGGGCTTCGTCGAAAGCCATAAACGGCCTCTGACCGAGGCCCTCCTCGAAGGCC
>CAYZVQ010000386.1:0-4518 GCA_964481925.1 uncultured Acidimicrobiaceae bacterium
TGTCGCACAGGTACTTGAGCTTGAACGAGAGCCAGATCTGGGCGCCCCACCAGAGCGGGTTGGTCTGGAAGCACGCCTCGGTCGAGCTGGTGGTGTCCAGGGTCATCGGGCCGCTGGACACAGGGGTCATGTTGGCCCCGGTGACCTGGTTGGCCGCAGACCAAGTCCCCCATATCGAGGCAGGGACGATCGAGCCCTGCCAGAGGTAGTCCTGCCACTCGGTGTAGGCGGGCGCGCTCGTGAAGTGGACCGCCACCGTCTGGCCGCTGGAGGTCACGCTCGCAACCGAGGCTACGTTGGCGTGGTAAGCAGCCGCCGCGTCGTTCCTCTCCATATTGATGGAGAAGGCCACGTCGGCCCCGGTCAGGGTGCCCGTTACGGCCTGCGACGGGCTTTGCACCCAGTCGACCCCGTTGCGGATTTGCATTGTGTAGGTGTCCCCGCTCCAACTGCCGCTCGTCGCCAACCACGGGATGTACTTGTTGTGGATGGGGTCGTAGAGGAACAGCGACTCGTAAAGCAGGCCCTGGGTACCGGTATACAGAGCACCAGGGTCGTTGAAGTTGAAGTTGGTCGGCGGCGAGTAAGCCGTGCCACTGGTGTAGACGGTCTCGTTGCGGGGGAAGCTGGTCTGCTCCGCGACCTTTGCCGCGGAGGCGGTGCCGGTGCCAACGAAAGTCAGCAACGGCAACGCCACTGCTACAGCGGTAAAAACGACTCCACAGCGGACAGCCATCTTCTTCTTGCTTGTCACCATATTGTCAGTGCTCCTTATCTTGGTCCTTGGCCCGAAATGGGGCCGCGCGGCGTCTAGCCCGTTAGGCCGGTTGCCTTTTTCGCTCCAGGTGCTACTGGATTTGCATGTGGGAGGTTTGCGTTACGTCGGGTTACGCGTAGGACGGCGGCCGGTCGGCCGAACGAGAAGGAACAGCACATGGCGCCAGGGGATGGGTGGAGCCTTACTGGCGAGAAGTCGTACCGACGGCCGCGAACCAGCGTCGGCCACCCATTGCACCCCCTTGTGCAGTCTCTGTCGTTGAACCGGTTAAGACCGTACGGGAAGTACGTTAAGCACGGCGGCCGGAGGAGTCAAGTCACTTTGCCGTTTTTCGCAAAAAAGTTGCTGACCAGCGCCTTTAGCCCGCCATCAATGACCCGCGGCTCCAGGGCAGGTCAAGACGAGGCGATGGTGCGGGGGGCCGCTCTTAGGCGGGGACTACGGCCGTGCTGGCCCGGGGGACCAGTGCGGTGGGCTCTTCCTCCGCCGGCGGCACGGGCCGGCCCTCAAGCAGGTCGAGCAGGGCGCACGCGGCGCGCGCTCCGTAGGCTTCCACGTCGCGGGCGCAGGCGGTGAGCGAAGGCCGCACCACCTCGCACAGGATGGAGTCGTCGAAGGACACGACCGACAGCTCGTTGGGTACCACTATGCCCATTTCCTGGGCCACGCCCAGGCCGGCCACGGCCATGATGTCGTTGTCGTAAATGATGGCCGTAGGCCTTCGTTTTGCGGCCAGCAATTTCCGGGTGGCAGCTGCCCCGGCCGAGCTGGTGTAGTCAGTGGGCAGCACCCGGCCGCTGGCGCCGGCCTCCGCCAACGCCTCTTCGAGGACCTCGTTGCGGACCCTCGTGCAGGCAAAGGTGTCCGAACCCGTTACCCGGTCGATGCGGGTATGGCCCAGCGCCACTAGGTGGTCGACGATCTGACGTATGCCGGAGGTGTCGTTGCCGGGGAAATAAGGCACCGTGCCCGTCGCTCCCGGTCCCCCCACGATCACGGCCGGGAGGTGGAGCTGCTCCACTTGAGGCACCCTGGGGTCGTCCACCCGGAGGTCCACGAGGAGCACACCGTCCACGTGCCGTTCGGCCCACCAGCGCCGCAGCGCCACCGCCTCCGCTTCCACGTCCTCGACGATCTGCAGCATGAGCGATATCTGGCGAGCCGACAGCTCGGCCTCGATCCCGGACAGCAGCTTGGAGAAGAACGGCTCGTAGGCCAGGGTGCGGGCCGGCCGGGCCAGGGCCAGGCCGCACGCCCCTGAACGCGACGCAGACAGGGCACGGGCGGCCCGGTTGGGCTGCCAGCCCGCCTCGGCGGCGACGGCGAGGATGCGCTGGCGGGTCGGTTCGGACAGGCCCGGGTTCCCGTTTAATGCGTACGAAACCGAGCCCTTCGAGACGCCGGCTCGCTCCGCTATGTCCGCGATGGTCGGCCTACGTGGGCCCAACTGCCTGCGTGGCACAGCCTGTTCTCCCTAGTCCCTGGTGGCGCTCACTTTACCGAAGTGGCTTGGGCGCCTCAAAGCGAGCGGCCTATTCCCACTCGATCGTGCCAGGCGGCTTGCTCGTTATGTCGAGCACGACGCGGTTTATTTCGTTTACCTCATTGGTAATTCGGGTCGAGACCCGCGCCAGTACGTCGTAGGGGAGGCGGGAAAAGTCGGCGGTCATGGCGTCCTCACTGCTTACCGGCCGCAATACCACAGGATGGCCGTAGGTCCGCCCGTCGCCCTGCACCCCGACACTGCGCACATCGGCCAGCAGGACGACCGGGCACTGCCAAATCTCGCGGTCCAGGCCGGCCCGGGAAAGCTCCTCGCGCACGATGGCGTCCGCTTGGCGCAGGATGCGCAGGCGTTCCTCGGTGACGGCCCCTACGATCCTTATGGCCAGGCCCGGCCCGGGGAAGGGCTGGCGCCAGACGACATCCTTGGGCAACCCAAGCTCCTCGCCGACGGCCCGGACCTCGTCCTTGAACAAACTGCGCAGGGGCTCGACGAGCTCGAAACGCAGGTCGTCGGGCAGGCCCCCCACATTGTGGTGGCTCTTGATGTTGGCGGCCCCCTCGCCTCCCCCCGACTCGACGACGTCCGGGTAGAGGGTGCCCTGCACGAGGAACCTCACTTCACCGGCATGCTCTCGGCCCTGGGCCCGGACGATGTCCGCCGCCGCACCCTCGAAGGCCCGGATGAACTCCCGGCCGATCGCCTTGCGCTTGGCCTCCGGGCCGGTCGGGTCGGGCAGTGCGGCCAGGGCGTCCAGGAACTGGCGCCGGGCGTGGACGGTGCGCAGCCGGACGCCGGTCGCCTTCACGAAATCCTGCTCGACCTGCTCACGCTCCCCCTCGCGCAGGAGCCCGTGGTCCACGAAGACGCAGGTGAGCTGCTCTCCCACGGCCCGCTGGACCAGCGCCGCGGCCACGGCCGAGTCCACCCCGCCGGAGAGCCCGGCTATGACGGTGTGGCTGCCCACGAGGTCGGCTATAGATTTGACCGACGCCTCGATGATGCTCCCGGTCGTCCACGTCGGAGCGATGCCGGCGCAGCCGTAGAGGAAGTTTTCGATGAGGCGCTGGCCGTTGTCGGTATGGACGACTTCGGGGTGCCATTGCACCGCGAACAGACGACGGGCCGGGTCTTCGAACGCCGCTATCGGGGCACCTTCAGTGGACGCCGTGCAGACGAAGCCCGGGGGTAACTGGACGGCGGCGTCGCGGTGCGACATCCACACCGATTGGTGGGCGGGCAGGCCTGCCAACAGCCCCGCGGCGGTGTGGATCTCGGCCTCGGTCCGGCCGAACTCGCCTTTGGGGGTGTGGCCCACCGCTCCACCCAGGGCGACCGCCATCGCCTGCAGGCCATAGCAGATGCCGAGGACAGGTATGCCCGCACTGAACAGGGAGGGGTCCGCCTTGGGTGCGCCGGGCACGTAGACGCTCTCGGGACCGCCGGACAGTACCAGCGCGCTAGGCCGGCGGGCGACGATCTCGGCCACCGATGTCGTGTGAGAGATTATCTCGCTGTAGACCCGGGCCTCGCGCACCCGCCGGGCAATGAGCTGGGCGTACTGGGCCCCGTAATCGACCACCAGCACGGGGCCGGGCGGGCTCATCAAGACAGAGTACACGGCGCAACCTTAAGCCCGGGCCCGGCAAGCTTAGGCCAAACCGGCTCTTTCCTCGCCGCTGTAGACCTTGAACCTGTCCTCGCGCAAGAACCCCACCAGAGTGAGCCCGAACTCGCGGGCGAGCTCAACGGCGAGGCTGCTCGGGGCCGACACGGAGCAGAGCGCGGGGGCCCCGGCGGCCAGAGATTTCTGCACGAGCTCGAAACTCGAACGTCCACTGACCATGACCAGGTGGCCGGCCAGGGGCAGCTTGTTCTCCATGAAAGCCCAACCGATCAGCTTGTCCACCGCGTTGTGGCGTCCGACGTCTTCGCGCAGGGCGACCAGGTCGCCCGCGGCGGTGAACAACCCGGCGGCATGCAGCCCTCCGGTCCTCTCGAACAGCCGCTGCGCGCCGCGCAACTTCGCCGGCAGGGAACGGAGCATGTCGGCCGGGAACAGGGGGCCGTCCGGGGCCGGCCCGTAACCGCGGAGGCGCAACCCCTCCATCGTCGCCTTGCCGCAGACCCCGCAGGCGCTGGTGACCGAGAAATGCCGTTCGAGGGGGGCCAGGTCCAGCGCTGCCAGCCCGGCCAGCTCGACATTGACGATGTTGTAGCGCTGCTGCTCGTCGAC
>CAYZVQ010000387.1:0-4510 GCA_964481925.1 uncultured Acidimicrobiaceae bacterium
CCGAGCTCGTCGTCATCTGCCCGTCCAACCCCATCGTCTCGATCGGCCCGGTCCTCGCCGTGCCAGGGATCGCCGACGCGGTGGCCCGGCGACGGGAGACGACCGTGGCCGTCTCGCCCATCATCGCCGGAAAGGCCCTCAAAGGCCCGGCGGACCGCATGCTCGACGAGCTGGGCCACGAGACATCGGCCGTGGGCGTGGCCAAGCTATGGGCGCCTTTCGCCGCCACCCTGGTCGTCGACAACGCCGATGCCGAGCTGGCCCCCCGAGTGGAGGCGCAGGGCATCCGATGCATCGTCGCCCCCTCCGTCATGTCCGGCCCAGCGCAGGCGAAGTACCTGGCCGAAGTGGTCATCGGTGCTCGGCCGTGATCTCGGTGCTCCCCGTGGAGGGGCTGCCCGAGGTCCACGCCGGGGACGAGATCGCTGACCTGGTCCTTCAGGCCGCCCGCCTGGAGGACGGCGACGTGGTGGTCATAACGCAGAAGATCGTCTCCAAAGCTGAGGGCCGCGTCGTCCCCATAGACCCGCTCGACCCGGAGGCTCGCCGCCGCCTGGTCCTGTCCGAGAGCGTGAGGGTCCTGCGCGAGCGCGACGAGCTCATAATCTCTGAGACCAGGCACGGCTTCGTATGCGCCAACGCCGGCGTGGACCTGTCCAATGTGGGCCACGGGCAGGCCGCCCTGTTGCCCGTCGACGCCGACCGCAGCGCCCGCCACATTCGCGACGCTTTGCGCGCCCGCGGCGGCCTGGAGGTGGCGGTGATCATCTCGGACACCTTCGGGAGGGCGTGGCGGCACGGCCTGACCGACGTCGCCATCGGCTGCGCCGGCATAGCGGCCGTCGTCGACTTGCGGGGGACCACCGACGCCACCGGTCGGGAGCTCGCCGCCACCGAGGTCTGCGTCGTGGACGAGATCGCCTCCGCCGCCGAACTGGCCAAGGGAAAGGCGACAGGCGTGCCCGTCGTCATCGTGCGGGGCATCGACCCGAACTGGTTCCGCGAATCCTCGGTCAAGGCCGAGATCGTGCGGCCGTACGCAGGCGACCTGTTCCGCTAGCGACCTGCCGAGCTCAGGCCGTGGCCGGCTGGCCCCGCCACCAATCGAGGACAGCGGCCGTACCCGCGCTTATGGTCGTCCACGGCTTCCAGCCCAGGTGCATGGAGGCGCGGCTGGGGTCGAGAGAACTGCGTTGCAGCTCGCCCGGACGAGCAGGGACGTATATGGGCGGTTGGTTGACGCCGGCATTACGGGCCATGGCGCTGTAGAGGTCGTTGACGCTGGTCTCTACGCCGGTACCGATGTTGCACAGCAAGCCACTCCCCCGCTCGCCCGCCCGCGAGAAGGCGTCGACGACATCGTCCACGAAGACGAAATCGCGCGTCTGTTTGCCGTCGCCAAAGATCATGCACGGCTCCCCGGCCAGGAGCCGGCCGGCGAAGATGGCAACTACGCCCGCCTCACCGTGCGCATCCTGGCGCGGCCCGTACACGTTGGCCAGGGCCAGGGCCGTGTACTCGAGCCCGTGCAGTTCCCGGTAAGCGAACAGGTAGTCCCCGACGGCTTTCTTGGCCACGCCGTAGGGCGACAAAGGCTTTTGGGGCTGAGACTCCTTGACCGGTAGTTGCTCCGCGCTCCCGTATATGGTCCCGCCGCTCGAGGCAAAAACCACCTTGCGGGCTCCGGCGCTCCGCGCCCCCTCCAGGACGCGCAGTGAACCGATGACGTTGATCTCGGCGTCGAGCACGGGGTCGGTCACCGAGACCCGCACGTCGATCTGGGCCGCCAGGTGGAAGACGACTTCGGGCCTGCGCCGCACCATCAGGTCGATGATGTCGGGCGAGCGAACGTCCAACTGGTGAAAATTGAAGCGCCCGCCGCCGTCGGCCCGGGCCTCGGCCAGGTTGGAGAGCGATCCCGACGACAGGTTGTCCACCACGTCCACCGTTTGGCCTTCGGCCAGGAGGCGGTCCACCAAGGTCGACCCGATGAAACCTGCTCCACCGGTGACGAGGGCCCGGTACGGGATTTTCATCATGTGGTCGTCGTCGTCTTGACGGTGGTCGTGGCGCCCTTGGCCGTCGTCGTCGTGGCGCCCTTCAAGGTTGTCGTCGTGGCGCCCTTCACGGTCGTGCTCGTCTTGGACGCGGTTGTCGAGGTGGTCGGGAGGGTGGTCGGGAGGGCAGTCGGGAGCGTCGTCGTGGTCGTGCCCCCGGTACTGACGAGCTGGGTCACCTTGGCGATCACCGCCGCGGGCGGCTGCAAGATGTCGGGCGTGCCGTGCTTGGGAGGCGCCGGCAGGAAGGCCATGGTGACCAGCTGGTCGTTCTCGAGGCGGACACCGGACTCGCAGTCAGGGTTACAAGTGTCTTCCCGGCCCCCCGTGGAGCCCTTCTTCGTCTGAAGGTAACCGTCCTGCACGGGCTCGGCCGGCGAGCCCCAGGTCTCGACGAAGACCTCTCCCGGTTTGCCCTCGCATGTGTCACCGGTCTGGTATAGGCGCCCTCCGGGGACTTCGAGCTCACTGGCGTTCAGCAGCATGCCGACCGCGCTGGCGAACTTGCCCAGGGTGGCGTTCTTGCCTGCCACCGATTTCGTGGTCGGGTTGGTGTAGATGACGCCGTCGCCGTGAGTGGTGATGCCGTAAGGGTCCTTATTGGTCTTGATGGGCGGCAACAGCTTGCCGCACGCATCGATGGCATAGCCCTCGAACCAGGGAGCGGCCATCTTGACGGACGGTTGCCCGCTCCCCGCCGCCGCTATCTTCGAGTCCCGGTACTCACGGCTGTTGTACACCCCGATCACGCCCAGCACGATCAGGGCCATGACGGCGAAGTAGTAGGCCCACGGCGGGCGGCTGCCATACGCACGGCTCCCACCGAGCCCTGCGGCGCGAGCTACTTTCTTAGAAGACGATGCTTTGCCCATAACGACCTACCAGGTTACCTTTCGGCGCGCACCGGCACGGACCGGCCCCGTGACAGTAGGCCAACCAGGGCGCGACGCGCCACCGTGAGGGCGAGACGGACGGCCAGGCCGGGCAGGACCAGGGGCAGCACCCAGCGCCGGTGGGCGGGCGTAGAACGCCGGGCGAACCGCCACATCGACACGTGGTGCGCGAGCAACATGCGGTAGGGGTGACGGTCGGCGGACACGCCCTGGACATGGACCACCTGAGCTGCCGGTTCGTAGGCCACGGCCCAGCCGGCCCGGCCGAGCCGCCAGCACAGGTCCACGTCCTCTAGGTACATGAAGTAGGCCCGGTCGAAGCCGCCCACCACTTCCCAGGCGCTCCTGCGGACGAGGAAGCAGGCGCCCGAGACCCAGTCGACGGTGCGGGCACTGACATGGTCCCAGTCGCTCATGCGGTAGCGACGCGAGAAGGGGTTACCGGGCCAGAACTGGCCGAGGAAGCCGTGCCCCAACGCCTCCCCGAGGTCGGGGAAGCGGCGGGCCGAGGGGTACAGGGCACCCATGCCGTCGACAATGCGCGGCCCCACGACGGCGACGTCAGGCCGGGCTTCGAGGAAACTGCGCAAGGTGGCCACACAGCCGTCGTCCAGCACGACGTCGGGGTTGCAGACGAGCAGGTAGGTGCTGTCGCTCAGCGCCGCTCCCAGGTCGGCGGCGGCCCCGTAACCGAGGTTGGAGCCCGTCTCGGCCCATTTGACCTCTGGGTAACGGGCCGAGAGGGCGGCCGCGGAGCCATCGACCGAACCGTTGTCGGCCACGATGACGATGTCGACGCCCTCGCCGAGAAGGCTGGCGACACAGTTGAGCAGGTGCTCCCGGGCGTTGTAGTTGACGACAACGCCGGCGACATCGCCCTTCACTTTGACCAGAGCCTGGTCACGTCGACGAGAGCAGGTATCTCACCGTGCGTTCCAATGGCTCGTGGTAGTCGGCCAATAGCGGGACGCCGAGCAGGCGCAGGGCGGCGTTGTCGAGCACGGAGTTGGCCGGGCGGGGGGCGGGCCGGGGCGGTACGACGTCCGCCGTCTTTATCGGCTCGACCTGGTCGGGGGACCGGCCCGCCGCCGCCAGGACGTCCCGGGCAAAGCCGTACCAGGTAGTAGGGCCGCGGTTGGTGACATGGAAAACGCCCGGCAGGCGGGATATGCCGAGTTGCACGACCATGGCGGCGAGGTCGTCGGCAAAGGTCGGGCACCCTTTTTGGTCGTCGACGAAACGCAGGGGGCGTCCCTCGCCGGCCAGGCGCAGGACGGTCTTCACCATGTTGGTGCCGTAGCGCCCGCACAACCACGACGTGCGCACCACCGTGGCCCCGACGGCCAGGGAAAGGACCTCGGTCTCGCCCCCCAGTTTCGAGCGGCCATAAACCGACAACGGCCCCGTCCTGTCCCATTCGACGTAAGGCACGGGGGACTTGCCGTCAAAGACGTAATCGCTCGAAATCTGGACCAGGTGGGCCCCGGCGTACCGCGCCCCTTCCGCCAGGTTGCGAGGCCCGAGGGCGTTGACGGCAAAGGCCTCGTCCACTTTTTCCTC
>CAYZVQ010000388.1:0-4501 GCA_964481925.1 uncultured Acidimicrobiaceae bacterium
GTCCTGGACCGCCTCTTGGTCGTCCAGTCGGGTAAAGCGTGGCTGGACGGCCTGCTCCTGGGCCTATTGGCGTGGGCGCAGCTCGTCACTGGAGAGGAGGTACTGGCCATCGAGGCGGTGACGGGCGCCATCGCCGTGGCCGTGCTTTACGCCGTTACCCGCCGAGAGGTTGGACGGCACCTTGCCTACGCCCTGCGGGGCTCAGTCTTCGCCGCGGCGCTGTTCGCCGTGCTCTCGGCACCGTTCCTGGCCGTCCAGTTCCTAGGGCCGTACCGGGTCCAAGACGTGCACCCCCGCAATGCCTACGTGAGCGACTTTTTGAACTTCTTTGTCCCCACGCACCTAACCCAGCTCGCCCCGGCGTCGGCGCTGCGTGTCAGCGCCCATTTCACCGGCAACGCCTCCGAGCAGGGTGCCTACGTAGGCATCCCGCTCGCCTTGTTCATCATCGTTTCCCTGGTCCTGGCCCGTCGGCACACGGTCACTTGGGTAGCACTGGCGGTGGCCGCGGGCGCCGGTCTGCTGTCCATGGGCCCGACGGTGCATGTCCTAGGCCACGTGAGCCGTCTTTACCTACCCGACTACGTGCTCCAGAAACTGCCCTTCTTCCACAACCTCCTACCCGACCGGTTCGCATCGACGATGACCCTCGGTGTGGGGTTGCTCGTCGCCTTGGGCCTGGACGAGCTCAAGCGCCTGCGGCCTCCGGCTATCGCTGGCGGCTTGGCCTTAGCCGGGGTGGGCTTGGTGGCCATCATCCCCACCGTCCATTACCCGAACTCGGACAGCGCCCTCTACAAGGCGTTCTACACCGGCTTTTCGTGCCCGCTTAAGGCCCCGGGAAGTTCGCACCCTCCGGTGGCCCTCGTCCTGCCCGTCGTGAACGAGCTCGACCTGCGCTGGCAAGCCGAGTCCAAGTTCTGTTTTGTCATGCCGAGCGACACGGGCATGACGGGCACCAACAGCGGGGACGTACCGGGCCAGGGAGTGCTGTTCACGGTGGGCAACCCGACCGTGCCCATGCCGCCCATGACGACAGCGGTCAGGCAGCAGGCGGCTCAAGAGATCAAATCGCTGGACATCCAAGAGATAATCGTCGACCCCGAAAACCCTGCGTCCCCGCCGGGGACCCCACAGGACCAAGCCCAACTGGTGGCTTGGGTCGGCTGGCTGGTCGGCCAGGCCCCGCTACAGAGCCAGGACCCCTACATCAGCTACGTATGGAAGCACCTGCCCTCCGCCGCCGACATCGCTTCGGGCCATGTTGGCACCTTCTCCGGCTCGACATAACGTCCCGCCTTGGCCACCAAGGCTGGGTCGTCGAATAGCGGCACCAACGTCCCACCGCCATAATTGTGGGCCTTGTCAGCAACAACCACCACGCCAGGCTCAGCAGCAGCTCGGGTGACCGTGCGCCGGCGATGGTCGGCACATCTCTTAGCAGCTTTCGCTGGAAGTCTTACTAATGGTTAAGGTTTGTTTCAGCTCTGCCACCGATAGTACATAAGAAAATTGACCAGTTTCCACCAACAAAACGAGCAATCATCGGCTGCAACCACCGCGAAAAGAGTTACCTTTGTGCGCCGACCTCGTAGTCGGTCCTTAGACAACAGCCGGTTCCCATTTGGTGGACTGCGGCCCCAGTTCTTTCTTCAGGTTCAGGCTAAGGCACCCAGCGTCGCCCCGATCAGCTCTGCGGGCCAAAGACCCAGGCATACAAAGGAAGTCATCATGTTCGAGCACCTGGCGGTCCACTCGAAAATCGTCGTCACGGGCCCGCAGCGCTCAGGCACGCGGATCGCCAGCCAAATGATCGCCTCGGACACCGGTCATGAGCTCGTCGACGAGGTTGACTTCCTAATCACCGATACCGTCCGGTTCCACCGGGCCCTAGCACGCGACCGCGTCGTCGTACAGGCCCCTCACATGTTGAAAGACCTGGTCGACGATCCCCCACCCGGGATCTTCGTGGTGCTGATGCGCCGAGACTTGTCCCAGATCCATGCCAGCGCCCTGCGCATTGGCTGGTCCGAACTGGGGGGCAACCGGACCGAACTGGCCCGGTTCGGCGTCACTGAGGGCGACTCAGCCGCCCTCAAGTACGCCTATTGGGACGCTCACAACAAGCACGTCCCGTACCTGGAGCTCAAGTACCAGTGGCTGCGCGCCCACCCCATGTTCGTCCCCGCCGAGCGCCGTCGCCAGTTCGCACCGCTACAGACGCAGCCCTGACGCTGTTCGGTGTCGAGGGCCTGTTGGTCACCCGGTGAATGGCAAAGTCCGGTGCTACCGCCTACTCTGGCGACCTCGGTGCTTAGCTGTCCGTCTTGCGGCAGATCGGGACGGCGATGGTCGCCTCCTGCTTGCCCACCACGGGAGCGTGGCGAGGACCGTTAGGGGCCACTGCGGATGTTGCGCTGTATAGGTCCCCAGTTCGGCTTCGACCACGCGGACGCGCTGGCCATAGTGGGCCTGGACCCTTAGGTGGCCGACGGCGGCACGGACTGCTACCCATGCCGTCCGGGCACGAGAAGTCGCAAAGCTCATGCCCGTGCGTCGACGGGACGTGGCGGGTCGTCAATGAGACCGTCACTTTGGTCGGCTTAAGGGGAGGCGCCGGGGCCACCTGGGCCGTCGTCCCCGACGGGGCCAATCCCGCTGATGCGACAGTCACGGTAGACCACAACGGTTCGGCACCCTTGGCAAATCCTTCGTTAGGGTTGACCGTGCAGTACTCGGGGGTAGAAATAGACACACTCTCGATACCGCCAGCCGAGATGAACGCCAGTTCAGGGACGTGGACGGGAAAGGCCGTTTCGGGAAGCGTTATTGCCACCACAACCATAGGTGGTAAGTCGACAACGAAGCCCCTCCCCTTTGACCCCGGTGTGACCTTCTCAGGGACCTGGACGTGCCAAGGCGACGCCATGAAGGACAGCTACGCCGGGGTGGGAGAAACGAACACGCTCACCCGCATCGGCGGCTAGACCTTCGCTAACTCAGCCTCAACCCACCCGAGCCCCGGTCATGCCCCGGCCCACCACGCGGTGGCCGGGGCTGGCCGACGTCTGGGGTTGAGCGACGTCGGGGCTGGCCAACGAGGGAATAAGGCGAGGATACCGGCGCAAACGTCGCGGGGCACACGGGTAGCCCTCCCGAGCCCCCGAGGGGGAGGCCCGTTCGGGGGCTCCTAAATAACGGCGCCAAAGTGGCCACCAATTCATCCATTAATGCGCGTTAGGAAGGTGCGCGACGAAGTCACAGATTGGGCGGGCGTCGACACGGCCGGGGCCTACCTGAACCGTTTGGTGGAGGTGATCGAGCCCGAGCCAAAGCGGGTTGTCGCGCCCGATCCTCTGGGCGGGCCGACAGGTCATGCTCGCGGCCCTCTCCCACCCCACCGATCACAGGCCACGGTGCAGGCACAAACGGCACAAGTCACAGCCACGGCCAACCCCTCAGCGGTCAACCTGGCGCACGCACCGCGCTTCGCCGGGTTAGGTCGCCCAAATAAGCGCAGCGCCAGCAGGTGAGTGTCGAAGGTCTAGGGGCCAATTGTTTGCGCGAGGGGGGCTATCTCGCTGAGGGGAACAAGTCGGGACCCTCGCCTTGGAGCGAGGCGCGAACGAAGGGACCCGCCCGGCGTCGGACCACTTCGTTCGTTTCGATATGGGGCCCGCAAGTGAGGGCGAAGGCCCTGATCCTGAGCGCCGGATGGCCCAGCCGGTACGGGGCCCGGCCTACTGTGAGCCGTTTTCACGAGGCGGCGACTTCACCTACAGGTGCTGGCGTGACAGTGAGGCGGGACCGGCTTGGTCGGTGGTGGCGATGGCGGCGTGGGGTAATAGACCATCACGTAAAGGTCGTTCTGGATCAGGTCAGTTCCCTCAAAGCCGTTGCCGAACGAGAAGCTCCAAGCGGACCCTGTCGGCTGGGAGCCGCTGCAGGGCACGCTGATTGTGGAACACGACCAATAGAGGTACGGCTGGAGGTCGTGGAACCCGCCGGTGTTGGTGTTGGGCGTGGCCACCACAGGATCGCCCTCGCTGTAACCCAGCGCGTCGTAGTAGAGCTCACCCAAGAGGCTGGCTTTGCAGTCGAAGCTGCCGCAGGTATCGCTGGTGGGAAGCTGCCAATCTGTGGCACCCAGCCAGGCCGCGCTGTTCATGGCCGCGACCCAACTGGTTGCCGTCTGCTGCTGCATCGAGCCGTCGCGGTTGATGCCGGCCACCCCGAATCTGTGCGTCTTGGCCAGGTCGGCATTGGCGAGCCACGTCACATTGGTGGCCGGGTCATAGACAGTCTGGCCATCCGTGCTGGCGTCCAGTGCCTGACCGGCCTTGATGGCACTGCCGAACGGGTTGCCCGGGACCATCGGCAGCGCGTACATGTTGTGCTTAGCGACGTTGGTACCTTGCCACCCCGTGTTGAACGAAAAGGTCCGGTAACCCTGGGTCGGATCGGCTGCGATGGTGCTGGTCCAGTAAAGGTACGGCTGGAA
>CAYZVQ010000389.1:0-4493 GCA_964481925.1 uncultured Acidimicrobiaceae bacterium
CTGGGGACGACACTGCCGCCACCGGCGGAGTTGCCCTCGTGCTTGTTGTAGAGGTAGAGGAAAACTATCGGCAGGTAACCTTGCAGGTACTGCTGCTGGTCGATGGCGAAGGCCAGCTTGCCCGATTTGAGGTCGGCCACAGTGGCGGCGTCAAGGTCGAAAGTGGCCACCTTCACCTTGGGCGGGTTGGCCGCCACCAAAGCGTCGGAGATGGCGCTGTTGAGCAACATGACCCCGTTGATGCTCGGGTGAGCCTGGAGGAAGGTCACGATCTGGCCGACGGCCTGTTGCGGGTTGCTGGCGGCATCGGGGGTACTGAGGAACAATTGCGTGCACGCCGGTCCGCTGCTCGGCGGGCTGCTGGTGGTGGTGCACTTCGACAGGCCGAGGCCCGCCGCCACACCGGCGCACCGGTCCAGGAGGTTCTGGCCCGACTGGTGTATCACGCACAGCACGTTGGTGTCGCCCAGGCTCTTGAACTGGGCACCGGCGGCTTGGCCGGCCAGGGTCTCGGGTTGCCCTACGCAGGTCATGGCGTGCGAAGCGGCGAGGTCGGCGGGGTCGCACCCGGCATTCAACAGGACGACCGGGATGCCCTTGGCCACAGCTTTGGCGATGGTCGGGTTCATCAAGGTGGGGTCATGGTCCGAAACCGCGATGCCGTTTACGTGAGCGTTGATGGCGTCCTGGATCTGGGCGTTCTCGGCCACGTCGTCCGGCTCGGCCTGGCCTTGCTGTTGCGAGCCGTACACCTCGCTCAAGGTGCAGCCGAGGTCTTTGGCGGCGTCCTTTGCCCCTTTGTAAACGACGCTCCAGAAAGACCCGTTGTCGCCGTGGGTGATGACCGCAAAGGTATAGGGGCACCGGGCGCTGGACGGGGCGCTGGCGCCGGCCGAGCTAACGGCGGACGTAATGCCGGTCACCGACCCGGCGACCACCACCAGACCGGTCGCCAGGGCGACGGCTCCCTTGCGTGCTCCGATTAACCGCGGGACGTTCATAGTGCTAGTTCCTCCTTGGCAGTTCTGCTTGTGTTGGTTTTGCCGGTGTTGTGGTGCTTTTCTCCGGCCCTGACGGGGAAGAGGACGGGGTGACTAGAGGGCCCGGCCCCAGTGGTCGAGCCAGAGGGCGAACGCGGACAACTAGGCCGGCGCTGTTTCACGAGCGTTTTCGCCGAGGTTTGTTACTGGTGTCCCCCTCCTAGCGAGAGCGCTCTAATCTTGCCTCTCCCTTTTAGAGCGCTCTACAGTAACGGTGGATGACAGTATGACCGCGCCTCGGGGAGAAGTCAAGGGGATGCAGGGGCCAGCCACTCTGGAGGACGTCGCCAGGGAGGCCGGGGTCTCGCGGGCGCTGGTCTCGTTGGTAATGCGCCAAAAACCTCAGGTCAGTAAGGAGCGCCGGGCGCGCGTCCTCGCTGCAGCCGCCGCCCTGGGTTACCGTCCCAACGCCATGGCCCGGTCCCTCGCCAGCCGTCGCAGCAACACGGTGGGGGTCCTGCTCAACGACTTGCACAACCCGTTTTTCGCCGAGATCACCGACGGTATCGAGCAAGTCGCACGCCAGCGGGGTTATCGCGTCCTGCTCAGCACCGGGGGCCGCAGCCGGGCACGGGAGGAAGCCGCCCTCGAGGCGTTCCTGGAATCCCGGGTGGACGGCTTGGTGCTCGTGAGCACGCTGCTGTCCGAGCGCAAGATCAGCCAGGCCGCCGCCCTGACCCCGGTCACGCTCGTCAGCCGCACGTCGAAGTCGCCTTTGGTCGACAGCGTGCTGACCGACGACGTGCACGGGGCCGAGCTCGCCGTCGCCTATCTCATCGAGCTCGGGCACCGCCGGATTGCCCACATCGACGGGGGCGCCAACCCCGGTTCCCGGCCGCGCCGGCAAGGCTACGAGCGGGCCATGGACGCGGCCGGGCTCAGACGCCTTGTCGTCCCCGGGGACTTCAGTGAAACCAGCGGGGCCGAAGCCGCGGGCAAGTTGCTGGCCCTGGCCGAGCTACCGACGGCCGTGCTCACCTCCAACGACATGGCGGCGGCGGGAGCGATGGACCGACTGACCGCGGCGGGGTTCGCCGTCCCCGCCGACATCTCCGTGGTGGGCTATGACAACACCTCTCTGGCCCAGATGCGCCAAGTGGACCTCACCACGGTAAACCAGCCCCGGGTGGAGATGGGGCGCCTGGCCATGCGGGCCGTGCTCGAGCGCATCGACGCCGGCCGGACGGGACCGGTTTCCCACGTGACCACACCGACCCTGGTCGTCCGGGGGTCCACCGGCCCGGTACCGGAGCAGCCGCCAGGCGCCCGCTACGGCCGCGTGCCGTCGGGGGCGGCGTCCGGGCCGGTCACACCGGGAGCGTCGCCCCCAGCTCACCGGGCAAGAAAATGGAAGGCTAACCAGCCACCACGGCGAAGCGGGGCGCGACCCCAAGGAGCCGGTCCACAGGCGACGGTAGTGCCTGACGGGTAGCCCACTCGACGTCCCGCAGGCGTTCCAGGCGGGCAGCTCCCCACGTCGACGACTCGACCAGCGTCACCAGGCGCTCCGGAGTGGCGCCCCCTCCGAGTGGCAGCCGGGCGCGCACCTCGGGGTCGTACTCGGCGTGGTGGTCAGGTCGGGCGCCCCGTAACCTCCCTAGCACGGCTTGGCAGCTGCTCCGCAACTGCTCGGTGGGCCCGCCGGATTTCCCCCACAAGCCTTCGAGGAGCAGCAGCCGGCCAGTAGGGGCGGCCCGGCGCCAGGCATCGAGAGCCGCTCCTGGGTCGAGGAGCGTCCACAGGAGGTGGCGTTCCACCACTGCATCGAAGTTGTGCCTGGGCGGGTCAGCCGCGTCCCCTTCCGTGGTCCGCACGTCCAAGCCGGCGTCCCGGGCCTTTTCGTTGAGCCGGGCGAGCATCCCGGGCGCCAGGTCCAGTGCCGTGACGGAATATCCCTGCCTGGCCAACAAGAGGCTGACAAACCCCGTACCCGCCCCTACATCGAGCACCTTCGCCGGCGGTGGCGGGAGGAGGCGTCGCAATACGGCGCTCCACGCCGCTTGCTCGGCCGCGGTCCTTGGGTGATGGGACGCAGAGCCGTCGTACGTCTTGGCGTCGATATCCCAGTAGGAACGGACCGTCTCGGTAATGTCGTTCATCGTCGCCCCGCCGACCGGCTCTCGGGTGACAAGCGCAACGTGACAACCTGGAAGGGCTTGAGCTCCAGGTGCACCTGATGGCCGCCCTCGACCTCGAGGTCGTCCAAACGGCGCTCCAGCAGGTCGGTGACCTGTGCCCGGCGGACCGGGAAGCCGGCCTTCACCGTGGTCGTCGCCCTACCGCCAAGTGACTCGTAGCAGCGGACGACCAGGTCGCCGGACCGGTCGTCGGCGGCCTTGACCGCCTCGACCACCACCGCCTCGTTGCTCACCACCAGCACGGGCTCGGTCTCGCCCTCCGCCAGGGCCGCCCGCAGGGGGAGGTTGAAGCGGTAGCCGTGGCGCACCGCGTCGGCCATGGAGGCCCCAGGGACGAGGGCGTA
Source organism: uncultured Acidimicrobiaceae bacterium (assembly GCA_964481925.1). GTDB lineage: Bacteria > Actinomycetota > Acidimicrobiia > Acidimicrobiales > Palsa-688 > Fen-671. The sequence continues at coordinate 3,523 of CAYZVQ010000389.1, forward strand.
GCGAAAGTGGTGGAGGCCGTTTTCCCCCCGGGGATCGGGGAAGGTGGCGCTGCGCAGGACCGAGAGGCGGACCAGGGTGGCCCTTCCTCCGCCCTCCCGAGGCAGGGCCCTGACCTCGTGACCATAGATCCCGTTGTTGACCACGGCCACGCCGTAGCCGGGCTCACCGACGTGCAGGAAGCGGTGGGCCACGAACTCGAAGCGGGCATCGTCCCACGACGTGTTGTTGTGAGTGGGCCGCTCCACGTGCCCGAACTGGATCTCCGACGACGACTGGTCGGCGTGCACGTCGACCGGGAAAGCCACCTTGAGCAGGCGCTCGTGCTCGTGCCAATCCACGTCGGTCTCGACCACGAGCTCCCGGCGGCCGGCGGACAGGCGCAGGACCTGGGCGGCCCGGGAGCGCCCGAACACGTACTCGAAGCGGACGGCCACTTCCTCGGGGCCGCGGGACACGACCGTCGTAGTCTCGGGGGCACCCAGATCCTGGTGGACATGGCGGTAAAAGGCGTCCACGTCCCAGGCCGGCCACTTGTTGGGGAGATCCGGGTGGAGCTGCAGGACGTTCCCGGTCTCACCCGGAGGGATGACTTCCCTCCCCGCCACCAGGTCGACCAAAGAGCTGATGTGACCGTTGGCATCGAGCTCAACCCTGGTCAAGCCGTTGTCGAGCACTATGCCGCCACCGGCGCCGGTCTCGTCGGTAAGCCGGGCCGTAGCGTCGCCCGGGGCCACGGGGGCGGCCGAGAGAGCCGGGACCCCGCTTTGGGCGTGAGGGGCGGCGTTGAAGGCCACGGGCACGTCCCCCTCGCCGCACAGGGCGGAGATGGCGCGGTCGATGACCGCCTCCAGGCGCTCGGCACTTTTGGCGAAGCTGGCCACGGCCTCGTCGTTGACCACGGCGATCGACGAGCCCGGGAGGATGTCGTGGAACTGGTTGAGCAGGATGTCCCGCCAGATTTCTTCCAGCT
>CAYZVQ010000390.1:0-4464 GCA_964481925.1 uncultured Acidimicrobiaceae bacterium
TACACCGGCCGCTTCACCTGGTGGGTGGAGCGTGTCGCCCGGGGGGGCCGGGTCCTGGCACCGGCGCCGCGGGACAACCCGTTCCAGGTCATCGACGCCCGGGACCTGGCGGACTTTGTCGCCTTACTGGCGCACGGCCGGGCGGCGGGGACCTTTCACGCCGTCAGCCCGCGGCCGCCGTTCTCGTGGGAGGGCTTCCTCACCACAGCGGTGGACGCCGTGGGGCCGGCCGGGACTGAGCTCGTTTGGGTCGACGCGCAAGCTCTTGAGGACGCGGGCGTGACGCCAGCCGAGCTCCCGCTGTGGGCCGGCCTGGCCCCCGGGCGCGACATAAACGCCCTGGACCCGAGCGCGGCGCTGGCGGCGGGCCTGGCGCCCCGCCCCCTGGCCCAGACCGTTGTGGACACCCACGAGCACGAACAAGCAGAGCCGACGCCGGTCAGAGGGCCCATTGGCCTAGAACCGGCGCGCGAAGAAGAGCTGCTGCGCTTGGCGGGCTGAACGTCGCCACCGCTGAGGCGCAGGCCCGCCGGCTCACGCGGCGGGAGAGCGGTGGGCGCCGAGACGGGGCTCGAAGGCGAAGGCCCGGGCCGGGTTGTCCACGAAGATGAGCTGTGAGAGCTCCGGGCCCAGTTCGCGTTCGAGGCGGGGCTTGAACCGGGCGAACAGGTAGTCGAGGCCCGGGCCGCCGCCGTAGGACCGCATCGTCGAGCTGCGCCCGGTGTCGCCGCCGAGCAGCAGCTGTGCCGACGACCCGCTTCCGGCCAGGTCGGAGATGAGCCGGAGGATGGTCGAGTCGGGCCAGTACTTGGTCCGGCCCGGGCCGTCGAGCTGGAGCCAGGCCCCCGTGGCGGCCGTCTCGGCGTGCTCGCCGGCGTCAGGGTTGCGGTCGAGGTGGGCCAGCACCACGGCGGCGGGGGGCACTCCGAGCCCGAGAAGGTGCTCGACGATCCCGAGGCCCATGGTGCCGTGCTCGGTGTGGACGCAGACGGGTACCCCGGTCTCTTGGTAGGCCAGGGCCGCCGCCGCGAACGCCTTTTTCTCCAACGGTTGTAGCCGGTGGTAGCTGGCCCCGACCTTGATCACCCCGGCCGGCGCGTCCCAGGCGGTGAGGTCGGCGACGAACCGCCGGGCCAGGGCCTCTTCGGTCTCCGCCCGCAGCGGGTCCTCCGGCGCATAATGAGCGTCGCGGTGCACGCCGGTGGCGCCGACCACGTGTAGCCCGGTGGCCAGGGATACCTGCAGCAGGCCCTCGGGGGAGCGGCCCAAGCCGAGCGGGGTCCAATCGACGAGCGTGCGGCCGCCCGCCTCCCACAGGGTACGGGCCTCGGTCACGGCCGCCTCGAGGTCGGCCATCTCGTCGCCCGGCTGTAGCCGGGTCACGAAGAACAGGTGCTCGTGAGAGTCGGTCGGGCCCAGCTGGTCCGGGCCGATATCGCCCCGGACGGTGCGCACGACGCTCACCGCAGGCTTCCTTGCATCTGCTCCTCGATCGTGCCAGACTCAAGTCGGGATGTCAATACATATAGACATGTGGACCGGGGCGGTGGACCACTCCAAACCCATCCCGCTCTACTACCAGTTCAAGCAGTGGCTTTCGGTCTGCATCGCCAACGGCACCCTCGCCCCCGGGTCCCGGCTACCGGACGAGCTCGAGATCTGCCAGCGGCTCGGCGTGAGCCGGGGCGTGGTCCGCCAGGCGCTCACCGAGCTCGGCTACGAGGGACTGATCTACCGCCAGCGCGGGCGGGGCACGTTTGTCGCCGTCCACAAGACGGCCGAGGGCCTCATCAGCGGGCTGCGGGGCCTGGTCGACGATGCCGCCCTGCGCGGGCAGTCCGTCGAGAGCAGGGTGCTGGTCCTGCACCAGGTACCGGCCACCAACGGCGTGGCCACGAGCCTCAGCATCGCCGTCAACGACCCGGTGGTCGAACTCGAACGGGTGCGTTCCCTGGAGGGCGAGGCGCACGTCCTCACCATGACCTACCTCCCGGTCGCGCTCGTGCCGGGCCTGGACGAGCGGGACCTCAATGGTCCCGGGTCGCTCTACGAGATCCTCCGGCGGGACTACGGGCTGCCCATTGTCTCGAGCCGGCGCCGGGTGGAGGCGACCACCGCCGGCGCCCGGGAGGCGCGCTTGCTCGGCGTCGACCGGGGCGCGCCGCTGCTGGTGCTCTACAGCGTCAGCTACACCACCGAACGCCGCGCCGTCGAGTACTTCACCGCCTTCCACCGGGGCGACCGCAGCGCTTTCGAGGTGGAGCTGTCCAGTTCGGGCAGCGCCGCCTCACGCTTCGAGCGGGTCCCTCCGGGCCCGGAGGGGGCTCTCGCTTGACCGGTCGTCTCTCATGACTGGCCCGCTGTTCGTGGGGGTGGACGTCGGCACCCAGAGCGCCAAGGCGGCCGTGTTCGAGCTCACTGGCGTCTGCCTGGGGGAGGCGGCCGTCCCCCTGGCCCTGCACCGCCGGGGCGCCGACGAAGTCGAACAAGAACCGGAAGATTTCTACCTGGCGGCGACGGCCGCCATCGCCTCGTGCGCCTCCGCCTCGGGCCGGCCCGGCGATGTGGCCGGCATAGCCGTGGCCGGCCAGATGGCGGGCGTGCTCGGCGTGGGCGCCGACGGCCGGGCGGTCACGCCATACGACTCGTGGCTCGATTCGCGTTGTCGCGGCGAAGTCGAAATGATCGCCGCCCGTCTCGGCCACCGTCTCGTGGCGCTCAGCGGTTGTCCGCCCATGGTCGCCCATGCTCCAAAGATCTCCTGGTGGCGCCGGCACCGGCCCGATGCCTACGACCAGGTGGCACGCTTCGTGGTCCCGGGGGCCTTCGTGGCCGGCCGTCTGTGCGACCTGGACGCCACCGGGGCCTACATAGATACGACCTACCTGCATTTCAGCGGGCTGGCCGACACGGAGCACGCCACGTGGTCGCCCGAACTGGCCACCGGGTCCGAGGTCGAGCTGGACAAGCTCCCCCGCATCTTGGCGCCCACCGACATGGTGGGCCACCTCAGCGCCGTTGCCGCCCGCGACTGTGGCCTGCCGCCCGGTACCCCGGTGGCGGCCGGGCTCGGCGACACGGCGGCCGGGGCCCTGGGGGCCGGGATCGTGGCGCCGGGCCAGCTGCTGGACACGGCGGGCACGGCCTCGGTACTAGCCCTGTCCACCACCGCCTTCCGGCCCGACCTCTCGGGCACGCTCGTCCAGATGCGGGGCGCCGTGCCCGGGCAATGGCTGGCGCTGGCCTACCTGGCCGGCGGCGACCTGCTGCGCTGGCTGCCCGAGGTGCTCGGTGCGGCCTGCCTGGAGGACCTGATAAAGGAGGCGGCGGGACGCGGGGGGGCGCGGTTGTTGTTCGTCCCCCACCTCGGAGGGCGCATCTTGCCCGCCGCCCCCGAGGCCCGGGGGGCGTGGGTCGGCCTCGACCTGTCCCAGACACGGGGCGACCTGGCCCGAGCCGTCCTGGAGAGCGTCGCCTTCGAGTACGCCGGGTTCCTCGATGTGGCCCGCCGCCTCTTCCCCGACGTCGTCCTCGGCGACGTGCGGGTGATCGGCGGGGGCGGCGACGACGCCTTGTGGAACGGGATCAAGGCCTCCGTCCTCGGCCGGCCCTACGTCCACCTGGGCCGGGAAAGCTTCAGCTGTTGGGGCGCGGCCCTGGTGGCGGCGGCGGCGGCCGGGGCCGTGGACGACCTCGCTACCCTGGCCCTGTCGAGCACGGCCGAGGTGGACCGGGCCCTGCCCGACCCCGACCTGGAAGCCCTTTATGCCCGCCGCCGGCGTGACTACACCGCCACCGTCAACCTGCTCGTCCCGGCTCCCGAGGGCCGGCCCCATCAGGAGGTACACGTATGAAGAGCCGCTTCCGCCTCGCCGTCTTGGGCGCGGGCCGGGCGGGCATGGTGCACGCCCGCAACGCCGCCGGGTCGGTCCCCGGGGCCGAGCTGGCCTGCGTCGTGGACGCCGACCCCGTTGTGGGCCACAAGGCGGGCGAGGAACTGGGCGTGGACGTCTTCCCCAACCTCGAGGAGGCGCTCTCGATGGCTGGCTTCGACGGCGTGGTGATCACCGCCCCCACCTTCGCCCACCCCGAGCTGGCCGTGCTGGCCGCCGGGGCGGGCAAGCACGTCTTCTGCGAGAAACCCATGGCGCTCTCCCTGGCCGACTGCGATGCCATGGCGGCGGCGGCCGACAAGGCGGGGGTCGTGTTCCAGGTCGGCTTCGTGCGCCGTTTCCAGCCCGAGTTCGCCGAGGCCAAGGCCCGGATCGAAGCGGGCGAGATCGGCACCCCGATGGTGGTCAAGTCGCTCACCCGGGGCCCGGGGCTGCCGCCGGTGTGGGCCCATGACCTGCGCCGTTCCAACGGGATGCTGGCCGAGGTCAACAGCCATGATTTCGACTGCGTGCGCTGGCTGATGGGATCGGACATCGAGCGCGTCTATGCCGAGACGGCCAACTTCAAAGG
>CAYZVQ010000391.1:0-4459 GCA_964481925.1 uncultured Acidimicrobiaceae bacterium
AACGCGTACACCTTGGGGTCACCATCTGCCTCCTCGCGAGCCGCCACCTGGCTCCCCCCTCGCAAGCCACTACCTCCGCCGGCACTACCCATCAAGGGCACCGCCCTCAAGCTCCACCGCACCCTCCAATGGCACCGATCTCAACCTCCTCCAAACCCGCCAAGGACACGGATCTCGACCCCCACCACCCGCCAAGTCCACCACCCTAAAGATGCCCGCCCTCAGTACCCCTAAAGTTTCTTCTGACCGTTCGTTACCGCTAAAGACCACAACTGCCCGACCCAAAAAAGGCCTCTTCACAAGGCGTTCTCTCCCTGATAAACCACCAAGCGAAGAGAGCACGATTGGGACTTAGACATCACAATCGTCGCAGGTCAGGAGGCCTTTCACGCGGATGGGCGGCCTACAACCCTGTCACCGGGCGGTGTTCTCAGGCTTAGGCCTAGGAGGTTTTGGCTTCGCAGGGATTACCAGGACCGAAGAACGAAGAGGCGGTGAAATAATCTCGTTTCGCATCGACGGCCTTCATTCCCAGGGTCTCGCTCGCTGAGTGAGGCACGAGGGTGATTGTGTAGAGCTCGCCCTTCTCGTGTTTGCCATTGTCCAAAAAGGAAGTCGGAGTGGACGTTTCGCGGTCGGTGGTATCGACGAAGCCGTCGCGGGTCCAGGTCACGAGATACGGAGATAGCCCGCCATAGAGAACGACGCCCACTGTCACCTCTTGGCCGGGAACAGGAGTGCACGCCTTGCTTCCGCCGAACGGGAAGGAGGCGACAAATGCCAGACCATTGGGATTGGCCGGCCCGCCAGTCTGAGAACACGAGGAGAGTACGCCGGCGCTACCAGCGACGGTGAAGGCGCAGACCAGACCTGTGCGTGTGAGACGAGGAGCCAGCCCGGTGACTCGCATTGAGTACATACTGTCTGATCTGCGCCCCGAGCCGCCACGACAGCGCAAACCACGAAGCCGATCAGACGGGTAGGTGCACAAACAACCAGGCTAGATCGGGCGCCACAATGCCGTGCCTTGGTCAAGGACGGAAAAGCGCAACCTGGGCGAGCCCCGGCTGGACAAGTCTTTTCACCGACCCGGGTCGAAGTACCTGAACCGGACAGGTGTGGTGGTGACCGCGACACCGCGAGCGGCAAGTGCTTGTAACACGTTGGGCCGGTCGAGGGTCCAAAAGACAATCCATTCCGATGCCCTCGTCGCCCGGAACCGTACGCCCGTTGTGAACCCCGAGATGTTTCCCACTGCCGAGACCTCCGAGAGCTCTTCGTAGCGTGCTTCCCAGGTTGGCACCGGCACGAGGAACTTCAAAGGGAGAAACGGCAGGCTCGACCCCAGGCGGAGCCCTTCGGCGAACAAACTGAGCCGCGCGAAGGGGACAGTTGCGTTCCAGCCTCCCACCAGATTGAAGCCCCAGAGCGGCGCACGCACGCCGCCGATGAATGTCCGCTCAGGGGCCACACCGACACCCAGCCCAGCCACCCGGCGGCTTCCGGGAAAGGCGATCCGGAACCGTCCGGCTATGTCGGCCTTATTTCCCGACCAGACGTCAGCGCATGCCCCTGCGGTCGGGGCAAGCCCGGCTTTGAGCGGTGCCCGCTCTGATCCTGGCTGCGGTCCATCCACGGCGCCATACTGCCAGATCTGGAGCGGGGGGCCGTCGGGCACGTGGGGGCTGCCTGGCGCGCCGGTACGACGTGTACGCCTCTCTGAGGTGAGCCTTGCGGTAGCGCAGAACGGCACGAGCCCCAGAAGGTTGCCCCAGAACCGGCGCGGCGCGGTGGGTTCCTACTACTCCTCAGAGAGCCGCCTACGCCACCAGTCCCGAAGTCGATCCTCAAGAGCTCGGAGATCAGGCTGGCCCCAACCTGCTATTACCTCCCGCTCGGCCCATTCGGCGGATCGCACCCCTGGCATCTCGCGTACCAGCCCAAGGGTCTCGGCCACGTCCTCCTCGTACCCGTGGGCGAGCTGGTCCCCGAACGTTACAAGGAAGTCCCCCATCTCGTCGCCCTCAGCCTCGTCATCGTAGCCCTCGCCAGCGCGTTCGACATCTATGAGCCTCACCAGGTCTTCGACCGACGTCATCTTCCACTGGCCGCCCTCCAACGGCTCTGAGCGCAGGGCCGCCAGCCGCGCCAACATCGTTTCGCACCACTCGTCCGCCTTTGGGTGCTGGATCCTGGACCCGGTGAGCCAGTCCACCCTGTCCCTGAGGAAGCCCTCGATGGCGGCGAGCGTCGAGCAGCGTTCCAGGACCGGGATGATGGTGCCCTCGAGGGCTCTTCGCGGCGCGTCGGCGTCCAGGCGCTCGCCCCGTTTCCCATAAGCAGTCAGGTACGGCCCTTCGGCGTCGAAGCCCACCCACCAGTCCGTATGTGGCTCCGCTGAGGTGAGAAGCTGGCCCCAGCGGGCCCTCAGGAGCGCCCCGCCGATGCCCAAGTACCCACCGTCGGCCTCGGCCACGGCCACGCCGAACTCGATGGTGCAGCACGATAGGTACACCGGCCCACTCTGGCAAAGGACCTCGACTATGAGGGCCGTCTCCGGCATCACGCGGCTCCATACGCGACGCATCCGCGAGTAGCCGGCCGCCTTGAGGGGCGGGCTAATGATCCCCAGGAGTGCCTTCTCTGCGTTGCTCATCTAGTCCTCCGCGGCAAACCTTAGCGTTACAACATCAGGCCCTTGGGTGGGTGAGCGCTTTGTGTACTGGCGGCGCCCGAGCCTGAACGGTCCCACGGCCTCGACCTTCCTGCGCTCAACCGTCTCGAAATCGCTCCAGGTCACCACGTCATGGTCGAACACGATGATTCGGGCGATCCCGCCTCCGTCGCCGAAGTTCCCGCAACTACAAGGGAGCACCGAGACGTAGACCTTGGGGACGAACCGGGCTTCGAAGCAGACGGCATCGTCAACCCGGACGGCCTCCCCCGCACGACCACCACCTGAGCCCCGTGCCGACCAGGTCTGCGTAGACCGGGCAGACGCGACGGCCTGTCCCTGCAGCTTGGCGAGGTCTGCACCTTTGACCACTACCTTGACGACCGGGTGCAGTCCAGCGCCAACCCTGAACGTGGCGTGGTCAAGGCGGCGTCGACGGCCCGCTTTCCTGCTGAGCCACACGCCCATAATGGCCCGACCGGCTCGGTCTCCATCGAGGTGGCTGACGTCGGTCTGCGCGACAGACGGCTCGGCGGTCGCTGACACCTTGCTGCGAGCCACGCATTTAGGCTCCGCTCCTTGGTCCGGGCGCGTCTGTGCGACAACCCCGCGGCCAGCCGATTCGCCACGAACTTCCCCAATACGACGCAGTCGGCTGGGCTTGGCCGCTTCACTGCCCACCGGCTACGGTGCGGCTATCGAACCCGAGCACGACCATGAACCAGGGCAAACCGACAGCACCCGAACCATAGACGCCCTGCTGGCGGAGGCGGAGACCTCCAAGGACAGGCCCTTGGCCGCCGTGGCCGAGGTGGGCCGGGCGGCCGGCATCACTACCAAAGCGGTCCAGCAGCGTTGGGGGCCGTCCCGGTGAAGGTTCAGGAGGTCATCAAGATGATCGAAGACGCCGGCTGGCGGTTAGCGCGGACCCGAGGCTCGCATCGCCAGTACCATCATCCTCAGCGGCCCGGCACCGTGACCGTGCACGGCAAGGTCAGCGACGACGTGCACCCAAAGACGCTGGCCAGCATCAGGAGGCAGGCAGGCTTATGAACCAGCACCGCTATGTCGTGGTGATCGAAGGAGCTCCAGGCGCCAACTTCAGCGCCTATGTCCCCGACCTGCCGGGCTGCATTGCCACCGGCGACACCGTAGAGGAGTGCGAGGCAAACGTGAGAGAAGCCATTGCCTTCCACCTGGAGGGGATGAGGGAAGCGGGCGAGACGATCCCTGAGCCCTCTGCAGTGGCCGCGGCGGTGGTCGAAGTCCCCGCTGCGTAAGCTACGGCCGCGGCGTAGCAGACAATCTCGGACCCTGTCCTCTGGGGTTTGTAGCTTGGTGCCCGCAGGCCTGGTGACACTTGGTCCTAACCGGCGGGCTGAGACCGCAACGCACCTTCGCCCGCCAGATCCGCCATTTGGAGGCGGGCCTCACCCTCGACGAAGTACCTGTTCAGGCTGCTGCCTGAGAGTGCGCCCGCGCCTACAATAGGAAGTGCCGGGCGCAGTAGCGCCGGAAGTGGACCCGGTCCCTCGCCGGACGACGAGCGGCCGGGTTCCGCGCTTTAAGGACCCTGTTCGCGGACCGCCGCGACGATTGGGGTCACCCTGCTGTGCCAGTCGCCGCCGGCACCCACCGCCCAGGCGGCGGCGTCGGAGACCCAAAGCAGTGGCTCCTCGTAGGGCCGCAGGTGCTCATAGACCAGGTCGAGGGACGCCTTGCCCTGGCGCTGCATGGCGGCGATGACTTGGCGGTCGAGGTGGTCCCGGCTTTCTCGTGACTCGA
>CAYZVQ010000392.1:0-4443 GCA_964481925.1 uncultured Acidimicrobiaceae bacterium
GCCGCCGTCACCGCCCGCAGCCCGGTCCCGGTCGTGGCCGACGAGAGCGCGCACACCGCCGCGGACGTGAGGCGGCTGGCCGACGCCGGGGCTTGTGACGTGGTCAACATCAAACTGGCCAAGTGCGGTGGCCTCCAGGCTGCCCTCGAGGTGGCGGCGGTGGCGCGCGCGTACGGGCTCGGTTTGCTGTTCGGTTCGATGATGGAAGCCGGGAGCGGGGTGGCGGCCACTGCCGTGCTGGCATCGCGCTTGGCTCCCGACCACGTCCACGATCTCGATGCCGGTTGGTGGACCGAGACCGAGAGCGCAGCCATCTACCGTCCGCCGTTCGTCCTGTGCGACGACAAGCCGCCGGCCGCCTCAGGCCTGCAATCGTCGGCCGCATCGGCTTCGGTGCCATGCAGCTGACCGGGCCGGGCGTGTTCGGGCCGCCGCGCGACCGGGCCACAGCTCTGGCCGTGCTCCGACGAGTGGTCGACCTGGGTATCGACCACATCGACACGGCTCAGTTCTACGGTCCCGACGTGGCCAACGAACTTATCCACGAAGCGCTTTTCCCTTACCCCGAGGACCTTGTGCTGGTGAGCAAGGTCGGTGCACGGCGAGATGAGAAGGGGGGCTGGGGCCCGGCCCAGCGGCCAGAGGAACTTCGGGACGGGGTCGAGGCCAACCTGGCCAGCCTGGGTGTGCAACAGGTGGGCGTCGTCAACTTGCGCCTGCACTCCGACCCTAACGAAGAGGGCCACGGTGACGAGGTCGACTTCGACAGCCAACTGGCCGAGATGGTGGCACTGCGCGACGAGGGCAAGATCGGTGCCGTAGGGCTAAGCAACGTCTCGCTTGACCAGCTCCGCCAAGCCCTGCCCGCCGGTATCGCCTGCGTGCAAAACGCCTATAGCGTGCTCGACCGATCGAGCGAACCGCTCCTCGACATCTGCCGGGAACACGGGATCGCGTGGGTCCCGTTCTTCCCCCTTGGGTCGGCCTTCCCCTGGGTGCCGAAGGTGACCGAGCAGCCGGCCGTGGTGGCGGCCGCGGCAGCCCTGGGAGTAACCCCCGCCCAGATTGGGCTGGCCTGGCTACTGGGCCACGACCCCCACGTCTTGTTGATCCCGGGGACCTCGAGCCTCGACCATGTGGCCGAAAACGTCGCCGCCGGGGAGGTAGGCCTGAGCCACGAGACCGTGGCTGTCCTCGACGGCATAGCGGGCTCCTAGCACCACCCGAGATCGTTCGGAGGGCCCGGAGGCGGTCGATGGTGCTCACGAGAAAGCGGAAGCGCTCGGGGCCGACCTACGTTGGATAGTTCTAGAAAAAAGAATGAAAAGAGTTCTGTTTTGTAGTACCACGCGCCATGGAGGTTTCACCGTTCCCGTACCAAGGCCCCCTTGCCCCCGATCAAGTAAACGGCCGTGGCACCCACCTGACAGACCTGACGGAGCGCATTTCTGAGCGTAGAGTTTCCGCCTTGCTTGGCCCTCGGCGCTTCGGCAAGACGAGCGTGCTGGGACGTCTGGCTGCCGACTTGACCGAGATGACAACGGTGTGGGTCGACCTGTACGAAGTGGTCTCCATGGCAGATCTCGCTGCCCGCTTCGACCAGGCCCTCGGTGCAGTCTCTGGCGCCTTCGGCGCCCTGGCACGACGGATAGCCATAGGCTTGTCACTGATGCCAGGGGCGCCCTCCTTGATAAGGGTGAGCTGATCGGGGCCGGCGACCGGGTACACCTGGTGGACCCGCTCCTGCGGGACTGGATCCGACGCCGGTTCCCCATCTGAGCGCTCCCCGCCGAAGGGGATATCCCCGCCGGGGAAACCCGGTGCCAGCTCGGTCCTAATAACGTGCTGACCCGGCCAGGTAAAGGCCTCCTGGCCCGATCGATGCAAAAACCCCATGTCGGTGGACGTAAATACGCTCAACGGGCGGAGCACATCCCGGCCGGACGCGTAACTCCCTGACAGCACGCCTTCGACGACCAGTTTTTGGCACTTCCTTACCGACGGTGGGGGCTTTTGCACTCCGCTTTGGGGACTTTCTTACGCCCCGGCACCGGATTGGCGGCCAGTTTTCGAGTTCTTGTCCATGCGAGCCCGACCGGACGCCACGCAGGTTAGAAGGAGGCGCACGAGGCGGCCAACATTTCCGCCTGCGGCATTACCGCCGCCAAATGGGCGCCCGTCAAGCGAGCTCAGCCGGCGCCGATAGACCGGCCGTTGACGAGGACCTCCTTCAGCTCTAGGCGGTCATCCAGGACGACGAGGTTGGCCGGGCGGCCCGGGCGCAGATAGCCAACATCAGCACGACCGAGGATGCGGGCCGGGCCCTCATTGACAGCTTTCAGCGCTTCGGGAAGCCCCACTGATAGCGAGCAGAGCTGCCGTAGGCCGTGCAACAGGGTTGACGCCCCGCCGGCGATGGTGCCGTCTGGCCGTCGCGCCACTCCCCCCTTCAGCGTGATGGGCACATCGCCAAGCATGAGTTGGCCTTCACCCCGTCCGGCCAGGCTCGTGGCGTCGGTGACGATCGAGCAGCGGCCCGGGGCGGCGGCGAAGGCGAGCCGGACAAGCTCATCGGCGACGTGCACTCCGTCGGCGATGAGCTGTAGGCGCAGCCGGGTATCGCTGAGGGCGGCGCCGGCGAGGCCGGGCGAGCGGGAAGAAACCGAAGGCATGCCATTGAACAGGTGCGTGACCACCGAGGCGCCGGCGCCGACTGCGGCCGAGACCTGCTCGGCGGTCGCCGCGCTGTGACCGAGCGAGACCACGACACCGCGGCGGCACAGTTCCTCGATCAGCTCGATCGCCCCCGGGAGCTCGGGCGCCAGCGTCACCATCGTGACCGGTCCCATAGCGAGCAGCGTCCCGAGCAGTGGGCCGTCCGGGGCGCGCAGCCATTCGGCGGGATGGGTACCGGGGCGTTCCGGCGATAAGAACGGCCCTTCAAGATGGACACCGATGATGCGGGCCCCGTCGCCGGGGCCACGCCTCGCCATCTCGCCGACACGCGCCGCGGCCTCGCCGACCAGCACGGGGTCCCCAGTGATCAAGGTCGGCTGGTAAGCGAGCACGCCATCGCGGGCCAGGGCGAGGCCCATTGCTTCGAGCTCGTCCACCGACCCGTGCGCCGCGTCTACGCCTGCGTACCCGTTGACCTGGAGGTCGACCAGGCCGGGGACGGCAATGGCCGAACCGTCCCCAGGCAAGCCGACGGCCACGACGGCTCCATCGTCAATGGCCACATCGCCCGCCATCAACACGCCGTCCACGAAAGCGGCACCGACGCCGAGCCGCTTCCACTTCGGGCCACTCCGGCCATGGTCGGCACGACCGGCGTGGCCTGGACGGTCCGCCGCGACTAGGTCCGCCGCGACTAGGTCCGCCACGAGGTCACCGGGGGCGACGTCGGCCACAACGACGCGCAGAGCACCGGCGCCGACCATGGCCAGGGCCTGTCGGAGGCGTCCTCCCGACGCCTCCAGGGCAGAGGTGACAGTCCCCAGGTCCTTGCCGCTCGACACCACCAGACAGGCGAGCTTGGTGTTCCAGCCGGCCGCCTCGAGGGCGGTGCCGGCCGTCTGCCGGTCCGCCCCAGTGACGGACTCCACGATGCGCAACGCCCGGTCGCGCAGCTTGGCGTTGGTGGCCCGGACGTCGACCATAAGGTTGCCGTAGGTCTTGCCCATCCGCACCATGACCGAGGTCGACAGGGTGTTCAGAGCGATCTTCTGGGCCGTGCCGGCGTTTAAGCGGCTGGAGCCGGCGATGACCTCGCCGCCCACCACGAGCTCGATAGCGGTACTCGCAGCAGAGCTCAACAGGCTGCCGGCGTTGCAGGTCAACCCGATGGTGGCGGCGCCGACGGCCCGGGCATGGGCCACGGCCCCGAGCACGAAGGGGGTGCGGCCGCTGGCCGAGACACCGACGACGACGTCTCTCTCGCCTACGGAGAGGCTTTCCAATGCCGCCTCCCCCGCCGCCCAGTCGTCCTCCGCCCCTTCGCTGGGATGGCGTAAGGCCCGGTCGCCCCCGGCCAACACGGCTTCGACCACTCCTTCGGGCACGCTGAACGTCGGCCCGAGCTCGGCCGCATCAAGTACGGCGAGCCTGCCGGCGGTGCCGGCACCGACGTAGATGAGCCTGCCCCCAGTCTCCAACCGCCGACACACCACTTCGACGGCGGCGCTGATCGACGGGACGGCGGCGGCCACCGCGTCTGTGGCGCGACGAGCGTCGGCCGCCATCAGGGAGACCAGGTCAGCAGGGCCGAGCAGGTCCAGGTCGTCGAGGCCCGGTCGTACCGCCTCCGTCGTCAGGCCACCAAGATCGCTCGCCGGAGCGGGCCCGACGGGCGATACGGAGGCGGCGGGGGGCGAAGCGGGGGCGGCGGGGGGCGAAGCGGGGGCGGCGGGGGGCGAAGATCGGAAGAGCACACGTCTGAACTCC
>CAYZVQ010000393.1:0-4417 GCA_964481925.1 uncultured Acidimicrobiaceae bacterium
GGTCGTGGGCGCGAGGGTTGTGGTGGGCGCGAGGGCTGTGGTGGGCGCGAGGGTTGTGGTGGGCGCGAGGGTTGTGGTGGCCGGCGCCGTTGTCGGCACAGCCGTTGTGGTCTCTAGCACCGCCGCTGTCGTTGCCGCCGTTCCGGTGGTCGGGGCCACTGATGCCGTCGTGGTCGTGGTGGACGGACGAGCGGCTGTGGCCGGCGGGGTGGTGGTGGCGGGGGCAGTGAAACCGGGGCCCGGTAGCTCGATGAGGAGAGCTTTAGAGGCGCTGCCGGCTTCGTCGGCCGGCTCCAGAGCTTGCACGGTGACTGCCGTGGGTGTGCTTGGGACCAACCGTAACCCGGCCAGGCTGACGGCCTGGGCCTGGCCTCTCGAAAGGTTGACCGAGGCGCTCAACTGCTGGCCGGCGAGCCCTTGTCCCGGGCCTACGGAGGCGACCACCCGGATCCCTCTTTCGGCGTCCTGGCCCACGTCCTGCACCACCACGGTGACCGACACCGAAGACGCGGGGGAGAGTACCTGGACCTTGCCCGCCATGCTCAAAGCCGGGGGGTTAGTGGAAATGGCATCAATCGCCAGTTTGTGCAGGGGCGAACGGGAAACGTCGGCGACCAGCCGCTCGGCGAACCCGCCTAGGGCGCTCACCTGGTAGAGGCCGGCACCGTCGTCCCACTGCGAGGCAGGCATGGAGACACCGAGTTTCGGCATGTCCCGGGCAAACAGCTGGTAGGCGGTGTCGCCGACTTGGAACTGGGAAACGGCGGCGTTCATCTGCCCTATCGCGTCCGTCGCTCGCCCCCCTCTGAGCAGGTCCTGAACGGCCGCGGCCATCTCGGCGGCCCCGTTGTCCCGGGACACGAGACAGGCGTCAAGGAGCCCGGCGGCAGCGGCGAGGGGCGCCGGCGGGGAGACGGACGTCACCCCTTCGTACGTTGAAGCCGCGGCTGTCGCTATTCGCGACAACTGACCGGCGGCAACTGCGGACCCGTCGGTCAAGCGATCGGAGCTTATCTGGGCGATCTCCCGGCCCTGCACGGTGGACTCAGCGATGTAGGGCAGGACGGTGTCGACCCAAGCCTGGCTGTTCATCGTGGTCTCGGGGCTGGACGACCGGGCGTGCATCGAGGCGTCGACCAGCAGCACCAACATCGTCAACACGAACGGGATGATCAGCCAGCGTTGAGAACCACCGCGGCGTCTCAACGGACGGGGCGGCATCGCCATAACCCCTCAACGATACAAATACCGGGAGAAAGGGAGGGAATGGGGCTCCCCGGCTGCCTTGCCAGGACTTCAGGCCGTCTGGCCAGGGCTACAGACCGGCGGTGAGCAGGTCGACCACAGAGTCCGTGGTGGTTAGGTCGGCCAGGACGGCATCGGCCCCCAGGTCGCCGAGCTCGTCCAGCGTGAAGCGACCGCTCGCCACCAGCAGGCAATGGGCTCCTCCGGCCCGGGCGCACTCATAGTCGCGCGGTGTGTCGCCGATCACCCACGTTTCGTCGGGAGCCAGACGAGCACCTCGAAGAGCGGCCAGGCGCTCGAGCGCTATCGGCACCAGTTGTTGGCGGTCCTCATGGTCGCTGCCGTACGCCCCCGTCTCCAGGTCCAACCACTTGTCAAGCCCGAAGGCGGCCAGCTTGACGACGGCATTGGGAGCGATGTTGCCCGTCAGGACCGAGAGGTGAAGTCGTCCGTCCGCGGCCAGGGCCTGCAAGAGCTCAGGGGCGCCGGCGCACGGGCTCCCGTCGCGGGCGACCTCCTCAGAGGCAGCCGCCAGCTCGGTCTCGAGGTGTTCGAGCACCGCGGGGAGGTGAGCGGGGTCTTCACGGTCCAGCAGCGCCAGGTACTCCCGCACGATCTGGGGGTCCGTCTTGCCGCTCATCGAGACCCTCCGGGCCGGGGCCTGGCCGAGCACTGCTGCGATGGCCCGGTCGAAGACGGCACCGCCGACCTCCCCCGCTCTGACCAGGGTCCCATCAATGTCGAAGAGCAGCAACCGCTGTACAGGCACAGCGAAGCCTACTGGTTCCTTGCCGCTCCCCGCCCTGGCGGTGAAAGACTGCGACCATGCCGACGACCCCATCTCGCGTCAGCGCCACGCCCGAGTGGAAAGCTCTGACGGACCATTTCGCCACCTTGCGCAACGTGCACCTGCGTGACCTGTTCGCGGCCGAGCCCGACCGGGCGGGAGCGATGACGGTCGAGGCGGCCGACCTCGTCCTCGACTACTCGAAGAACAGGCTCACAACCGAAACGGTTCGGCTACTGGTGGCGGTGGCGGAAAGGGCGGGCCTCCGGGAGCGGACCGAGGCGATGTTCGCCGGCCAGCACATAAACGTCACCGAGGACAGAGCCGTGCTCCACGTGGCCTTGCGGGCGCCCCGTGACGTCGAGATGCAGGTGGACGGCCACGATGTGGTGCCCGACGTGCACAGCGTGCTCGACAAGATGGCCGATTTTGCCGACGCCGTCCGCAACGGGAAGTGGCGCGGATTTACGGGCCGGAGGATCAAGAACGTCATCAACATCGGGATCGGCGGCTCTGACCTCGGCCCAGCGATGGCTTACGAGGCTCTGCTGCCCTTCTCTGACCGCGCCTTGCGCCTGCGTTTCGTGTCCAACGTGGACGGGGCGGACATATGGGAGGCGACCGCCGACCTTGACGCGGCCGAGACGCTCTTCGTAGTGAGTTCCAAAACGTTCACCACCCTGGAGACGATCGGTAATGCCAAGACGGCCAGAGAATGGCTTTTGTCGTCCCTGGGAGACGCCGCCGCTGTCCGCAACCACTTCGTGGCTGTGTCGACCAACGCCAAAGAGGTGGCCGCGTTCGGCATCGATACCGACAACATGTTCGAGTTTTGGGACTGGGTCGGCGGACGTTACTCGTACGACTCGGCCATCGGCCTTTCACTGATGATCTCGATCGGGCCGGAGCATTTCCGGGAGATGCTGGCCGGTTTCAGGTCCATTGACGAGCATTTTCGCCAGGCTCCTTACGAACACAACCTTCCGGCTCTGTTGGGCCTTATCGGGATCTGGTACAACGACTTTTTCGGCGCCGAAACTCACGCGGTGCTGCCCTACAGCCATTACCTTTCCAAGTTCTCCGCCTACCTTCAACAGCTCGACATGGAAAGCAATGGAAAGTCCGTGACCCTGGACGGGCAACCTGTCGACATGGCAACGGGCCCTATCGTCTGGGGGACTCCCGGCACCAACGGCCAGCATGCTTACTACCAGCTGCTTCACCAGGGGACCCGCCTCGTACCTGCAGACTTCATTGGTTTCCTGCGCCCTTCTCGGCGCGTCGGGGGCCATCAAGACCTTCTAATGGCCAACTTCTTCGCCCAGACCGAGGCGTTGGCGTTCGGCAAGACGGCCGAGGAGGCCCGAGCTGAGGGCATGCCCGAAAGGTTGGTCCCCCATCGCAGCTTCCCGGGCAACCGCCCGACCAACACGGTCCTGGCGCCCGAGCTCAGCCCCCGGGTGCTGGGGGAGCTCGTCGCTTCCTACGAGCACAAGGTGTTCACTCAGGGAGCCATATGGGGCATCAACAGCTTCGACCAATGGGGCGTCGAACTGGGCAAGTCACTGGCCTTGCGTATCGTCCCCGAGCTCACCTCCGAGGCCGAGCCCTCGCTGGGCCATGACAGCTCCACTAACGGGCTTATCCGCCGTTACCGTGCGGCGCGACGACCGTGATGGGGCAACGACCGTGACTAAAAACTTAGCCGCCCTTGCTGTCGCGAGCTGCTAAAGCTGGCCCATGTAGCGGTAAAAGGCACTGCGCACGAGGATGTCGAGATCCTGAGGCGAGCACAGCGTTTCCCCTCCACCCCAGATTTTGAGCTCGAGTGGTACGAGCGCCTTGCGCTGGAGGGACTGCAGGTCGTCGTCGCTGGGAGCGGAATTGAGCATGTCGACGATCAGGTCGAACACGACGGTGCCCCATCCCGAAAGAGGCCGGCGGGACTGGTTGAAGTCGCGCACACGTTGAAGAGAGCCGCGGTCGCTGTGGGCGAGCAAGTTGAGGTAACCCCACGCTGGTGCCGCTTCTCCCCGTTCCTGCAGGGCGATCAGCACATCTCCCTGGACCAACGCTTCGGCGAGCTGCACCACCGAGATGTCTGACTTCTGCTGTGGGTGGCTTGGGTTCACTCCTCCTGCTCCTATCCATTGCCGTGCGCTGCAGTTGCGGTCCTGCACCTGCTTGCCCATCCGTACTGACCGGCCACCGCCTGGTGGGCACGGCTCGACAACTAAGGGCTTCGCCAACAATTGCACGCGCGGAGACCGTACCGCACGTGATCTCGTGATCCCGCGCCACCTCGGCGCTGACCGAATCTGATGCCGCGCGCAGAGCGTTATGAGGTCGTCCTTCAGCGCAAATGCATGGATTGGTATGGACGCG
>CAYZVQ010000394.1:0-4403 GCA_964481925.1 uncultured Acidimicrobiaceae bacterium
CCATTTTTCCTCCATGGGGTCGGAAGGGGCCCGTCCGTGAGCGCCCTTGTTTTTTAGTCCTTTTGGGGGGACGTGTTACCGATCGGCACCGCTGTAGGCCAGTTGAGGAGCCGTCGTCGTCTCTTCCGACAATGCCGCGCCATTCTCGATTTGCGCGCTCGGCGCTCCGGGGCCGAGGCCGGCCCACGCCCGGGCAATGGCGTCGGCCCGTTCCCGCACGTTGCCTTCGGGACCGGTACCCGTCCCAGCCGCCGCCGCGGCAAAGCTGTCTACAAGCTCGCGGTCGATCAAGACAACCTCCGACAGGACAGCTCCGAGATCCTCGAGGGGGACCAGGGGGGCGGCGGCGACGGCGAGCTCGGCCCCTTTGGGGTCAGCGAAGGCAGCGTGGGCGGTGACGCCGGCCCGTACCCGTTCGGCTGGTGCCACATCGTTGGCAGCGGCCCTGGCCAAGAGTGGGCAGGACCACACCATCCCGATCGATCGCAGCCGCGCCGACCACTCGAGCGCCCGCGGCGCGTTTAGCTGCGGCGCGAACCGTATGGAGGCGGCCAGCAATTGGGGCCGGGGGCCGAAGCGCGCCCACAGGGCGTCTGCCATCTGGTCCGCCGCGGTGGGGGGCACCAGGGTGAGGGCGGCGGCCACCTTGTCGAGCCGGTCGGCCGGCATGGCTGCTACCAGAGCGTCCATCGATTTCCCGGCCACGGTGAACGCCTTCAGAGCGGCCGTGATGTGGAGAACGTCGGGGTTCTCCTCGACCAAGAGGACCAGCATATCGGCCGCCTCGGCCGCCTTACCGGCTTCCAAGAGCGCACCGGCCCGCTCTGCGTACAGCATGAAGAGCGGGTATTTGAAAGTGTCCTCATTGGACGGATCGCGGACCTGGTCGAACAGCGCGCCTGCGGCTTCGGGCTGGCCCAAACGCCGGCGGGCCATACCTTCGAGGTAGTAAGAGAGGTCCTTTTTCTCGCACAGCTCACTGAAGCGTTGGGCCGCGTTCACCGCTTCCTCGAAACGCTGCAGCGCTAGGAGGTTCATGGTGCGATGAAACACCGCGGCTCTCAATGGCAGCCCCTCGTGAGCGGTGGCCACGGCCTTGTCGTAGTAGGTCTGCGCCTCTTCGAGCTTGTTGGTAGCGGCCAGGGCACGGGCGAGATTGAGCTCGAGCATGCCTTCCTGGCCCGCCCGCACGGCCCCTTGCGCCACCGCCGCCTCGGCTATGCGCAGGTTGCGCGCCCATTTGTCCCGTTCGCTCACGACCTCGTCGATGTACCCGTAGTGGTCAATGTGCGCACCGTTCAAATGTTTGGCGAGCACCTCACGCTGAAGTCCGGGGCGTAGGTCCACCTGCTCGTGAAGGGCGCCGTACCACTGGCACGTGGCCTTGCGAAAAAGGCGAAAGGCGCGATGCGCCATAGCCACGCTCGTACCGTCGCCACCGAAGTTGGAGATCTCGACGAAGAAGGCGTCAACCCCCTTGAGCTGGGCCAGAGCGCCCCGGAGTTCTCGGGCATCGGGGCATACAAAGCGCTCGTCGGCGTCTATCCACAAGATCCATTCGCCTCGGCAGTGCTCGAGGCTGGCGTTGCGGGCCCGTCCGAAGTCGTCGTCCCAATAGCCCTCGATAACCCTGGCACCGGCTTGCCGGGCCAGTTCTACGGTGCCGTCGACGGAGCCGGTATCGTACACGACGACTTCGTCCACGAGCCTGTTCAGGGAAGCTAGGCACCGGGGCAGGGCCTGTTCTTCGTCCCGTACGATCAGGCAGGCGGAAACTAGGGCCCTGTCGGTACAGCGGGCAGCGCCAGCTGTCCGGCCGCCTTGTTGCCGCTTGACCGGCACGCCCTTGCGTCCTCGTTGCGCGCCGGAGCTCATAGGATCTCGATCGTCCGGGGTGCGCCGGAGCTGAGTTGCTGCCGCCAGGAGGGTGGCCCGGTTAGCGCTCGATGTCGCGAGCCACGAGCCGTGCAGGCCGGCCCCGGTTGCGGGGCCAGGGCCGAACCCGCCCGAGGGCTGACGGCTCCGAGGCCTAACTTCCGGCCCATCGCCGCCGATGGAAGTACTGATGGTAGGCAGCGCCATGACAGCGTTCAGTCGGAGGGACTTTGACTGGGTCGTAGTAGGAGCCGGGCTCACCGGCTCGACGCTTGCCGAGCGGGTAGCGTCACAGCTCGGACAACGTGTCCTGGTCATCGACCGCCGGCCCCACGTCGCAGGCAACGCCTACGACTCGCCCGACCAAGCGGGGACCCTTGTGCACCGCTACGGCGCCCACATTTTTCACACTAAATCCCAGACCGTGTGGCGCTACCTTAGTAATTTCACCTCCTGGCGCTCATACGAGCACCGCGTGCTAGCTTGCATCGAGGGCAAACTTGTCCCATTACCTTTTAATCTGAACACACTCGCTGCCCTCTTTCCCAGAGCGCGAGCACAAGCGTGGGAAGCCGCCCTCGTGAAAGAGTTTGGTGACGGCTCGCGCGTACCGGTCCTGAAGCTCTTGGAACATCCCCGAGGCGACCTAGCATCGTTGGGGCGCTACGTTTACGAAACCTTCTTCCTTCATTACACAGAGAAGCAGTGGGGAGTACGCCCAGAGGCACTGGACCCCGCTGTCACAAGTCGCGTCCCTGTAATTGTGGGGACCGATAACCGCTACTTCCGGGATCCCTACCAGGGCATACCCACTCATGGGTACACGGCCATGGTGACAAAAATGCTGTCGCACCCTCTGATCACCGTCGCTCTGTCGACGCCGTACGAGGAGGTCCGGCATCGGTACCCCCGGGCGCGGACAATATACACCGGGGCGATCGACGAGTTTTTTGGGGGCGCACATGGGCCGCTGCCATACCGCAGTTTACGTTTCGAGCACCACGAAGTCGCCTCGGGACGCTCACAGCCTGTCGCCGTCGTCAATTACCCGAACGACTTCCAGTACACGCGAGTCATCGAGCATTGCCATTTTCACGGTACTAGTCCGGACCAAAGCACGGTTACATACGAGTTCCCCGAACCTTACCTACAAGGACGGAACGAACCATATTATCCTCTGCCAACGCCGGCGAGCCACCAACTTTATAACAAGTACAGGGCCGAAACGTCAAGGCACCTAGGAAAGGTCTTCTTTGTCGGGCGACTGGCGAACTATAGGTACTTTGATATGGACCAGGCCGTCAACCAAGCTCTCCTGCTCTTCAAGCGGCACCTCCTCTGGAAAGACCAGTTGCCGATGCCCGCCTAACGACTCGCAAGTGAGGTAGAAGGAATGCTCGCCATACTTCTTCCAGCCGCCCGGCGCTCAACGCCAGAGACAGCTCAGGCGGTTTGGGGCGACCTACGCGTCGCCCTGGCCTCCATATCGGCTTATGCTCCCGGTCACGAGGTTGTGGTCGGCTGGAACGGCCTTGAAGAACCGCGCCACCTGCCCGCCAATCCCTGCATGCGGCTCCTACGCCAAGGCCCAGGTATCACGACTGGGAGCGAGGCGTGGAACTGGTGTGCCAAACAGACTGGCGCCGACGAGCTTTTCATATTGGGCGACGACTGTGTGCTACACCCGGACACTCTCCGTTTCATGTTGGAGGACGTCGCTCTCATAACGTCGCAGCTCCCGGACGTACACGTCGGTTTCGTGGGAGCGCGGTCAAACTATGTGAAGGGGCCGCAGAACGTTCGCAACCCGAACGGCGCCAAAGCGCTCGGACTGGCATTCGACAGCGAGCAAACGATAATTCGGGCCGAGATGATCGTTCCCGTCGCAGCTTGGATCCGCCATGAGGTCTTCGACAAAGTGGGTGGGTTCCCACCGATCAACTGGTTTTCTGACGACATCTGCTGCTGGGATCTAGGCCACTTAGGCTACAGTCATTTCGTCAGTCGCGCCTACGTCCATCATATTGGCGAACGGGGGACGGGCCAAAGCAAGACGCCTCGGCAGTTGCTGGAGGAAGGGCTCGCCTGGGTGCGTGAGAACCGTCCAGACTTCGCCGTCCAGAAGCTCGGTCTCGCTCCGGGTGCCCTTCTCGCTACCCCTTAGGCCCGGCCCTGTAGTATGACGAGCTAGTTGACCATCCTGGCACCTTTGTTTTCTACCTGTTTGTTGCCGCCTGGCCCCGCTCCCACTAGATCTAGATGTAGCGCGGGTCGAAATCCTGACGAGCGCTCAACAGGTGCTTCTAAAATGGGCAAGGTGGCCCCGGCAGGGCCCAGGGCCAAAGTGCTAGCCGACAGGGCCGCCGAACCAGGCCGGAGCTAAGCGAGGGCGGCGAGGTCGTTACGTTTGGCCAGGCTGGACAGCTGGCCGGCCGCGGGGTCGAGGCGCCGGCGGTAGTCGTCGTGGGCGGCCACGGCGGCGTAGTAGGCGTACCGGCGCTTGGCCACCCGCTCGGACGGCTCGTCAG
>CAYZVQ010000395.1:0-4395 GCA_964481925.1 uncultured Acidimicrobiaceae bacterium
CGCCGGCGACACGATAATCGTGGACGCCGAAAACGGCGAGGTCACCTTCCGGGCCCTGGAGCACTTCGAGCCACCGCCGGTCGAGCTGGCCGGCGCCGCTAGCAACGACTAGCTCGCCCGCTCCCGCTGCTTCTGTGCCGAGAACTGAGAGCAGGGATGACATGGACTTGAACACCCGTCCAGTCCGCTTGGCCATTGTGGGGTGTGGTCGGATATTGCCGGCGCACCTGCGAGGGATCGCCGCCCTAAAGTCCGCGGGTCTGAGCCCCGTTCGCATAACCGCCCTTTGCAGTCCCAGGACCGAGGTGGCGGAAATGTTCCGTCGGCGTGGCCAGGGCCCGCCCCCCCGGTCCCCGGCCTCTTCGAAGCCCGACGACCCACTGGCTGCGCCTCATCTGTACGTGAGCGACATACAGAACGACTTGGTCCCCGAGATTTACAACAGTTGGCGCACCATGTTGGACGCCGACGTGGCCGACGCGGTGTTGGTACTGGCGCCGGTGTCGCTCCACCATGAGATCGCGCTGGCGGCACTGAGAGCTGGAAAACACGTGCTTATAGAGAAGCCCTTCGCCATCTCAGTCAGGGCGGGGCGCGCCATAGAGGCGGAGGCGGAGCGCACGGGCCTAGTGGCGGGCGTGGCCGAGAACATGAGGTACGAAGTTGCCACGCGTGCGCTGGGATGGGCGGTCGCCGAGGGTTTCATTGGGAGGCCGCAACTGTGGCTGTCCGGAGGAGTCGGCGGGCCGTGGGCCCCTGACCACGTAGTCGCCCACACTCCTTGGCGGCACCGGAAGCTCGAAGCCGGAGGGGGCCCGGCGATCGACATTGGCGTGCACATCATGCACCAGATCCGGTACATCATGGGCGCCGTCGAGGAGATCGGGGCGCTCGCTCGCACGCTGGAGCCGACGCGTGTTGAGCGCGAGAGCTCCGGCGCGCCCATCGTGGTCAACAACGAAGTCGAGGATGTCTACCTGGCCCAACTACGTTTTGCCAGCGGCGCCATCGGGACGTCTTTTTCGGGCTGGGCCGGCCGGGGCGAAAGCTGCGTGTTACCCGACAGCCCCGTCATCTATGGGACCAGCGGGTGCATAAAGGGCGACACGTTGGTTGGTGCCGATGGCGCAAGGACAAAGGCGACCGATCTCTTGGCCCAGCACGCCACGGACGAAGTGATGGGGCGCTATTTTCCGCACGACGTCCACGACTCGTTCGGTCTAGAGTTGCTCGACTTTGTCACGGCCATCACGACGGGGACCAACATGGAGGCCTCCGCCACTGAGGGAGTAATGGACTTGGCCATGGCCTACGCCATCCTCGAATCGTCGTTCGCGGCGGCTCCGGTGCGAGTGGCCGACGTGCTCAGCGGCGCCGTAGACGGGTACCAGGCCGAGATCGACGCCCATTTCCAACTGTCCTAAGCCCGAGGTAGTTCACCCTGCTCGGGGAGCTCCTCGGGAGCCCTCGAGCGCCTGAAGATCTTCCCGCCGTGGCGCCCTCCGACGCGGATGCCCCCGCCGTCGACGTCGAGCCAGGCCCCCTCCCGGAGGCCCACCACAACGCTGTCGTTCTCTTCGAGGAACTGCTCCAGGCGCTCGTCCCGGGTCTCGCCCATGAACTGGCGTGGCCCGGCAGGTGTGTCGAAGTAGTGGCAATTGAGGTGGAAGGGCAGCAACCCGAGGGCGCTCAACGTCCTTGGTTCGACGATGGGCATGTCGTTTGTCGTGCGTACCGAGGGCCCGGCGATACACGTCCCTGCACTTGCCCCGATGTAAGGGACGCCTCGGGCGGCACGCGCCCGGATAATACCGGCCAAGCCGTCGTCCTGTAGGCGCTTCAGGAGCCGGAACGTGTTCCCCCCTCCGACGAAATAGGCGGGGGCAGTTTCGATCTCGGCCAGGCTAAGCGTGTGGGCACCGACCACATCGACCAGATGGGAGAGCGCCTGGCGGACCTCTTCGGTGTACCCGTCATGATCAGAAAGGGCGAAGGGCACAAAAACCACCCGGCTCACCCCGCCCAACAGCTCGCGCAACGGCTCGTAGGCATGTTCCAAGAGCCGCCCCCCGGCGTTGGTGGAGTTGCTCATCAACAAACCACGCATGTGTTACCTCCGGTTGGCAGCGCTGCTAGGGCGACAGCAGAGGGCTATCGGGCTACGAGATCGACCGAGAGCGTCGGGTTGCCGACGCGGCGGGGATGAGCTCACCGGGCTCCAGGACGGGGGCATTGACGGGGACAGTACCGGGGTACTTGAGGCCCGAGCCCGTATTGAGGACAACGGTCATATCGTCCCTTCCCAGCCAGCCGGCGTCACGCAGCAGGCGTACGGCACTGATGGCGGCCGCTCCTTCGGGGCAGATGAACAAGCCCTCGAGCTCGGCGCACAGCCGCTGGTCCGCCAGCAACAGATCGTCGGAGACAGCCACAGCCGTGCCCCCAGTGGCGTACAGCGCATCGAGCACCAAGAAGTCCCCGAGGGCTTTGGGGACGGTGATCCCGAAGGCGACGGTGTGGGGGTCGCTCCAGGTCTCGCTGGTCGCCGCCCCGGCTTCGAACGCTCGCACGATCGGGGCACACCCGGTGGCCTGCACCGCCACCAGACGCGGGAACGCCCCTTTGACCCATCCAAGTTCTCGCATTTCGAGCAGGGCCTTGTAGATGCCGATCAAGCCCACGCCGCCCCCGGTCGGGTAAACGATCACGTCGGGCATCACCCAGCCCATTTGCTCGACGATCTCATAACCCATGGTCTTTTTGCCCTCGATCCGGTACGGCTCCTTGAGCGTCGAGGCGTCGAAGACGTCGGGGCGCCGGGACAAGAAGTCACCGACGACCCGCCCGGCGTCGCCGATATGGCCCCGCACCAGGTAGAGCTCGGCCCCGGCCACCGAGCACTCGGCCCGGTTGATGGCGGGAGCGCCCTCGGGCATGACGATCGTGCTCGTCATCCCCGCCCGGGCCGCATAGGCCGCCCAGGCCGCACCGGCGTTGCCATTGGTCGGCATGGCGATGGCCTTCACACCGAGCTCGTGGGCGCGCGCCACCCCGACTGCCGCCCCGCGTGCCTTGAACGTGCCGGTAGGTACCAGGCCCTCGTCCTTCATGTGCAGGGCGGTCAGGTCGAGGGCCAGACCCAGCGCGGGCAGCGCCGTCAGGGGCGTCATGCCTTCGCCCAGCGTGACGACGTGGGCCGGGTCGCGTACGGGTAGCACCTCGTGGTAGCGCCAGAGCGACGGCGGCCTGGTCGCGATGACCGGGCGTGCCATAGTCCTGGCGACTTGTTCGATGTCGTAGCGGGCCAACAGTGGAGAGCCGCAGGCACATAAACCGGTCACGGCGTCGGCGTTGTGAACGGCGCCACAGCGCGGGCATTCCAGGTGGTCCAGAGCTGAAAAGAACTCCATCGGTGCCTGTTCTCCTTCGCACCGCGCCGGGGCCGTCCTGTTGGCGCGCCCGTGACAATGCCAATGTCCCGATAGAAATAGTAGAGCTAGGTCGGGGCGTCGGCCAATGTGAGGTACTGAGGTGGGCGTGGTGGGCGCGCATGATCTGCTAGCACCTCCCGTTTGACATATCGGTAACACATCAGTTACCGTAGCAAGGTGGTTACCGAGAGTTCGGGGCGGTAGAGACGATGCCAGTCGAGCAGACGCGCGGGGATCCGTTCGAAGCGCTGGGCGACCCTACGCGGCGGGAGATCCTGCGACTGCTGAGCACAGGCGAGAAACCGGTGCACGAGATCGCCGTGGCCCTGCCGGTCAGCCGGCCCGCCGTCTCACGCCACCTGCGCTTGCTGAAAGACGCAGGGTTGGTGTCAGAGCGCTCCGAGGGAACGCGACGTATCTACCATCTCCAGGCAGGGGGCGTCCGCGCCGTGCAGGACTATCTCGAGGGCATCTGGGGCGATGCGGCGGCGCGCTTTCGTATGCTGGCGGAGAACACCGGGCGCGATGAGGACGAGGCCACCGTCCGGTGACGGCGCCTCTACGGATCCAATTCGACGTCGACTGCTCCGCGGCGCATGCTTTTACGACCTGGACGTCGCGCATCGCCGCCTGGTGGCCGCCCGACCACACCGTGAGCGGCGACCCCGAAGCCGTCATCGTCCTCGAACCCGGGCCCGGCGGCCGGATATACGAGCGCTCGCCGCTCGGGCTGGAGCACGATTGGGGCACCATCACCGCCTGGGAGCCGCCGTGGCGCCTGGCGTATTCCTGGCACCTCGGCCGCGACCGGCGGGAGGCGACCGACGTCGAGATCCGCTTCGTCAGCCTCGAGCACGGACGCGCCCGGGTCGAGATCGAGCACCGTGGCTGGGAGCGGCTCGGCGAAAGCGCTAACAGACCCCTCATTCCGCCCTGGCGGGCGGCACCACGAACGATGAGAATC
>CAYZVQ010000396.1:0-4388 GCA_964481925.1 uncultured Acidimicrobiaceae bacterium
GGCCGGCGCCAGATGGCGAACCCGTCGGTGGACGTGGTCGAAGGGGAATGGAAGGGCCGGGTCATCCCGATTTACCCGCAATCGGAAAAGGCCGGGATTTCCTCCATGGAGATAGCGTCCTGCGTCCTCGAAGCTCTCCAGTGGGTGGGGGGGCTCGAAGATCCGCTGCCGGCCAGGACTCTGGAACAGCACGGTTTTACCAGCCGGGACTGGTCCATGTGGCAGGTGCACCAGCCCGAATCGGTGGGGGCCAAGAACGCGGCCCGGCGGCGGCTGGGTTTTGACGAACTGTTGCGCCTGCAATTGGTGCTGGTGATGCGCAAGCGGGCTGTCGAGCGCGAGGCCAAAGGCATTTCCCACCGGACCGGTTCGCCGCTGATGGAGCGCTTCCGGGGCAGCCTCCCCTTCCCTCTGACGGGGGCGCAGGAACGGGCCATCGCCGATATCGAGGCGGACATGGCCAAAGCCGTGCCCATGCACCGGCTCCTGCAGGGCGACGTGGGCGCCGGGAAGACCTTGGTGGCGTTGTGGTCGTTGTTGACGGCGGTGGCCGGCGGGTACCAGGGGGCGCTGATGGCGCCGACCGAGGTGCTGGCCGAACAGCACCACATGTCACTGTCGGCCATGCTCTCGGGCCTGACGGTGCCGAGCCCGGCGTCCCTGTGGGGCGACAGGGCGCTGCGCACCGAGCTGCTCACCAACCGGACCGGGGCCGCCGACCGGGCCAAACTGCTGGCCGGCCTGGCGAGCGGCGACGTCGACCTGGTGGTGGGGACCCACGCGCTGTTGACTGAGGCGGTGCGCTTTTCCCGGCTCGGCATGGTCGTCATCGACGAGCAGCACCGTTTCGGGGTCGAGCAGCGTTCGGCCCTACGGGAGAAATCCGAGGGTTTTGTGCCTGACGTGCTGGTCATGACGGCCACGCCCATTCCCCGCACGGCGGCGATGACGGTCTACGGCGATCTGGACACCACGGTCCTCGACGAGCTGCCGCCCGGGCGCACTCCGGTGAAGACGGTGTGGGCGCGTGGCCCCCTCGACGTTGAGGGGGCGTGGGCGACGGTGAGGGAGGAGGTCGCTGCCGGCCATCAGGCCTACGTCGTCTGCCCGCTGGTCGAGGAGTCCGAGCGCGTCCAGGCGGCCTCCGCCAGCGAGGAGCTCGTCCGCCTGGCCGGCGGGCCTTTGGAGGGCCTGCGCCTCGGGCTCTTGCACGGCCAGCTCCCGGCGTCGGAGAAGCAGGACGTAATGGGCGAGTTCCGCGCTGGCCGTGTCCAAGTCCTGGTGGCCACGACCGTCATCGAGGTCGGTATCGACGTGCCCAACGCCACGGTCATGGTCATCGAGGACGCCGACCGTTTCGGCATCGCCCAACTGCACCAGCTGCGGGGACGGGTCGGCCGGGGGGCCGCCCTGTCCTGGTGCTTCCTGCTGGGCGAGGCGGCCACCCCCGAGGGAGCGGAGCGGCTGGCGGCCCTGGAGCGCACGAACGACGGCTTCGAGCTGGCCGAAGTCGACCTCGACCTGCGGGGCGAGGGCACGATACTCGGCACGCGGCAAAAAGGGGTCAACGACCTGAAGCTGGCTTCTCTGCGCCGGCACCGCAAGTACGTGGCCCTGGCCCGGGAGGTCGCCTTCGAGATCGTGGGCGAGGGGACCGACCTTTCCGAGTACCCGGCCCTGGCCCGGGAGGTGCGGGCGTTAGTGGACGACGAGGACCGTGAGTACCTTTTCAAGAGCTAGGCGTCCGGGCCCAAGAGCTAGGCGTCCGGGCGCCGGGCGCGGAGCTGACCTGCCGTGCGGGTGATCGCGGGCGAAAAAGGGGGCCGGCGCCTGATCGCGCCGGCCGGGCGGGGCACGAGGCCCACCGGCGACCGGGTGCGGGAAGCGGCTTTCTCCATGCTGGAAAGCGCGGGCGTCCTGGCCGGAGCCCGGGTGTGGGACCTGTTCGCCGGTAGCGGGGCCCTCGGGATCGAGGCGCTGTCGCGCGGGGCGGCCCGGGCCACCTTCGTTGACCAGGCCCGCAGCGCTGTGTCCGCCGCCCGGGCCAACCTGGCCAAGTTGGGCTATGGGCCCGACAGGGCCAAAGTGGTCTGCGGGGACGCTCTCACCTGGGCCCAGGCCCGGGGCCTCGAGCATTCGTGGGGCGAGGCGGACGCCGGCGAGACGCTGGAGGAGGTCGACCTCGTGCTGGCCGACCCTCCCTACGCCTGGCAGGACTGGGCGGCTCTGTTGAACGAGCTGGCCCGTTATTCACCGCTGTTGCTTATGGAGACGGGCGCCGAGCCGGAGTTGCCCCCGGCCTGGCTGGCCCTGCGGTCCAAGCGCTACGGGGGTACCCTCGTTACATTGGCACGTTTGCGCGATAGAGGCGAGGCATGAGGACAGCGTTGTTCCCAGGGTCGTTCGATCCCTTCCATAATGGGCACCTTGAGATCGTCGAAACGGCCAGTCGCCTGTTCGAGCGCATTGTTATAGCCCCCGGCCCGAACCGCCAGAAAGCGCCCGCGGTGTTCTCTATCGAGGAGCGCCGGGCGATGATCGAGGCTTCGGTGTCTCATCTGGACAATGTCGAAGTGACCCGGCATGACAGCCCTGTCCTGGTTGTCGACGTGGCCCGGTCGGTAGGCGCAGAGGTCATCGTCAAGGGGCTCCGCGTCTCGTCCGACGCGGAGTCCGAACTGCAACAGGCGCAGATCAACAAAGCCGTCTCGGGCATGGAGACGATCCTGGTACCGTGCTCGTCGGCTTATTCGTTCATTGCCTCCAAGTGGCTCCGTGACTTCATGAGCTACGGGGGCGCCGACCGGGTGGGTGCTATGGTCCCGGCACCGGTATTCACCGTAATGAAGGAGAAGTTCGGTCTATGAGCTCTGCGAGCAATGGAGCCGGCGGCGGAGCTCCCCTCCCTGAGACGGAGGCCCTCCTCAACCGGGTGGCGGGAATGATCTCCGGGGCGAGGGCGCTGCCGTTGTCGTCATCGGTGAAACTGGACAACAAGGAGGAGATCCTCGAGCTCTTGAGGGAGGCCAGCGAGCGCCTGCCCGAGGAGGTCCGCCAGGGCCGGTGGATGCTCAAAGAGCGTGAGGAGTACCTCGCTGCCACCAAGCGCCAAGCCGAGGAACTGGTGGAGTCGGCCCGGTCGGAGGCTCAACGGCTCGTGCAGCGCACCGAAATCCTGAAGGAGGCCCAGGCGCAGGCGCGCCGGGTGATGGAAGAGGCGCGCGACGAAGCCCGGCGGTTGCGCCTCGAGGCCGAAGACTATGCCGACCAGAAGCTCGCCCACTTCGAGATCGTGCTGGAGCGGACACTGAAGACGGTGGCATCGGGCCGCCAGAAGCTGTCCGGCGTAACCGACAAAGACGACGACCCGTCCGGGCCGGTGACCGCCCTCGAGCCCACCGCCGGTCGGGCCAAAGCCGCTCCCGCCGCGGCCGACAAGCGTCGGCCGGTCGCCCGCCACACCCCCCGTCCCGCCGCCCCCGGTGCCAGCACGGGAGTGGGCGGGGGCGGTGCCTTTACCGGCTCCGGCCCAGCCGGCACCAACCCACCCGGCTTCAACCAGGCCGGCACCAACGAGGCCGGCACCAACGAGGCCGGTATTCGGCCCCCCATCCGCGTCTCTTCGGGCAATCCCGCCCGTGGGCCCCGTTTTCCGGCCACCAACGCCGCCAGATCGGCCAATGCCGCTGCCGGCGGCGCGGGAAGCGTGGAACATAGTGAGCAGGCAGCACCGCCCGAAGAGAGTTTTTTCGACCAGGACCTGCTCGGCTGATAATGCCGGCCCGATAGCCCGGCCCGATAGCCCGGCCCGATAGCCCGGCCCGATAGCCCGGCCCGGTACTTTCGGTCGGTACTTTCGGCCCGATAGGCCAAGCCGGCGTCTCAGCCGGCCATTATCCCGTCTATCCTCTCCAGGACATCGGGGCTGAGGCGCTCGATGACTTCAAGGGCACCCAGGTTTTCTCGCACCTGCTCCACCCGGCTGGCCCCGGTTATGACCGAAGAGACATGGGGGTTCGTCGCGCACCAGGCCAGGGAGAGCTGGGCCAGGGTGGCACCGAGCTCGTCGGCGACGATTTTCAGCTGCTGCACTTTGGTATTGCGGCCCTTGTCGGTCACTTCTTTTTGCAGCCATTCGTAACCGGGTAGCGCCGCCCGGCTGCCCTGGGGCACGCCCTCGAGGTATTTCCCGGTCAAAAGGCCTGAGGCCAGAGGGCTCCAGGTGGTGAGGCCGAGACCGATGTCCTCATAAAGGCGGGCGTATTCTTTCTCGACCCGGTCCCGGGCGAACAGGTTGTACTGGGGCTGTTCGACCACGGGCTTGTGCAGATGATGGCGTTCGGCGATCTCCCAGGCGGCGCGGATCTCTTCGGCCGACCATTCGGATG
>CAYZVQ010000397.1:0-4376 GCA_964481925.1 uncultured Acidimicrobiaceae bacterium
CGATAACGCGGGCTCCGGCCGCCTTGGCCACCTGGGCCACCATCAGCCCGACGCCCCCGACACCGTTGACGACGACCGTGTCCCCAATCGATACCCCAGCGAGGCGAACGGCGTGCACCGCGGTCATGCCGCCACAACTGAGCAGCGCCGCCTCTTCGAAAGAAACCTGCTCCGGCAGAGGCACGAGGTTGGCCACGGGCACGGCGATGAGCTCGGCAAAAGTTCCGTTGAGGGTGAACCCGAGTTGGCCCGCCGGGTTGGTGCACACCTGGTCGTTGCCGGCGCGGCACCATCTGCATTGGCCGCAGCCGACCATATTGTAAACGGCCACTCGCCGGCCGGGTTCGACGGCGCTGCCCGGGGGCGCATGGCGGACCACACCGGCAGCTTCGTGACCGATGATGAACGGGTAGCTGGGCGGCTCGAACAGGGCGTCGATGATATGCAGCTCGGTCCCGCAAATCCCCGCCGCTCGCGTTTCGACCACGGCCCACCCCGGCTCGTCGGGCTCAGGGAAGTCACGCACAACAAGCTCGCCCTTTTGCTCCAAGAATGCTGCCTTCATCTCACTCCTAACTATGTTGCGGTTGTTGGCTCTAGCCGGAGCACCCGGGCGATGTTGTCGCCCATGATCGCTTCCAGCCGCGGCTGCGGGATGGGGGCTCGCCCCTGGTGCCCGGCCTCCTCGTTGACAGTGAGGAGCTTTTCGCGCAGGGCCACGGGATCGTAGAGGAACCCGGGGTAATCGGAACCGAAAAAAAGCTTCTCCAAGGGCACGAAGAAGTCCTCTAGTGAGGAGAGCCAGTGGAACAGGTCACCACGGCTCACAGTGGCGATGTGGTAGCTCAGGTCAGCATAAAAATTGGGGTGCTTGGTG
Source organism: uncultured Acidimicrobiaceae bacterium (assembly GCA_964481925.1). Taxonomy (GTDB): domain Bacteria; phylum Actinomycetota; class Acidimicrobiia; order Acidimicrobiales; family Palsa-688; genus Fen-671. Next base: position 878 of record CAYZVQ010000397.1, read on the forward strand.
AGAAGGAACATTGCCTCTTTCACCCAGGGGGTGCCGCAATGCGCGATGATCAACCGCAGGTCGCGGAACTCCCGCCCTATGTCGTCCAGGAGCGCCGGCCGGCCGAGTTCCATCTTGGCATCGATGCGGGTGGATCCGGCCTGGTGCACCATCACCGGGATGCCCAGCTCAGCGGCTTTCTCGAACACGGGGAAGCCAATCTCTCTGTCGTTGGGAGCCCAATGTTGGTACATGGGGTACAACTTCACGCCCGTCAGCCCGAGCTCGACCACGGAGCGTTCAAGTTCGTCGACGGCATACCGGACGCCCCGGTAGCGAGGGTTAACCGAGCCAAAGCCGATGAACCGGCCAGGGGCGGAGCGTACTACGGCGGCTATGTAATCGTTGCATTTCTCCGGGTTAGGCGGCCCGGGGACGTCGGTAACGCCGTCGGTATCGACGGTCCCGATCAGCTGGCCATCAAGGTACTGGGGCGAAATGGCCAGCACCACCATACGGTCAAAGCCGGGGTGGTCGCGGGTGCTCTCGGCCGGGCCGATCACGGGAAAGCCGTCGTGGTGGAACCCCACCTCTTCCCACTCGTCTTCGGTCGGAGCCCGGTGGCTCGGCAGCAAACCGCGACTGCGGTAAATGCACAACGACCCCTCCCGGCCGTAGGCGGTCGTGAACGACCGGTCAGCCGAAAGGCTAAGGATATGGGTGTGAGCGTCGATTTGCACTTCAGGCCGTCCGGGCCGACTTTTCAGGCACGACCATGCGCCCGAGCACGGCGGAAAAGGCCTCGTTGGCTTTGGCGCACACGAGCTCCTCGTCGACCGTGGTCAACACCCGCCCGGCCATGACCACCTTGCCATCGATGATGGTGGTGTCGACGCAACTGCCGTTGGCGGCAAAGACAAGGTGCGAATAAAGCTGTTCCTTGTGGCCGGTCTTCAGGGGCACGAACATCGGGCCCGACAAGTCGACGAGGATAACGTCGGCTTTCCAGCCCGGGGCGAGGCGGCCCGTATGGTGGCCCAGGGCGCGGCCGCCGTTCACCGTGGCCATGCGCAAGATGTCGGCAGGCTGGCCCAAGCTGGCGTCCTGGCGCACGGCGCGGTGGAATATGGAGGCGAACTTCATCGATTCGAACAGGTCCCTGCTGTTATTGCACTCCGCCGCGTCGTGGCCCAGGCCCACGTTTATCCCCGCCGCCAACATCTCCGGCAGGCGGGCCACGCCGTTGGCCAGCTTCGCATTGGATATGGGGTTGTGGGATATGTGCGTCCCCGTGTCGGCCATGAGCCCGATCTCACGGTCCGACAACCACACGCAATGGGCGGCGACACAGTCCGGCCCCAGGACCCCGCAGTCGTAGGCCACTTCGGTGGGACGGCGACCGAAGCGGGCGAGCGAATTGTCGACCTCGGTCATCGACTCGTTCAGGTGGATGTGGAACTTGGCCCCCAGCTCGTCGGCCAGGGCCCGGGCGTCGCGCAACAGCCCTTCGCTGGCCATGGGCAACCACTCGATGCCGACCCCCACCTCGATGCGGCCATCGCCCACCCCGTGGGCTACCGCGTGGGCGGCCCGGGTGTCGTCCAGGGAGTCGAGGCCGTGCTCGGGGTCAGCGATGTCGTTGGACAAAACGGCCCGTACCCCGATCTCCTCGGCCGCCCGGGCCAGGGCCTCCAGGCGCCGGTACATGTCGTTGACCGTGGTCACCCCGCACTTGACCGACTCGGCGTAACTGGCCAGGGCGGCCCAATATGCGGCATCGTCGTCGAGCGCCCGGATGGCCGGGTACCACAGCGTGTCCAGGTACTCCCACAGCGGTAGGTGGTCGCTCCAGCCCTTGGCAATGGCCGTGTGGTAATGCAGGTCGACCAGCCCGGGCAGGACTGCCTTGCCGGCCGCGTCGATGACCTTGTCCCCCGGCCCCGGGCCCGGCGCCCCCTCGGAGGGCCCGGCGTAACTGATGAGGTCGCCGTCCAAGACCACGGTGCCGCCCACCACCACGGCGTCGGTGTCGTCCAGGGTGACCACCGTCCCGTTGACGATCCTCGTCCGGGGGGCCACAGCAGTTGTGTCCTCAACCATCGGTCCTCCCCTTAGGAACGCCCTATTGACTGGCCGGCCTGCTGGCGGGTCGGTTGCAGGTCGACCCAGACGGATTTGGACACCAGGTAGGGGTCGAGGGCCTCGGGCCCTAGCTCACGACCGAACCCTGACTGCTTACGACCACCGAACGGTACGGCCACGTCGAACATCCCGTATGTGTTGACCCATACGGTGCCCGCCTCCAAGCGTTCCGCCAGGCGCAGGGCCTTGGTGGTGTCACGGGACCAAATGCCGGCGGCCAGCCCGTAGGGGGTGCCGTTGGCCAGCACCTCGAGCTCGTCCGGGTCGCTCCAGGCAATGACCGACAGTACCGGCCCGAAGATCTCCTCCTGCGCCACATGCATGGTGTTGCGTACCCCGGCGATAACGGTGGGCTCGAGGAAAAAGCCACCCTCACAGTCATCGACGGAAGCGACCTCGCCGCCCGCCACGACTTCGGCCCCGTCACCCTCGGCCTCTTTGATGAAACCCAGCACACGCTGGCGATGGCGGGCTGAAATGAGCGGGCCCATGTCGGTGGCCGGGTCCAGGCCATGGCCGAGGCGGATGGCCCTGGCTTTGGCGGCCAACTGCTCGACGAGTTGCTGGGCCACCGGCTCCTCCACGAAGAGCCGGGCCCCGGCCACGCATGCTTGGCCCTGGTTGAAAAAAATGCCCCCAAACGCACCGGCCAGCGCCTTGTCCAGGTCGGCATCGGCAAAGACGATGTTCGGGCTCTTCCCCCCGAGCTCGAGGTTCACCGGCTTAAGGTCCTGGGCCGAGGCGGACAGGATCTGCTTGCCGGTCGCCGTCTGGCCTGTGAAGGCGACCTTTCTCACGCCGGGGTGGCGCACCAAAGCGGCGCCTACGTCCGGGCCACCGATAACCACGTTGACGACTCCGGCCGGGAAGCCCGCCTTTACCAGTAACTGGGAAAACCTGAGGGTGGAGAGGGGTGCAAGCTCGGATGGTTTTACGACCACGGTGCAACCCACGGCTAGAGCCGGCCCGAGCTTGTAGGCAACCTCCAAGAGAGGGAAATTCCACGGGGTTATGGCGGCGACCACCCCGACCGGCTCCCGGCGCCCGATCGTCATCATGTCGCCGATCGAGTTGGGATAAACAGACCCCGCCAGTTTTGTCGACCACCCCGCGTAGTAGCGGAAGATCTCGGCTGTGAGAGCGATGTCGACCGCCCGGGCCTCGCCGATGGGCTTGCCGTTGTCCAGCACCTCGATCGTGGCCAGCTCCTCAAGGTGGGCGTCAACAAGGTCACCCAGCTTCCACAGCAGCTTGGCGCGCTGGGTCGGCGCTGTCGCCCGCCACGTGCTAAAAGCGCGGCTAGCCGCCTCGACAGCGGCGTCCACCTCTGCGGGCCCGGCCAAAGGGACCTGGGCCAACACCTCACCGGTGGCGGGGT
>CAYZVQ010000398.1:0-4360 GCA_964481925.1 uncultured Acidimicrobiaceae bacterium
CTCAATGCCTGCTCGACTGCCTTCGCCAAGGCGTCCACGTCATCGAGGTGGACGAAGATACGGCTGAGCGGGCCCGTCGAGCCGTCGAAAGAATGATCGCCATCGGGTCTGCGGGCGGAGGTGAGTGAGTTGCGCAGCCGTCCGGGCCTCGACGTCCTGGTAGTCGGTTCGGGGATCGCGGGCCTGTCGGTGGCGGTGGCCCTGGCCGGCCGGCGCCGCGTCGCTCTGATCTCCAAAGAGACCGGCGGTGGTGGGAGCACGCAGCTAGCCCAGGGCGGTATAGCCGCGCCGATCGGTCCCGGTGACAGCAGCGCCGCTCACGCGGCCGACACCGTGACCGCCGCCGCCGGCCTCGGTGACCCGACGGTCGCCGGGTCCGTGATCGCCGAAGCCGCCGCCGCCGTTGAGCTCCTGGCCGACCTTGGCGTGCGCTTCGACCGGGACGCCCTGGCCAAGGAGGGTGGGCACAGTTTCGCACGGGTGGTCCACGCCCGGGGTGACGCCACCGGGGCGGAGATCACCCGTGCCCTCCTCGAGGCCGCCTCACGACGAGAAGTGCCGCTGATGCCGGGCCTCTTCCTTGTCGACCTTTTGACCGTCCCCGACGGCTCCCGGGTGACCGGTGCCCTGGTGTGGGACCCGGCCCGGAGGGCATTTCGTCACCTCCGGGCCAACACAGTGGTCCTGGCCACAGGTGGGTACGGCCATCTTTGGGCGTCCACGACCAGCCCCCGAGCATGCAGTGGCGACGGGTTGGCCTCGGCTATGCGGGCGGGGGCACAGGTGGCTGACCTCGAGTTCGTGCAGTTCCACCCGACCGGCATGGACCTCGGCCTAGACCCCCGGCCCTTGGCATCGGAGGCGTTGCGGGGGGCGGGTGCCCGGCTGCGGGACGCGAAGGGGGCCTACCTGCACCCGGCCGGTCCTGAAGGCTCAATAAGCGATCTTTCGCCCCGCGACGTCGTCAGCCGGTCCATGGCCCGCCGGATGAACGACCTCGGTACGGACCATTGCTACCTCGACGCCACGCCGATCGGGGCGCGCGCACTTGAGGAACGCTTCCCGACTTTTGTCGCCGCCTGCCGCGCTGCCGGCCTAGCGCCAGGGAGCGACTGGGTCCCCGTTTCCCCCACGGCGCATTACACCATGGGGGGGGTGCTCACCGACGCCGAGGGCCGCACCACCCTGGAAGGGCTGATGGCCGTGGGTGAGGTGGCCTCCAGCGGACTTCACGGCGCCAACCGTCTGGCGTCCAACTCGTTGCTCGAAGGGGCCGTAGTGGGCCGACGGGCCGCGCAGGCCATCCTGGCCTGTCGGGGCCCGGTGGCGCCGAGGGAGCCAGTGGCCCTCGGGTCGACGTTGCCGCGGCCGCGGCCCCGGGCGGAGGCGCGATCTCTGACCCGGCAGGACATCCGCTCGGCCATGCAGGCGTTCGCCGGCGTCACCCGGTCTGGCGGAGGCCTCGACGACCTGGCCAACCTCCTCGCCGGCGACGAAGGTGCGGTGCCCGACGCCGGCGCTACGCCAGACACCTGGGAGCGGGCCAACATGGTCCTGATCGGACGGGCCGTAGCCGCCTTGGCCTCCGCCCGCCACGAGTCCAGGGGGGCGCACCGGCGGGCCGACCACCCCGAACCCCGCCCCGAGTGGCTCCTGCGCCAAGTCGTGCAGTTGGGAGCCGATGGAGAGCTGCTGGTTGGCCACTTGACGGCGGACGGAGCGCCCGGCGTGCTGGTCAGTTCCGCCGCGGCGGCGGTTTGAGCTCGCCCCCAGCCGCCGGGGGCCAGGTGGCCGCTCCCCTGGACGGACTGGCTCCCGCCTGGGACGAACTGGCTCCTCCCTGGGACGAACTGGCTCCTCCCTGGGACGAACTGGCCCAAGTGGTGGCCACGGCCGTGGCCGAGGACCTTCCCTTAGGTGACCCCACGGGAGCTGCCGTCGGGCCGGTGGCGGCGGAGGCTTCGCTCGTTGCTCGGCAAGCGGGCACCATCGCCGGGCTTGTCGCGGTTCAGATCGTCTTGGACGAGGTGAGCCGCCGGCTGGGGACCGGCCCGGCCCAGGCCACCCTCTCCGCCCACGATGGTGCCCGGGTCGGCGCCTCGGAAGCCCTCGGCACGCTGGCCGGGCCGGCCGACACACTTTTGGCCGCCGAGCGCACCCTTCTCAACGTCGTTACCCATATGTCGGGCGTGGCCACGCTCACTGCCGCGGCCGTGGACGCCGTTGCCGGCACAGGGGCGGTCATAAGGGATACCCGCAAGACGCTGCCCGGGTTACGGGCGTTGGAGAAGTATGCCGTCCGCTGTGGAGGCGGCTCCAACCACCGTATGAGCCTGTCCGACGCCATCTTGGTGAAGGACAACCACATCGCCGCCTTGGGGGGTGTACGAGGCGCTCTCGAGGCGGCCCGGCGCCAGTCCCGGCGGGCATCGGCCGACGGGGCGAGCGTGCTCCCAGTCGAGGTCGAAGTGGACGACCTGGCCCAGCTCGACGAAGCCCTGGAAGCGGGCGCGGAGCTCGTCCTGGTCGACAACCTGTCCCTGGAGGACACGGTCGAGGCTGTTCGCCGCGCCCGCCGGTACGGCGCCGACGTGGAGGCATCGGGAGGCCTGCGGCTGGACACCATCGGGGCCGTGGCGGCGTGCGGCGTCAGGTACCTGGCTATTGGTGCGCTTACCCACTCGGCCCCGGCACTGGACGTGGGCCTCGACTGGCGGCTTTGAACCTGCTGGAGAGCACCGTCGGCGACGGGCCTAGGACGTGGGGCTGCCCGACTGAGTGATCAAGGCGATGACGTCGCCGCTACCGACGGACTGGCCCGCTTCCACCCGGACCTCGGCGACCGTCCCGGCCACCTCGGAGACGATGTTGTTCTCCATCTTCATGGCCTCCAGGACGCACACGGTCTGCCCCGGCCCGACCCGGTCACCCACCTTGACGAGCACCTTTACGACTGTGCCCTGCATGGGGACGGTGACAGTACCTCCACCCGGGGTGCCCGGCCCTTCGGTCGCCTCTCGCCCCACCGGGCCCCTTGACGAGCCGGCACCGCCCCGGCCCGCGCCCCGGCTGCCGGGCCGCCGGGCCGCCCCCCTTGTCGTCGGCTCGTGGCCGGCCGGCACCCAGACGCTGACTTCGTAGCGTCGGCCCTGCACTTCGACCTGAATGTCTTTGCGTTCCTCGCCGCTCGCGGGCCCGGCCGTCGGGGCGGGCTCGATAGACGAGAGGTCGACCGCCTGAGCCAGCCACGCGGTCGAGTGCGACACGGAAATGAAGTCCGGGTGCCCCAGCACCGCGAGGTGTGCCGGGACGGTCGTGGCGACGCCTTCGACCTCTGTCTCGTAAAGGGCTCGCACCAGCCGGCGCCGGGCGCTCTCCCGGTCGGGGCCCCAAGCCACCACCTTGGCCAGCAGGTTGTCGTAGTGCTGGTCGACTACGTCGCCGGTCTCGTAGCCGGAGTCGGTCCGGACCCATGGCCCGGAGGGGTCACGTAGGCGCGTGATGCGCCCGGGCGAGGGGGCGAAGCTTCCTCCGGCGGGGTCTTCGGCGTTGATGCGGGCCTCTATGGCGTGCCCGTGCCACGCGACGTCGGCCTGGGAAAAGGGCAGGGGCCGGCCACTGGCCACCAGGAACTGGAGGGCCACCAGGTCCAGGCCGGTGACCATCTCGGTCACCGGGTGCTCCACCTGCAGGCGGGTGTTCATCTCCAGGAAGTAGAACTCGCCTTGTTGGTAGATGAGCTCCACGGTCCCGGCGTTCACGTACCCGCACGCCCGGGCGAGACGGACGGCGGCCTCCCCCATGGCCTCGGTGACCGGGCCCGGCAGGTCTGGGGCGGGCGCCTCTTCCACCAGCTTCTGGTGGCGTCTCTGCACGGAGCAGTCGCGCGTGCCGAGATGGACCATGTTGCCGTGGTCGTCGCCGAAGACTTGGACTTCGATGTGGCGCGGCCACGTCAGGTACTTCTCCAGGTAGCACTCGGGCCGCCCGAAAGCCCTCTCCGCTTCGCGCTGGGCCGACTCCAGGGCCTCTGCCGCCTCGGCTGGCGAGGCCACGACCCTCATTCCCCGGCCCCCACCGCCGAACGCCGCCTTGATCGCCACCGGCCACCCGACGGCGTCCCCGAACTCGACGACCTCGCCTGGCCCGGCCAAAGCGTGGTCGGTCCCGGGGACGGGCGTGACCCCGGCCCGGACGGCGGCGGTACGGCTGCTGATCTTGTCGCCCATAATTTCGATGGCGTCGGGGGGCGGGCCCACCCAGCGCACCCCCGCACCGGTGACGGCTCGGGCGAAACCCGCGTTTTCGGCCAGGAAGCCGTAGCCGGGGTGGACGGCGTCGGCCCCGCTGCGGGAGACGG
>CAYZVQ010000399.1:0-4348 GCA_964481925.1 uncultured Acidimicrobiaceae bacterium
CCCGACCATCACCTATTTCCGCTGCCCACCGGTAATGCTGGCCAATGTCCACTGAGGCCAATGTCTACTGAGGCCAATGTCTACTAAGGACGCCGACCCGTCCGATAAGTGGCCGGCGTGGACCAAGAAAGCGCCTGCCTGGCGGGCGCAGCTGCGTCGCCCCTTCCCCTTCCCTCTGGGCCAGCCCACCTGGCCGACGACGGTGCCGCGCCCCCGCAAGCATTCGGACCTCGGTGTCAATTACGACACCGAATGGGCGCGGCGCTACTCGGTGCGCCTGGCCCGGGCGGCCTGGACCGAGGTCGTCACCCGGCCCGTCATGGCCGCCGTGGCCCAGCCCACCGTGGAAGGCCTCGACCGCCTCGACCACATTGCCGCGCCCGTCATCTTCGCCTCCAACCACTTCAGCCACCTCGACACGCCGCTGGTCCTGTCCGTGCTCCCCGACAGGTGGCGCCACAAGATCGTCACGCTGGCGGCGGCCGACTACTTCTTCGACACCCGGTTGAAGGCGGTCTTTTTCGCCTTCTCGCTCAACGCTGTCCCCATAGTTCGCACCCGCGTCAGCCGGGACTCCTCCGACCGGGCCGAGGAGCTACTGGCCGAGGGCTGGAACCTGCTCATCTTCCCCGAGGGCGGCCGCAGCCCCGACGGCTGGGGCCAGGAGCACCATGGGGGCGCGGCATGGCTGGCCGCTCGGAGCGGCCGCCCCCTCGTACCTCTCCATATCGAGGGCACGGGCCGCCTATGGCCTCGAGGCGCCAACCGCATATACACGGGAAAAACCAAGGTCACCTTCGGAGCCCCCGTATACCCGGACCTGCCTGCCCGCCAGCTCGTCGGCCACCTCGAGGGTGCCATCGCCGCCCTCGCCGACGAGGCCGCCACGGACTGGTGGTCGGCCCGGTCAAGGGCGGCGGCAGGGACCACGCCTGCTTTGACCGGACCTGACGCCGCCCCGTGGCGGCGCACTTGGGCCCTGGGCCCGTCCCCCAAGGACCGCGCCCGCCAGAAGGCTCCGGCGGGCGAGAAACGATGGCCGCCCAAGCCTTGACCGAGCCGGCCAAGCCTTTGCCTTACCCAGTGCACATGCCCCGCTCCGCCACCGACCAATCGTCCCGCCGGCGGCAATACTGGCCCGGTGGACTTACGCCAACTATCCGCCCTCGTAGCTATAGCCGATCACGGGAGTTTTTCACGGGCGGCGAGCGCCTTGCACACCGTGCAGTCCAACATCTCGGGCCACATCATGCGCCTCGAGCGCGAGCTCGGCGTCGAGCTCGTGGACCGCCAGACCGGCCAGCTCACCGAGGAGGGCAAGGCCGTCGAGGCCCGGGCCCGGGCCGTCCAGGCTGAGATGGACGCCATCTCGGCCGACTTGACCGCGTTGCACCAGCAGGTCAGGGGCAGCGTCCGCCTCGGCATGATCGGCACCACCTCCCGGTGGCTCGTCCCCCTCCTGCTCGACCGGCTGACGGCGGAGCACCCCGACGTGAGGCTCGTCACCACCGAAGCGACCTCTTCCGCCCTGGGCATGCTGCTCGCCAACGGGGCCGTCGACTGCGCCGTCGTCAATGTCCCCCTGCCCCACCCCGAGCTGAGGGCCAGCCCGCTGTTCGACGAGGACATTGTACTGCTGGTGGCCGACGACCATCCCTTGGCGGACAGCGCCGACCTGGACATAAGGGACCTGGAAGGCTTCGAGCTCGCCCTCCCGGCGCCGCATACGGGGTTCCGCGAGGAGCTGGACCTGGCCGCCCGCCACGCCGGTACGTCGTTGTCGCCCAAGGCCGAGATCGACGGGCTGCGCCTGCTCCTGGCTGTAGCCCTGCGGGGTTACGGGCCCGCCCTGCTCCCCGCCACCACGCTCTTGGACCCTCCACCGGGGTTCAAGACGCTCAGCGTGGCCGGCCTACCCCTGCGCCATGTGGGCCTGGCCGTCCGCAAACGCGGCCGGCCCAGCGCCCCTACGAGCGCCCTCATCGCCGTCCTCGAGAGCGTCGTCACCAGCTATGTCTCGGTCCACGACCACCTGTACGAGGCGGGCCGTTAGACCGGGCGGTTAGACCGGGCGGTTAGACCGGGCGGTTAGACCGGGCGGCCGAGCGCCGCCGGAGCTGGCGCAGGACGTAAGGCAGTATGCCGCCGTGGCGGTAGTAGTCGGCTTCGACCGGGGTGTCGATGCGCAGGACCACCTCGAAGGTCACGTCGCCGGCCTTGACCGACAGGCGGGAGGGCAAGGGGCCGTCGGCGCTGCCTTCCAGGCCGGTGATGTCGAAGACCTCTTGGCCTGTCAGCCCGAGCGAAGAGGCCGACTCGCCGGGCAGGAACTGGAGGGGCAGCACGCCCATACCTATGAGGTTGGACCGGTGGATGCGCTCGAAGCTCTCGGCCAGCACGGCCCGCACGCCGAGCAGGGCCGTGCCCTTGGCCGCCCAGTCCCGGGAAGACCCCGACCCGTACTCCTGGCCGGCCAGTACCACCAGGGGTGTGCCCGCCTCGATGTAGCGCATGGCGGCGTCGTAGATCGTCGTCTGCTCGCCGGAGCCAAAGTAGGTGGTAAAACCACCCTCCGTCCCCGGGGCCAGCTGGTTGCGCAGGCGCACGTTGGCGAACGTGCCCCGCACCATGACCTCATGGTTGCCCCGGCGCGCCCCATAACTGTTGAAGTCGCCCGGGGCCACCTCCTGGTCGATCAACCAGGCGCCGGCCGGCCCGTCCTTGCGGATGTTGCCGGCAGGCGAGATGTGGTCCGTGGTGACCGAATTGGCCAGCTGGGCCAGGGCGCGGGCGCCCCGGATGTCCCGGACGGGCGCCGGCGTCTCGGGCATGGCGTCGAAATAGGGAGGCCGGCGTACGTAGGTCGACCCCGTGCCCCACTCGTACAGTTCGCCCGGGGGCACGTCGAGCCCGGACCAACGCTCGTCGCCGAGGAAGACCTCGGCGTAGCTCTTCTCGAACATGTCGGCTGACAGCGCCTCGTCCATCACCGCCGCCACCTCCTCCGAGCTCGGCCAGATGTCACGCAAGTACACCGGGGCCCCGTCCGTGCCCGTCCCCAGGGGCTCGTTGACGATGTCGAAGTCCATCGAACCGGCCAGGGCATAGGCGACCACCAGCGGTGGCGACGCCAGGTAGTTGAGCCGCACGTCGGGGTTTATCCGGCCCTCGAAGTTGCGGTTGCCCGACAGGACCGACACGACGGCCAGCCCGCCTTCGGCCACGGCCTCGGGGATACCGGGGAGCAGTGGCCCGCTGTTACCGATGCAGGTGGTGCAGCCGAAGCCGACCAGGCCGAACCCGAGCTTGTCCAGGTACGGGGTCAGCCCGGCGCGCTCGTAGTAGTCCATGACGACCTTGGACCCGGGGGCCAGCGACGTCTTCACCCACGGCTTGACCGAGAGCCCGCGCTCGACGGCGTGCTTGGCCAAGAGGCCGGCGGCGATCATGACTTCGGGGTTGGACGTGTTGGTACAGCTCGTGATGGCGGCGATGACGACGTCACCATGGCCCACGTCGAAGCCGGCGCTGCCTTGAGCCCCCACCGCCTCCGGGCCCGTCACCTGCACCGGCACCCGCACGGGTACCCGGCCGGCCGAGGCGGCCTTGCCGTCGCCCAGGGCCTTGCTCAGCGACTCGCCGAAGGCCACTTTGGCCCGGCGCAGCGGCACCCGGTCCTGGGGCCGGGCCGGGCCGGCCAGGCTCGGTTCCACACTGGACAGGTCGAGCTCGACGCGCTCGGAGAACACGGGCTCGAGCGACGGGTCGAGCCACAGGCCCTGGTCCTTGGCGTACGCCTCCACCAACTTCACGTGGTCCTCGGAGCGGCCGGTGAACCGCAGGTAGCGCAACGTCTCGTCGTCGATGGGGAATATGGCGCAGGTGGAGCCGTACTCGGGGGACATGTTGCCGATGGTGGCCCGGTTGTACAGGGCGACCTTGGCCACGCCGGCCCCGTAGAACTCTACGAACTTGCCCACTACCCCCCGCTTGCGCAACAGCTCGGTCACGGTGAGGACCAGGTCCGTGGCCGTCGAGCCCTCGGGCAGCTCGCCGGTCAGCTTGAACCCGACGACATCGGGGATGAGCATGGTCACCGGCTCGCCGAGCATGGCCGCTTCGGCCTCGATGCCCCCGACGCCCCAGCCCAGCACCCCGAGCCCATTGACCATGGTCGTGTGCGAGTCCGTGCCGAGGACCGTGTCCGGGTACGCCTCGCCGTTTTCGGCGAAAACGACCCGGGCCAGGTGCTCCAGGTTGACCTGGTGACAGATGCCGGTGTCGGGAGGGACGACCTTCAGGCTGGAGAACGCCTGCTGGCCCCAGCGCAGGAACCGGTAGCGCTCCT
>CAYZVQ010000400.1:0-4337 GCA_964481925.1 uncultured Acidimicrobiaceae bacterium
GTTAAATTGACCGACCAGACCGGCCTGGGCGGCGGCGGCCAAAAGCCGTTCATGCAATCAGGCCGCTACACCTTCGGGGTCAACACCTCCTGCGGTTGGGACCTGACCGTCGAGAGCACCCCGCTCCCGGCAACTAAGTAGGTACAAAGCTCGGCACCAAACAGAAATCCGGTAACAGCAACGCCGCTGGTCCCCCGCGGCGTTGCTCTATTTAATGGCACTTCGCCCTCGATCGTGGCACTATATGCCGTGCTCGAGATCCACCCACCCACCGAAAATGACCGGCCCGAGATCGCCTTAGTGGGAGCCTTGGCCTTCAACATGGAGGCCCGGGCCGACGCCGTGACCTTCGACAGCCGGCGCCGCCTCTGCTCCTACGACGGCGACCGGGTGGTGGCTATCGCCCACTCCATCCCCTTCGGCCAGTGGCTGGGTGGCCGCCAAGTGCCGTGCGCCGGCATCGGCGGGGTGGCGGTGCTGCCCGAGTACCGGGGCCAGGGCACCGCCCGGGCCCTGGTGAGCGAGCTGCTGGCTCAAGAACGTGACAACGGTATGGCCGTGAGCGCCCTCTACCCCGCCAACGCCGCCCTGTACCGCCACCTCGGCTACGAGTACGCCGGCCTGCACCCCGGGTTCCGCGCCCCCGTGGCCGACATCCCCCCGGCCCGGGCGGAAGTGGCGGAGATGGCCAGTGCCGACCTGGACGGCGTCATCACTTGCTTCTCACGCTTCGCCGCCGCTCACAACGGCCCCGTACAGCCCACAGACCGTTCCCGTTGGGAGACAGACGTTTTGGCCCATCCCGGCGAGGGCACCCACCAGCGCACGGTGGTAGTGGCCGGTGCGCCAGGCGAGATCGCCGGTTACGCCAGTTATTTCCTCGAAAGTACGGGCGCTAGTGGCTACCGGGTGGCCTGCAAGCACCTGGTCGCTGTTACGGCGCCCGCCCTGACCACCCTGCTCGGTTACTTCCGCCGCTTCGAGAACGCCGCCGCCGAGATCGCCTGGTTCGGCCCGCCCACTGGTGGCCCGGTGGGGCTGGCCCTCGCCACCGGCACGTTCGCCCTGCAACCGACCCTCAACCGGTGGATGGGCCGCATCCTGGACGTCCCCCGGGCGCTGGAGGGCCGGGGCTACCCCGACGTGCCAGGTGAGCTCGTGATCGAGTTGAGCGACCCGCTGTTCGCCGACAATGCCGGCCCCTGGCTCGTGCGCGCTTCTGGAGGTCAGGTCACCGTCACGCCCGCGCCCGAAGCGTCACCGTCCTCGGCCCGAGCGGTACCGATAGGACTTTTCTCCGCTCTCTACACGGGTTTTGCCACCGTCGGCGACCTCGTCCTGCGGGGCGCCCTCGACGGATCCGACCCACGACTGCCACTTTTGTCCGCCCTTTTCAGCGGCCCCGTCCCCTGGATGCCCGACTTCTTCTAACTATTACGGCCGGCACGCGCACCGACGAGGCCCGCTCGTCGAGCAGGTACACGATCCGGTACGAGCCCATACGCCATGATCGAAGTCTTCCCTAACCCTCCACTACAGCTTGGGACTTCTTCTAACCAATCCTTCCCTCCTCTCGCGGCGCTCACCTAGCCATAGGTACAACTCGTGCACCTGCAACTATGCATTTAGTGAAGGCTGAAGTGGGCCTTGCCCGCGTTAGACAGCTTTAGACCGCTTGTTATACCGCCCTTGTTATACCGCCCTTGTCCTACCTAGGAGGGTGGCGAGGGCCAGGCGAGGACGGGGCTTTCGACCGCTTCCGGCGGACCAGAGCGGGCATAGAGAAACCCTTGGGCGCGGTCGCATTCGAGGTCTATAAGGACCTGAGCCTGGCCCCCAAGCTCTACGCCCTCGGCGACGACAGTCAGGTCGAGCGCGTGCGCCAGGACGATGATGGCACCGGTAATGGCACGTACCTTGGGGTCGATAACGACGTCGTCGACGAACGACTTGTCGATCTTGACGAAGTCAAGGGGGAACTGGCGCAGGTAAGCGAGCGAGGAGTACCGGGTACCAAAGTCATCGAGACCCACCACGATGCCGAGGTCGCGCAGCGCTCGAAGCCCAGTTATGGCCGAATTGGAGGCTTCCATAAGGACCTGTTCGGTCACTTCGATCTGAAGGTCGCCGGGAGGTACGCCGTTGGCCTCGAGCTGGTCGAAGATGGCGTGGCGGAAATCGCTGTCAGCCAAGTGTCGGGCCGTGACGTTGATGGCGACGCCGGCGAACTTGGCTCCCAGCCGGGCCCGCCAGGCGGCAGCTTGTTTCACGGCGTCGGCCAGCACCACCTCGTCGATCTTGATCAACAAGCCGGTTTCCTCGGCTACCTCCAAGAACAACCTCGGCAGCATTAGCCTCTGCTCGCGGCTACGTATCCGGACCAGGGCTTCGGCTCCTACAGGGTAACCGCTCCTTATGTCGACGACCGGCTGGTAGTCGACCACGATGCGGCCTAAGTCCAGAGCGCGGCGCACCGTGCGTTCGGTCGCCAGACGGGAAACCGCGGTGGTGCGCAGCTCCTCGTCGAACACCGCGACCTGGTCCCGGCCCCTGTCCTTGGCCCGGTACAGGGCCAGGTCGGCTTCGGACAACAGCGCTTCGGCGTTGTGATGGTAGTCGGACGTGCACGCCACGCCTATGCTCATCGTGCAGCTGAGCTCGTCCCCGTCGACACGGAACGGCCTGCGCCCGTCTTCGATTATCCGGTTGGCCAGTGCGATGGCAGCGGCCTCGTCGGTGACGCCTTCAGCCACGAGCACGAACTCGTCTCCCCCGAGGCGGGCCAACGTGTCGGCGGGGCGGAGGTGGCCCGTGAGGCGTGCCGCCATCTTCAGCAGCACGTCGTCGCCAATGTGGTGGCCCAGAGAGTCATTGATCACCTTGAAGCGGTCGAGGTCGAGGTAGAGCACCACCAAGAGGCTCCCGGAACTGCGGCCAAGCCGCCGCAAGCCCTGGCGCAGGCGGTCCATGAGCACGGTCCGGTTGGCCACACCAGTCAGGGGGTCAGTGCTCGCCCGCAGCTCCAACAGGGCGTTGTGCTCTTGGCGTTCGGTGACGTCGCGCACCGTGCTCACCACGACGTCGGCACCGTCTGTGGTGACCAGTCGTGATGTCGCCTCGACCCAGCGGTAGGAGCCGTCCCGGCAGCGGAAGCGGTAGCCCGTGGTAGCGAGCCCTGAAGACGAGCGCCTGTTGACCAGCGCCGACGCGTCGTCGGGGTGGGCGAAGTCGTCCTCGCGCTTTCCTACGAGCTCGTCCGGCCTCCAGCCGAACGCACCTTGCAAAGCGGCCGAGCAGTACAGGAAATAGCCGTCCGGGCCCACCACGGTGGTCAGGTCGCTCCAGGTGGCAATTAGGTACGTATAGTCACGGCTCTTGGCCGTGCCAAGCTCGTCTCCCCCTGGCTGGCAAACCATGTACGTCACTTCCGACGGCGGGACGTGACAAAAGCCTTCTAATGAAGGCCATAAAGCCTCAGCGCTTCCGCTTACCACCCAATAGTAGCAAAAAGGGACGCTGAGCACTGCTACGTCGAACACCGCCTTGGCTGCCATGCCCGGCAACGTGTTCCTCCCGGCCGGTGCCACCGGGTTGCCCCGGGACTGTGTCGTGAACGTGACCGCTCTCGTCACCTTGAACAAGTCCGACTTGACCGAACAGGCCGGCGACACCCCGCCGGCGCTCTTGCACGAAGTGGACCGAGGCCTTCGCCACGTCCTCGACCTGTAGTTCGCCGGACGTCTCGACAGTCGCCTGCAAGACGCGACTATGTGTCTACTTTCGAGTAACTACTTATGGGTAGACAGACTGGGCTCGTGAGGTGGTGGCTGCGGTGAGCATCCGGAACTGGGCCATGACGGCGCAATAATCACCGTAGCCCAGATGCGAGCCGTGGCCGTCGTGGTCTGCGGAGCTTCGACGTCGGGCGGCAACGTAAGCGCAGTTGCGACCCGGACGAGCACGGCCAGGGCCCGCCGGTGGACCGACTTACCAGCGGGAACAGCGAGCCCGTCCGCGGCCTGGTTTGCCGTCCTTGCACCGTCGAATGCCGCTAAATCCCTTGACAATCGAACATATATTCGAGTACCATTTTGGAAGTAGCAGGAGCCTCGGGGCCGGGCGTGACGGTCCCTCCAATTGACGGTTGGTAGCAGTGCCGCCCTCGGCGCGCCCTGTTTCGCAATAAACCCGAAAAGGAGGTGCCGTGGTCCCGCGCGTCCTCGCCGCTGCCGAAGAACTCTGTAAGGAAATCGCGAGCTTTAGCCCCGCCCTGTACAGCGGCGCCGATTGCGCCCTGCTGGCCGAGGCCTTGGCCAGGACCGAAAAGGCCTGTGCCG
>CAYZVQ010000401.1:0-4321 GCA_964481925.1 uncultured Acidimicrobiaceae bacterium
TACCTGAGCACCGACATCAGCCAGGTGTACCAAAAGGTCGGCGGCAAGACCAAGACCGTGACCGAGAACGTCACCCACCCGGCCACCGCCGTCGTCCTCATCGTGCTCGCCCTGGCGACGGCGGGCACGGTCTACTGGCGCAAGCGCTACGTAACAGGCATCGCCTTCATGCTCACCGCCGCCATCGGGATGGGGGTGCCTTTCCCCAACGGGCTGAAGGACCTGGCCTACCTGACCTTCATCGTCCCTGCCGGGTTCGTGCTGTGGATGCTCATCTTCCGCATGAACAAGCAACAGAAGGCCTGGATAGCGTCGCACTCCTCGGCCAGCCGGAGCAGCTCGGCCCGGAGCTCGGGCCGGCAAGAAGAGCGCAAAGCGGCCACGACGTCCCGGTCCCGGCGGGCCGGGGCCGAGCCGGTGGTGACCGCCAACGGCCGGGCACTGCCGGCGAACAGCGGCCGCTATACCCAGCCCCGCCAGAAGTCCCGGCCAGGCGCCCGCAAGGCCTGACCTAAGGGTCGCCGGTGCCGACGAAAGCCACCTGAGCAGCGCCGGGCTCCCAGCCGGGCCGGGCCGGTACCTGTTAGCGGCGCAGCTTGGCGTGCTAGACACAAAGGATGCTGCGCGAGGCGCTTGCCGGGCGGCGCATCGCCATCACCGGCGCCACAGGGTTCCTCGGCACGGCCCTGACCGAGCGGGTGCTGCGATGCCTGCCCGAGACAGACATAGTCCTAGTGGTGAGGCCCGGCCGGCGCGGGGCCCGGGACCGGGTCGAGCGCGACGTGCTGCGCAACGACTGCTTCCACAGGTTGCGGCGCGAGCTCGGCGACGGCTTTGCCGACGAGGCCGCCCGTAGGGTCACCGCCGTGGCCGGGGACGTCACCCGGGACGGCCTGGGCCTCGACGACGCCGGGCGCGAGGTCCTGGCGACGTGCTCGACGGTCATCCACTCCGCCGCCACCGTCAGCTTCGACGCCCCCCTCGACGCCGCCGTGGAGGTAAACCTGCTCGGCCCGTCACGCGTCGCCGCCGCACTGCAGGACCGGGGCACGCCTCGGGCACTCCCCCACCTGATATCCGTTTCCACCGCCTATGTGGCCGGGATGAGGAGAGGCCCGGCACCCGAGGCCCTGCTCTCCGACACGCCCTTCTCGGCCCGGGCCCCCTGGCGAGCCGAGGTGGAAGCAGCCAGGCGTGCCCGTAGCGACACCGAGGCCGCCAGCCGGGACCCCAAACAGCTGGGCCGCCTCCGGGCCGCGGCCCGTGCCGAGCTCGGGGCCGCGGGTGTCCCCTTGCTGGCCGAAAAGATGGAGAAACTGCGGGCCGAGTGGACCGATGACCGCATGGTCGAGCTCGGCAAGGCCCGGGCCCAGGCGTTGGGGTGGCCGGACGCGTACGCCTACTCCAAAGCGTTGGGCGAATGGGCCCTGATCGAGGGCCGCGGCGACCTGCCCGTCACCGTGGTGCGCCCGTCCATCATCGAGGCTGCGCTTTCGCAACCGCACCCGGGATGGATCCGGGGCTTCCGGATGGCGGACCCGGTAATAATCAGCTACGCCCGCGGCCTGCTAAAGGAGTTCCCCGGTATCCCCGAGGGCATCATCGACGTGATCCCCGTGGACCTGGTGGTGGCCGCCATCCTGGCCGTCGCCGCCCGGGGGCCGCTCAAGCAACCGGACGTCGTGCACGCCGCCTCGGGCGCCCGCAACCCGTTGCGCTACGGGCAGTTGGTCGACCTCGTGCGCGAGTGGTTCTCCGAGCATCCTCTGGCCGACGACAAGGGCCAGCCCATCGAGGTCCCCGAGTGGTCGTTCCCCGGCCGCCGGCGGGTCCAGAACCAGTTGCGCCAGGCCACCAAAGCCCTGCGGGGGGCGGAGAGGGCGCTCCAGGCGCTGCCCTTGCGGGGCAGCAAGGCCGAGTTTGCCAGCCGCATCGAGGAGCGCCGGGACGAGGCCGAGCGGGCCCTCGGTTATGTCGAGCTCTACGGCGCCTACACCGAGACCGAGGCAGTCTTCGCCGTGGACCACCTCCTGGCGCTCAAGTCCCAGTTGAGCGGCGATGAGCAAGACGAGTTCTGCTTCGACCCGCTCGTGGTCGAGTGGCCGCGCTTCTGCCACGACGTCTACCTGCCGGCGGTGGTGGCCCATGCCCGCGTGCGCCAAGCCGGGCCCCGCCGCAGCGGTCCCCCGGTCCCGACCCGGCGGGAACGGGCACGCCAGGCGGTGCTGTCCCCGGACCGCCAGCTGGCCGTTTTCGACCTGGAGAACACCCTGGTGGCCACCAATGTCGTCGACTCCTACGCCTGGTTCGCCACCCGGCGCATGGACGTCCCCGAGCGTGCCCGCTTTACCGTGCGCACCCTGATCGAGGCGCCGCGGATGCTCTCGCTCGACATGGTCGACCGGGGCGACTTCCTGCGCTGGTTCTACCGCCGGTACGAAAACGCCGACCTGGCCATGCTGCGCAGGGACTCTTGGGAGCTCACCAGCGACCTGCTCCTGGCCAAGTCGTTCCCGGCCGGGATACGTCGCGTCCGTGAGCACCGCGCCCTCGGCCACCGGACCCTGCTCATCACCGGTGCCCTCGACTTCGTCATCGAACCGTTCCGCACCCTCTTCGACGACGTCGTCTGCGCTCACATGGGCCAAACGGGAGGGCGCCTGTCGGGAGAAATGGTGGAGGCGCCTCCCACGGGCGAGGCCAGGGCCCTCATCATGGCCGACTACGCCCGGCAGCACGGCCTCGACCTGGCCGAATGCGTGGTCTACGCCGACTCCACCAGCGACCTGCCGATGCTGGAGGCGGCCGGTTACCCCGTTGCTGTCAACCCCGAGACCAAGCTGGCCGCCCTGGCCCGCAAGCGGGGCTGGCTCGTCGAACAATGGCCCCGGGCCGCCGGCTACCGGCGCGCCCTATTGCCCCTCGGTCCCCGTTTGAGCCGGAACGAGGGCACTGGCGGTCTAAGGGACATATGAAGGCCCTCCAGGTCGAGCGATCGCTGCCCCGCTTCGCCGTCGCCCGCATCGCCTCGGAGTGGAGGGCGGGCGCCGGCGGGCGTTTCGGGCCGCTGCGACTGGTCGATGTCGAACCGCCGTCGCTGCCCGGTCCGGGGTGGCAGCGCCTGTTGCCCCGCCTGACCGGGATCTGTGGGAGCGACCTGGCCACGGTGGACGGGCGCTCCTCACGGTGGTTCGAGCCCATCGTCAGCTTCCCCTTCGTACCCGGTCACGAGGTCGTGGCCGACACCGAGGACGGCCGCCGAGCGGTCATAGAACCGGTGCTCGGCTGCCAAGCCCGGGGAATAGTGCCCACGTGCGAGGCCTGCCGCGACGGCCGGCGCCGCCACTGCGTCAACCTGACCGGCGGCCACGTGGCCCCGGGCCTGCAGACGGGGTACTGCGCCGACACGGGCGGGGGGTGGTCCCTGGCCCTGGTCGCACACGAAAGCCAGCTCCACTACGTGCCTGACGCCGTGCCCGACGAGGCGGCAGTGCTCGTCGAGCCCCTGGCCTGCGCCGTCCACGCCGCCCTGCACCGCTCCCCCGGCCCGTACGGGCGGGCCGAAGAACTGACGGCGGTGGTCATCGGTGCCGGCACGCTCGGGCTGTGCACCATCGCCGCCCTGGCCCGTTGGCGCGACGACGTCACCCGGGTCATCGCCGTGGCCAAGTACTCGCACCAAAGAGAACTGGCGACTCGCCTCGGAGCGACTTCGGTGGCCGAACCGGGCGAGCTGCGCCGGGCCGTCCGCCGGGTGACGGGGTCGTGGATATTGGACAGTGGCCAGCTCTCCGGAGGCGCGCCCCTGGTCATCGACTGTGTGGGCAGCGCCGCCTCGCTCGCCGACGCCTTGGCCGTCACCGCCCCGGGCGGGGCCCTGGTGCTGGCGGGGATGCCGGCTCCCGCCTCCATTGACCTGACTCCATTGTGGCAGCGTGAGGTGGGCGTGACCGGCTCCTACACCTATGGTCCTGAGCCCGCCGCGGGCGGGCGCCACAGTTTCGACCTAGCATTCGAGCTAGCCGAAGAGGTGGGACTGGAACGACTGCTCTCAGCCACTTACCCCCTCGAACGGGCCGCTGAAGCGATCGAGCACGCGGCTGCAGCCGGCCGGCGGGGAGCGGTGAAGATCGCTTTCGATATGCGGGCAGAAAAGAGAAGATCGTGGAATTAGAAGGGAAACTCAGGTAGTTCATGCCCCGTCCCGGGTTCGTCCTCGAAGTAGACCGCTCCACTCCCTCCGTGCTTGTCTGGCACGGGGAGGGCTTCCGCCTGGAACGCTTGCCCGCCGAACGCAGCCGGGTGGTCTACGCCCCCGAGC
>CAYZVQ010000402.1:0-4316 GCA_964481925.1 uncultured Acidimicrobiaceae bacterium
TCGGGCCCAACCCGTGGGACGGCATGACCCTGGAGTGGGCGACCGAGTCGCCACCGCTCGAGCACAACTTCGAGTTCCTGCCGCCCATCCGGTCCGAGAGGCCGGTCTGGGACCTCAATCATCCGGACCACACCACCCTGCCCCACGGCAAGCACGCCCACCAGCTCGCTCTCCTGGCCGCCCAGCGAGCGGCCGGTGCCAATGTGATGAGCGGCGGCCAGCTCACAGGTAATGGGGAGGGCACGGCCACGGCTGGCCCCGCCCACGGCAACGGGGGCAGCAACGGTGGCAGTCATGACGGTGGCGAAGCCGGGGATGGTGGTTACGGGACGGGCGACGGGGCCTGAGCGATGAAACACGAGTGGCACCTGGCTCTGGGCACATCCGTCTTCCTGGCGATCGTCGCCATCGTCTACTTTGCCTGGAGCGGTGAGTTCTCAGGGACGGTCATGCTTACGTTCGGCGCCTGCGCCTACGCGATCATGTTCGGGTACATCTTCCTGGTGTACCTCCGCCGCCACCGGGCCCCCAGAGTGGAGGACCGCGACGACGCCACGCCCGAAGACGGCGCCGGGGAGATCGCTTTCTTCCCGGGAAACAGCATCTGGCCGGCGGCGATGGGGCTGGGGGCCGTGTCACTGGCCATCGGCCTCGCCTTCGGCAAATGGTTCTGGGCGATCGGGGCCATCCTCCTCGTGGGCGCCATCATCGGCTTCGCCGTCGAGGCCGAGTCGCGCTAAACATAGGCGGGCCAGGGCCGGCAGCACGGGCCCCTGCGGCCCCCTATCGGTTAGTTGGTCCCTACGGCCCCGCAACGGGCCAGGACGAGGGCCAACCGCTCGGCGAACTCGCCGAGCGGTTGGCCCTCAAACAACACCCGCTTGTCCCTCGAGGTCTGTCCGGCGGTCAGGCGCAGCGATGCCGACGGGGACCCGAACTCCCGAGCCAGCAGGCGCAGCACGGCCTCGTTGGCCTTGCCCGAAACTGCCGGTGCCTGTACCCGTAGCTTCAGTGCGTTGCCATGGGCACCCATGACGCCGTCCGGCCCGGCACCGGGCTGGACGTGCAACCTGAGGACAGGACCACGCCGGCCGGCGTCGTAGAGCTCCTGGGCGTCGGTCACTCGGCCGCGTCGGCCAGCGCCTCGGCCAGTGAGGGATGGACGAGGCAGCTCTCTACGACGTCGCTGACCTTGAGGCCGACGGTAACGGCTAGGGCGATCACCGAGATGAGCTCCGAAGCCTGGCTCCCGACGATGCAGCCCCCGAGGACGACGCCGGTGGCCGGGTCGGAGATTATCTTTACGAAGCCCCTCGAGTCGTCGTTGATAAGCGCTCGCGCCGAGGAGCCGAACGGCACCTTGGTGACGCGGATCTTGCGCCCGCCGGCAAAGGCTTCCGCTTCGGCTAGGCCTACGTCGGCGATCTCGGGCTCGGTGAACACGGCCGACGCCGCCTTGTCGTAATCGATATGGCGGTGCTCGCGCGTGTGGAGCCCCATGATGTGCTCGGCGATCTTGCGGCCCTGCATCGAGGCGACGGACGACAGCGGCAGCTTGCCGGAGACGTCGCCGGCGGCGTAAATATGCGGGACGTTGGTCTGGCAGTGGTGGTTGACGGTTACGTAACCCCATTTGTCCACCTGGACCCCGGCGTTTTCCAGGCCGAGCCGGTCCGAATTGGGGACCGAGCCCACGGCCAGGAGCACGTGGCTGCCCCGGACCGTACGGCCGTCGTCACAGTGGACGGCGATGCCGTCGGGCGACCTCTCCACGCTCTGGGCGCGGGCGCCCTTGAAGAGCTGGACCCCCCGGCGCAAGAGCTCGTCCTCCAGAGCGGCGGCGACCTCGGCGTCCTTATGAGGCAGGACGTGCTGGCGGCTGACGATCAGGCTCACCTTCGAGCCGATCGAGCTGAACATGTGCACGAACTCGACCCCGGTCACCCCTGAGCCCACCACGACAAGGTGCTCGGGAAGCTCGGGCGGGGGGTAGGCCTGGCGCGTGGTGAGGACCCGTTCGCCGTCGGGAGACGCCCAGTCGGGGATACGCGGGCGGCTCCCCGTCGCCACGACGATGGCGTCGGCCTCGAGCTCCTCTTCGCTGCCGTCGTCGGCACCCACCACCACGGTGCGAGGACCGGCCAGGCGAGCTTCGCAACGCACGATGCGCACGCCTTGCGACGTCAATAACTCCTCGACCGAGCTCTGCAGCCGGGAGCTGACCACGCCGATGCGGTCACGCAACGCTTCGTAATCGATCTCGCAGGGCCGTGAGGCGGGGGAAAAGCCGAGCCCGCCCATACGGCGGGAGAAATTGAGTGCCCCGGCCGTGGCGATCATGGCCTTGGACGGGATGCAGTCCCAGAGGTGGGCGGCGCCGCCCACGATGTCGCGCTCTACCAGGGTGACATGGGCACCGAGGCTGGCCGCCCGGCTGGCCGCCCGGTTGCCTCCCGGTCCTCCGCCGATGACGACCACCTTGATCATCGCGCCTCGGCCACCGACGTCAGCCCTCGGTCTGAGGGGCGGGAGCCTGGCCTGTGCCCTCGGCCGGCGTACCCGGCGGACCGGCCGTTTCCGCCGCCGCCCCGGCACCTGCGCCTGCCTGGGTGGTGGCGGCAACCGCCCCCGTCCCCAGGGCGGCGGCAGGTTGGCTGTCCCCTCCGAGGGCCTGGCGGGACGAGGCGGCCAGTTGGCCCGCGTTGTCCTGGCCGCCGGCCGGCAGCCCCATTTGCTGGCGCATCTGTTCGATGCGCATCTGCGCCTCCGAGTTGACACCGGCCTGCTCGACCTCGAGCATGCGCGACTCGACGCTTTGGCCGGACAGCTCGGCCGTGCCCAGGGCTTTGGCGTACTGGGCCTCGATCTTGGCCCGCACGTCGTCGAAGGTGGGCACGTCCTGGTCGACCGTTTGGGAAAGGCTCGCCATGGCCGTGTTGAGCTGCTCCTGCATGCGGGTCTGGTCGAGCTGGGAGAGCAGCTTCTGGCGCTCGGCCAGCTTTTGCTGCAGGAGGCTGGCGTTTTGGGCGACGGCCGCCCGGGCCTGGTCGGCGGCCTGGGCCGCCTGCAGGTGCATGGTCTTCAGGTCCTCCACGCGCTTCTCGGTGGCGATGAGACGGTTGGCGAAGGCCTGGGCCGTCTGGTTGTACTCGGTGGCCTTGGCCGTATCGCCCCGCCGGGCGGCGTCGTCGGCCATCGTCAACGCCTGCCTGGTGGTGCCGCTGATCCGCTCGAGCTCTTGCATAGAACGGTTGAGCTGCAGTTCGGTCTGCTTCTGGTTGGCGATGACGCTGGCGGCCTGCTCGACCAGTCGCCGGTGCTGGTCCTGGGCCTCCACCATGGCCTGTTCAAGCTGGACCTTCGGGTCCGCCGTCTCCTCGAAGCGCCCCGAGAGCTTGGCGGTGAGGTACTTCCAGCGGCGCTTTAGAACTTTCCACATGCCTCGCATGCTAGGACCAGGCCGGCCTTGGGGCGACTCCGGGATGGCCCGGTATTTTCCCGGTTCTGGCGCTATCGGCTAAGCGACGCGACTAGCCGGCGGCGTCATCGGGCGCCGGCGTGGGCAGGATGCGACGCGTCTCGTCCAAGGCCCGGGCCAGGGACGTGAGCTGCGAGGAAAGTACCGACAGGTCGGCCCCGGGCACGCCCGCGCTCACCACCAGTTCTCCGGCCGCCGCCACCAGGCCCTCAAGCTGAGCGCTCAACGTCGAGAGCTGGGTAGACACCTGCGCGGCCACGGTGTCCAGGTGCCGCAGAGACCTCAGCTCGGACGCCAGGACCTCCTCTCCGCTCTCCAGCGCCGCCCGGTCGGCCCCGTGGGCCGTGGTGGCCACGGTCTGGGCCGCGTCCAGCTCCTGGGCCACCTTCTGTGACCGGCCGGGCGCGCCGGCCAAGGTGGCGCCGCTGCGAGCCAAGGCCCAGTACTCTTCGACGGCGGCTTCGACCTGGCCCAACGCGTTGGACAGGTAGTCGGCCACGGGACCGGGCGGGCAGTCCCGGGCCAACTGGCGCAGAGCCTTGCGAGCGTCGAGGGCCCGGGTGGTGTAGCCCCGCCACGGCTCGGGCACGGACCAGGGGTCGATCCGGGCCAGATGACGACGGCTTCTACGCCGCAGGGCGGCGCGCCGGCGGACCGCGGACCAGGCGACCCGGGCCCCGTAACCGGCGGCTCCGAGCACGAGCGCTACGACGAGGCCCAGATGAAAGGCCTCACCGACGGCGACGCCCGCGCCGGCCAGCACTATGGCCGTGGGCGACGTAGCCGCCCGAGCCACGCTCGGGAGACGGCTGTCCGGCGGCTTTTCGAGCACCTCTTA
>CAYZVQ010000403.1:0-4202 GCA_964481925.1 uncultured Acidimicrobiaceae bacterium
CACCTCCAGCTACGTGAGCGAGCTGTACGGGGCCGTCTACGGCCGTGAAGACCAGCTCGGCCCCATCTACGACCGCCTGCGCCAGTTGGGCATCGACGAGCCCACCGCCGCGGCCCGCACCGTGGAGGTCCTGACCGGCCGGCCCAGCCCGGCTCGCCAGGACAGTTACCGCCAACGGCGCAAAGAGATGCTCCTCGCCCTGCTCGACCAGTACAGCGACGGTGTCGACAAGGCCGCCGACGAGCTCGGCGCCTTCTTCGACCACCTCCGCCTGGTCGGGGTGCGCGGCCTCGTGGCCGAAGAGCTGAGCGACGCCGACTACCAGTACCGGCCTGAGCCCGAGGGGAGGCCGGCGAAGGAACGGCCGTGCTGACCCAGGGTTCGCCCAGCGGGATTATTCCTTGGACGAGCCCGGGGCCCCACAACACGCGGGAGCTGACGGTAATCAGCTCGTCAAAAACTGCCCAATGGCGTCCGCTGCTTCGGTTTGCATCGACTCGATCACATGGCTGTAGCGGTCGAGCGTGATCTGCAGGTGGACGCTTTTCGGTTGGGACGTACCGCCTCCAACCACTCGGTAGCCAGGTCCGCTACCGTGCGCCGAGGCCCGTAGCGCAACCGGCCGGTGTCGATGTCCACCTTCGCCTGCGCCAGAGCTCGGCGAGCTTCACGTTCGGTGGCGAAACCGCTGATCCGCTTTTGCCGTCGCTTGCCGTCTGTGCCGTGTCGGAGGGGGGACTTGAACCCCCACGGGATTGCTCCCACTAGCACCTCAAGTTGACCGGGACCGTCCGGGGCATTGGCGTCTTGGTAGTTCTGTGCTGCTGACCAGGGATTTCTCTGTTCAGCCTGTCCGCCCAGTCCACCCTGTCCAGGCCGTCCCGAAGCGTTTTGTGTCCAAATCTGTGTCCACATCCTGCGGGCATCCCGCCTGGCAAGCGCCGTGCCGACCTGTAATGGGCAGAGACACCGAACAGAGGAACTCGTCAGCCTGAGCATTAGGCAACCCTTCACGCGGAGCCGCCGGTCGGCCGGGCTACGGTAAGCGCATGACCCTCGGCGGTCCGCTCTTCGTTTCCACGGGTCGCGTGGCGCATGCATGAGCGGCTCCAGCTCCGCGAGGCGCCCAAGCCGGCCACGCTCGTGGTGGTCCGTTTTGGGCGCGCCACGCTGGCTGACGAGAACCTCCGCCAGAGCTGCGAGGTGAGCCTCGCTCGCTGGGGAGCACCCGCACTGGACGGTCGTCCTCGCCGAGCCCACCACCGCCCAGTTCGCCCGCGTCCGCCGTCACTTCTCCGAGCCCAAAGAGAACCCAGTGTGGGCCGGCACGGGCCGGCGGTAGCATGAAGACGTGACCCAAGAGGGCTACGACCTGCGCTACGACCCCAACGAGGTGGGGGGTGACCTCGTAGTCGAGTGCTGGATCTCGCACAGTCCCCGGGCGCATGACGTCAGCTTCGACCCCCAAGCGGCCGACCTGGTCACAGTGGGCGACGATGAGGAGCCGCCTCTTCGAGGCAGGGTTGTCCGTAGGGACGGCAACAGGGTGTGGGTGCAGCTGGATTTGGCAGCAAGAAGTCACGCCGTCGCCTGACGGTCCTGCGCACCCGTTTCACCCCGGCGAAGGTCCCAGCTCCGCATGAACAGCCATCCCCCTAGTTACCGGGTACCGTGCGCCGTAAGGCGTCAATATGGGCGGTCCTTGAATGGGTCCTCGGCGAGCGCCGAGCCGTCGTTATGCATGGATTACCCTTAGAAATCCGCCCTTTCTGCGGCCACGCATAACGGCTATTCGGTCTTGTCCCGAACTAACGTGCCGGTCGCTTGTCCGCACTCCGTTGTGGGCGGACGGCTGGGTGGCGGCCAGGTGAGGTCAGCGGTGCCCACATCGAGCTGGCCACCAAAACAAGCATTTCGTGTACTTCCATTGCGGGAGTGCTGGCCCAGATCGCCGCATGTCACGCCCGGTCTCGCTAACGCGCATAGGTCGCCACACCGCTAGTGGTGGGTCTCATCAATTAAGCGGTCATTAGGTCGAGGCTACGCGGGGCGCCGACCTTTCCCAGGATCTGCTCCGCGCTCGCTGTCCAGACGAAGGGCTTGGGGTCGTTGCTGTGGGCGGCCTGTACACCTCGAGCGCCGATGAGGTCGGGACCGACCGGAACACGCCGCGGCGGATGGCTTGATCCGTGAGATCCAGGAAGCAGCGCTCCACCAGATTGAGCCACGAGCGCGAAGTGGGCGTGAAATGAAAGGGCGGAGGGGGTGCCATTCGATCTGATGTAGGGTGGATGCCGACACGACGGTTAGTCCCGTAGCCGTGTTGGATCCTGCTTCGACCATTGGCAGCCTCCGGGAGCGTTGCTCCGGACCCCGGTTGCGCTGGCTTGGCAGATCTACCCACGAGACGTCCGGTCGGAGCAGGGCGACCATCTTTTGTCCTGTCGCCCCGGTTTGGGCTGGATGCCTCCCTGTGACGGGAGCATCATGACATCGACCGTGTTGCCCAAGCCGGCATCGACCGCTTGGGCGCTTTTCAACGACCAGTCCTTCTCCTTCGAAACGCTCCGGGGCCTTGGCTACGCCGCTTACGGTGGCGCCGACATCGGCGAGGTCACCAGCACGGCGAGCCGGATCCCCGACGGCGACCAGACTGCCTGGTACTCCGAGTGGCGGGCGCTCGCTGAACGGGTCCACGCTGACGGCGATCGAAGCGCTGCCGAAGGGCACTCGGTCAGCGCCCGAGAGTCCTATCTGCGGGCGAGCAACTACTACCGGCTGTGCGGGTTCTACCTACGTGTCGACTCGTCGAATGATCCTGCGGTGCGCGAAGTGGGCCAGCTCTCGGTCGATAGCTTCGCCCGTGCTGCGCAGCTGATGAACCCCGCGCTAGAACAGGTGAGGTTCCCCTACGAGGGCACCACGCTGCCCGGGTGGTGGATCCCGGCCGATCCGGGGACGGCTCATCCGACCGGCGGTGATCCGGACGGTCCCCGGCCCACCCTCTTGTTCCACGGGGGCTTCGACAGCACCGAGGAGGAGCTGTACTTTGCCGGCGGCGCGGCCGCCGCCCGACGTGGCTACCAGGTACTCGCCTTTGCCGGCCCCGGACAGGGCAGCGCCCTTCGGGACCAAAAGCTGCTCTTCCGCCCGGACTGGGACGCCGTGGTCACGCCCGCCGTCGACTGGCTCCTGGCGCGCCCGGACGTGGACCGTAGCCGGATCGCGCTCATGGGGATGAGCTTCGGCGGCCTACTCGCGCCTCGGGCCGCCGCCACCGAGCATCGTCTGGCCGCCCTCATCGCGTACGACGGCATGTACTCCTTCGCCGACAGCCTGTACCGCGGAGTCGGGCCCGAGATCATGGAACTCGTCGGCGACGCCCCCAGCACAAACGACACGAAGGCAAACGCTCTCATCAAGGAGTTCATGAGCTCTGAAGGCCAGACGTTCGGGCCGATCCTCCCGTGGGGCATGTGGGTCCTCGGAGCAGACAGCCCCGCCGATCTCCTCCGCGCCGTGGCCCCCTACACCCTCGAAGGCTACGCCCCCCTGATCACCTGCCCTACCCTCGTCCTCGACGGCGAGAATGACCCCGGCAACGCGTCCCAGCTCTACGAGGCTCTCCGCTGCCCGAAGACCTATCACCTCTTCCCAGCGGCCGAAGGGGGCGGCGAACACTGCCAAGAAGGGTTGATGTCCAGGCTGCACCAAGTGGTCTTCGACTGGCTTGACACCGTCCTGGCAACGCCGTCACGGCCCAGGTCGTGAGCGAAGTCGCCCCCCTCTGGTGCCTCTACTACGCAGGCTTGAACAAGGCTCACGGCGCCGCTGCGGACATGGGTGACAATGAGCACGATTTTTGTTTGGGGGCAGCGTGCTCATCAAATTCGTGAGGGTTGTCCCCGTGACGACGCGACCCGTCCTCATCGTTGGGTCTCTCCGAGTCGAGCGGAGCCCAGTACGGCATCAGGCTTCTGCGCGTAACTTCGAACGAAACGTCCTACCACGAGACCGGGATTGTCCTACCCCCTGAAGGAGACACACGATGAGATCGACACTTCCCGAGCGGCTCAAGCTCCCCTGGGACCTTAAAGAGAACCTGACTGCAAGGTCGGGGGTGGACGAACTGTCAGACGGACGGACGAAGTACTGGGTCGACGAGGTCCTCAAAGGCATCACGCCGAAGATGTTCGTCTGGT
>CAYZVQ010000404.1:0-4199 GCA_964481925.1 uncultured Acidimicrobiaceae bacterium
CTGGGCATCTCTGGCCGCCCTGGCCCGAGAGACGAGCCGCATCCGCCTGGGCTCGATGCTCACGTCGGCCACCTTCCGCTTGCCCGGCCCCCTGGCCGTGACTGTGGCCCAGGTGGACAATATGAGCGGGGGCCGGGTAGAGCTCGGGCTGGGAGCCGGTTGGTACGAAGAGGAGCACCTGGCCTATGGCATCCCCTTCCCGCCGGTGGCCGAGCGTTTCGAACGCTTGGAGGAGCAATTGGCCATCGTGACCGGTCTGTGGGAGACACCGGTGGGCGGCAGCTTCTCGTTCAAAGGCAAGCACTACCAGTTGACCGGCAGCCCCGCGCTGCCCAAACCGGTGCAACAGCCCCGCCCCCCGCTCATCGTCGGCGGCTCCGGCACCAAACGCACACCGCGCCTGGCGGCCACATTCGCCGACGAGTACAACTTGCCCTTCCACGGGCTGGCCGATGCCGGGCCACAGTTCTCCCGGGTGCGAGCCGCCTGCGAGAAACTGGGCCGCGACCCCGCCAGCCTCAGGTTGTCGGTGGCCCAGGTCATCTGTTGCGGGGCCGACGAAGCCGAGGTCCGCCGCCGGGCCCAGGCGATCGGCCGGGAGGCGGCCGACCTGCGGGCCAACCAGGTCGCGGGGACACCTGACGAGGTCGTGGAGCGGCTGCTGGAGTACCAGGCTGCCGGCACCGGCACCGTCTACCTCCAGGTCCTCGACCTCGACGACCTCGACCACATACGCCTGCTCAGCGAGAGCGTGCTGCCCCATCTCACCTGAACGCCGCCCGGGCCTGTGAGAGAGGCGCCGCGGGTGCTCAGGTACGGTGGGCCCATGCGATGGACGGTGCACGGCGAGCGGAGCATTTACGAAAGCGAGTGGGTCCGGCTGTGCCTGGCGGACGTCGAGGTACCGGGCATGGCGCGCTTCGAGCACCACGTCGTCCGTGTGCCCTGTGAGGCGGCCGGCACCGTCGTCCACGACGCCGCCCGCGGCCTTTTGCTCCTGTGGCGCCATCGGTTCATAACCGACACCTGGGGATGGGAAATCCCCGCTGGTCGGGTCGACCCGGGCGAGAGCCCCGAACAGGCGGCGCGCCGTGAGACGCTAGAGGAGACAGGGTGGCTCCCGGACCGGTTGTCCCCCCTGCTCACCTACCAGCCGACCAACGGGCTGTCGGACCAGAGGTTCAATCTCTTCCTGGCGGACGGCGCCGTCCACGTGGGCGAGCCGTCCGACCCGGGCGAGTCAGAGCGCATCGAGTGGGTGAGCATCGACGAGGTGGCGGGCATCGCCCAACGAGGCGAGATGATCGACGGTCTGTCGCTCACCGCCGTCCTGTACGCCTTCGCTTTCGCCGGTTTGCACTAGCCGTCGACAGCTCGCGGCGTGCCTTAACGCCCTGAGCCGGCCGCTCTCACCTACTCTTCAGCAAATGGTCGCGCACTATCAGCAAAGGACCAGGTTACGGCCACTAAGATCCCTGTGGGTGAGGGTGTTGGTGTGGACGTCGACGGTCCTGGGCGCAGGTCGCGTCAGGATGTCTTGAGCAGCCGCCGGACGATGGATGGTCCCGGCTTGAGGCGCAAGCTCCTCTTAGGAGCCGGTCTGGCATGTCTTTTGCCAGCCCTCGGCGCGGTAACCGCCCTGTCGACCTCGGGGCCCACGCAGGCCCGGGTCATAACGGCGGCCGCCTCTCCTTCACAACTAGGCCGCTACGGCGGCAAGGTGAAAATCACCGGCAAGGTCCAGGACGCCACGACCTGCCAGTTGAAACTGTTGTCCACGCAACCTCTGCCGGTCGTGTACAGCGGGGGCAGCAGGCCGTGCTCCTCGGCCTTCACCGCCAAGGTGGTCATCGGGCCCAATCCTTCGAGCCTGCGCCGCACTATCGCGTTCGCCCTGGTGGCGCGCAATTCGACGTCGACGTTTACCAAGCACTTCTTGGTGGCCCTGGCAGGACCGTCCACCACGACCACGACCACGCCGAGCGCGGCCACCACTGTCCCGGCGTTCAGCGAGACCCCGGCTTCGCAATGGACGACGAGCCTCTTCGACAGCAATGTCCAGACATGGCCCGTCGATGCCAGTTCCGCGCAGTACGTCAGTGATTTCGTCACCGACTACCAAACCGACTATGGCTCTGTGGGAGTCGACACTCTGCCGGTCTACACCGTGCCCGAGGGCGAGCCGAGAGTGACCGTCTCGGTTTCGCCCGGGTGCAACAACTTCATCACCGATACCGGCAGCACGATCCCAATACCTGCGTATGCCGACTTGAACGGCTCGTCGGACAACCCGCTGGTCATCTGGCAACCCTCGACCCACACGGACTGGGAACTGTGGAAGACTGCCCGCCAGTCCGCCACCAGCTATTCAGCATGCTGGGGGGGCAAGCTCGACACCGCGACCTCGGACGGCGTGTTCCCATACCCCTACGGCCTGTCCGCCACCGGCATCAGCTATCTCGCCACTGCCATCACCGAGGCAGACGTGGCTTCGGGCTCGATCGACCATGCCATCGCCATCACCCTGCCGCGGTGCGATTCCTCGGTTTACCCCGCCGACCGCACCGACTGTGGGAACGATGTGGGCGAGCCCGGCGAGGGCCAATGGTTCCGTTTTGCAGCGGGGACGCAGATGCCCTCTGGGCTCACGCCCTTCGCCCAGATGGTCTTCCGGGCCATCGAGACCTATGGGGCCGTCGTCACTGACCAGGCCTGGGGCGTCTTCCTTGAAGCCGAGCAACCCAGCGACTGGGCGGCCGAGGGCCAGCCCGGCATCGACCCCATAACCGCCAGCTGGGACGGCCTCCAGGCGTACCAGGTGGTGGCATCCCTGCCGTGGTCAGACCTGCAGGTCGTCGACCCTCCGTCCAGCTAGGCGAGCCGGGCGCGCTCGGCGCGATCAAGGGCCTTTTTTCGACTGCCGGGGGGGGTTCGCAACTGTTCCCCGAGCAGTGAGCGATAGTGCACATTGGTGATCAATAGGAAGTACCGGTGCGCCAGAGGGGGGTTATCGTCATCCGCCGGTGGGGCCATAGACGGTGTAAGCCGTTCTCTGGGCGATGACCCCACAACCAGGAACTCGGGACCAAGCACAGGCAGGAGGCGACCACCGGACGGGGCTACAGCGGCCCCGAGAGGCGGTGGCACTAAGACCACAGTGCCGACCAGAAGTACCGGGGACCAGGCGGCCCAAGACCGTTCGGGGCCGCCCGGTGTGCAGGGCTCACTCCTGCTCACTGTCTAGGAACGGTAGGGTTGCGTCGTGGCCGCCTTCGGAGCGGACCAGAGAGTGCTGCGACCAACCCCGTCCTGGTGGACGAACGCGCCGTACCGGTGGAAGCTGGTAGCGCTCTGCACCGCCCTCAATCTGGTCGAGACAGGCGTAGTCATGGGCCTGGGCCCAGGTTCGCGCCCCGACCTGGCCCCTCAAGCCAGTGCCATCGCCCCGTTCGGGGTCTTCTCCGACCTGCGCTGGGTCAGCGTCTACAACAACTCATGGGTGGCCCTGGCGGGCGAGCTCGCCGGCGTGCTGGTCGTCCGGGGCGCCATTACGGCCCTTTCCATCGCTTTGGCCTGGCCGGCCAACCTACGACGCCCAAGTGTGGGCAAGCTCATGCGCCGCAGCCTTTTCGCTACGGCCCTGGCCACCGTCCTGCTCTCGCCCAGTGTCACCCTGCTTTTCGGCCTGGCCGCCCTACCCGTGTCGTGGTTGTTCCTGGCGGCGGTACCCGCCGCCCTTTTTGTCGCCTTCATCATCCACCCGGCGGCCGTCAGCGGGGATTGGTGGCAAAGACTGGTGGCTCCGCGCGCCGTGGGGTGTGTGGCTTTGTCGTTCCTGGTCCTCAGCCTGGAGGCCGCGACGATAGACGCGGCGCCGTCCGCCCTGTGGCCCGTGGTGGCCGCTCTCGGAGGTCTGTTCAATGCCTGGTCCTGGGTAACCGTGGTTCGTTCCGTAGCCGACCGCCGCCCTGTCCGGCACACCGTCCCCGTAGCCGCCATCGCCGCATTGGCCCTGGTAAGCACGGTCGTCGCCGGGACGGTGATCGGCTTTGGCCAAGCTCGCAAAGCCGAAGCGCGCGCCCTGCAGGCCCGGACCACTGGTCCGGCCGAGCCGGCCTACGGTCTGTCGGTCCTGGTCGTTTCCGGGTACGGGTCGAGCTGGTCGGGGGTACAGGCGCACCCGGTGCCGGGGAGCTATG
>CAYZVQ010000405.1:0-4198 GCA_964481925.1 uncultured Acidimicrobiaceae bacterium
GTGTCGGCGTTCAATTTCGACGGGTCCTACGGCCTGGTCTTCCCCGTCCTGGTGGCCGGGGGCTTGTTGATCGTGCCCCGCCGCGAGGACATCTTGTACCCCAAGCGCTTCTACCAGTTCGTGGTGGACGAAGAGGTCACGTTCACCAGTTTCTCGCCCAGCTATTTGCGCCTGGTCCTGCGCGCCCGCCAGTCCGTGCGCCTGGCCGGCTCCCGGCTGCGGGCCCTGCTCCTCGGCGGCGAGGAATGCGTGGCGGCCGATGTGCGCAAACTGTGGTCCGTCCTGCCCGAGGTGCGGGTGTTCAACCGTTACGGCCCCACCGAGACGACCATCGCCGTGACCACGTACGAGATCACCCCCGAGGACGTGGCGTCGGGCCATGTACCGATCGGGACGCCGCACCGGGGCACCGACTTCTTCTTGGTGGACGAGGGCGGCGGGCTCGTCGCCGGCCACGGCGCGTCAGGCGAGCTTTACATCGGCGGCAAGCAGTTGATGCGCGGCTATTGGGGCGACGAGGAGCTCTCCCGGCGGGTCCTGTGCAACGACGTCGTCCCGGGCCGGACGCTTTACAAGACGGGCGACCTCGTCTGGCGCGACCCCGCCGGCCGCTACATGTACATGGGCCGCCTCGACGACGTGGTCAAGCGCAACGGCGTGCGCATATCCCTAGCCGAAGTGGCCCGGGCCTTCCACGACGTCCCCGGGGTCACCGCCGTCGCCTGCGCCCTGGTCGACCTGTCCGGCGCGCCCGGCATCGCCGTCTTCGTGGAGGCTCCCCCGGCCACGGACGTGGCCGGCCTGTTCGTCACGGCCGAGGCCCAGCTGCCGGCGGCCATGCTGCCCGACGAGATCCACATCGTGGAGTCGCTGCCCATGACGCCCCAGGGCAAGGTCGACCGCCGCCGCCTGCTGGCCGCCAACGGGCGCACGGCGTGGGAGGGCCAGGCGCCCTAAAAGGACGCGCCTTGAGCTCACCGGTCGATCTGGTCGACCGAGTGCCATTCTTCAGCGAGCCGAGGCTCGACTCGCCCCACGCCGATCTGCTGGACGAAGACAGCGAGAACCGCGCCGATCCCGGTCGCCGAGGGCGAACTAACGGCCTGGGCACCGACGGCGTACAAGGTGGAGCCAAGCTTTTGACAGGCCGTCCAGTCAGGCCCCGTGAGCATGTCCAACCTGAGGCCGACCTCGGCGCGTACCTCATTGTCGGTGAGGTCGAGGACTCGGTCGAGAGCGATCTCGTAGCGATAGAGGGCCCTGGGGAGCAGCCCCTCGACCCCGATGACCTGGCGCTCGCCCAAGCGCTGAAGTTCGGCGATCGCACAAGGTCTGCTTTGGCAGAGGTAAAGGACGGGGAAGCTGCCCGACGGGTTGAACCGGCCTCCGTGGACGCGTGCGCCCTCCCCGCTGAGCGGATCGTAGCGCGGGCTCAGGTGTCGCCAGCCCTGACCAGTAAAGGGCGCGAGTGGGGCGGCGGCCACCCGGCCTGCATCCATGGTCACCCGGCTATGCAGTCACGCCCTCGGCCATGGCCAGCACCGCGCCGATGACGCGCCGGTACTCGCCCTCGGCGATCAGTTCTAGCGGCTTGCGCCAATCGAGGTCCGAGTTGGGGCTGCGCAGCCACAGCCGGGCTGGCTCGTCCCGAAGCACGCCTCGCAGCTGGTCCACCACCACCTTAAGCTCGAGCAGACGGTCCTCAGCGTCTCGGCGGGGCATGGCCTTGGCGCTGGTCCATCGGCTGACGCTGCGCGGGGTAGCGCCGGTGATTTGGGCCAGGTCGCCCGCGTCGATGACGTGGGTGTCTATCAGCTCGTCGAGGACTCCGCTCAGTACAGCCACACTGTCTCCTTGGTGTCGTGTGGTTCGACAGGTCAGTGTCTAGCATAATGTCGGCACAACGTCTTGGTTACTTCGCCCTCGCCATGGTGGCGCCCGCGTCGCTTCGTGGTGGACGAAGAGGTCACGTTCACCAGTTTCTCGCCAAGCCATTTGCGCCTGGTTTTGCGCGCCCGCGTTGGGCGTGCCCGGCCGGGCCATGCTCCAAGCCCTCGTTGCCGGCGAACGCGACCCCGAAGTCCTGGCCGAGCTGGCCAAAGGACAACTGCGCAAGAAGATCTCCCCCGCGGCCGCCCATATCGGCGCAATAGTTCAAGCGGCGCAAGGCGATATTTCTATCCTGACCAGAGACGTCGACGATCTCCGAAGGACCGTCGAGCAGACCGGCCAACCGGCGACTGTCGTCCGCATCTAGACAGGAGCGCTGACCGACCGTGGTACCGCTAGGTGGCCTTTTCCGTCACCTCGTCCACGGCGGCCCGGATGGCATCGACCGATGCGAAGGTGCTCTTGCGCAGCAGGCTGTCGGGGAACTCGATGTCGAAGGCGTCCTCCAGGGCGATCATCACGTTGACGGCGGCATGAGAGCTCAGGCCCGCCCCGTACAGGTCGGCGTCGTCATTGAGGGTGGCCACGTCCACCCGCAGGCGGCCGAACTCGGCCAATATGTCCCGGATCTGCTCGTCTATCACGCCTCAGCGTCCTTCCTGATCTCACCACTGGCACACCCGCCCTCACGCCCACTGTCACACCCACCGGGCCGGCGCCGCCCGCTACCGCCGCCGGAGCCCACGGCGACAGCCATGGCCACGCCACCGGCGCTGGAGACGCTCAACATGACCCGGCTGATCCCGGCCTCTTGCGCCAGGGCGGCGGCGGTGCCCGACAGTCGTACCGAGCACCCGCCCGGTCGGTGGCGGCGGACCTCGATAGAGCGCCAGTCGAGGCCCTGGTCCCCCGGCGCCAGCACCTTGATGGTGGCCTCCTTGCCGGCGAAGCGCTCGGCCAGGTCGGCGCAGGCCCGAGCGGGCACGGCGCCCGGCCATAGGGCCAGCTCGTCGTCGCTGAACACGCGCCGGGCGTAGCGGTCACCAAAGCGCGCCAGCGAGCGGGCCACCTCGCTCACGTCCACCATGTCGGTACCAACCCGGAGCACGGTGCCAGGTTAACGCCGGCCATCGCCCTGGGGGCGAATTGGCTTCGCCGATTGCCGCCCGCCCTCACGGCGCGCCGACGGGCACCTCGGGGGCGGCCGTGCCCGGGCCGATGTGGCCGGCGAAGCCGGGGCGGTCCAGCGCCCGGCGCATGTACTCGGCCAACTGATGGTGCTCGGGCGCCCCGGAGGGACCGGGGCAAAAAGCGAGGCCGATGCGCCGCCCAGGCGCCGGCGGTCGGAACCGGGCCACGGCCAGTTTGCCTTTGCGGGTCTCCACCGGCAGGGCCGTGGCCGGCAACAGCGTCGTGCCCAGCCCGGCCGCCACCAACTGGGCGATGGTGGTGAGCGAGGCGGCCCGGGCCGGGTGGTCGGCCACGGCCCCGGCCTGGCGGCAGATGTCGAGGACCTGTCCCGACAGGCAGTGCCCCTCCTCGAGCAGCAGCAGGCGAACGTCGCGCAGCACGGCCCGGTGGAGGCCCACCTTGCCCGCCAGGGGGTGCTCGGGGGGGACGAGCAGGACGAAGTCCTCCCAGTAAAGAGGGACCTCGACCACGCCCGGGGCCCCGGTAGGCAGCGCCAGCACGATGGCGTCGAGGTTGCCCACCGACAGGTCCTCCAGGAGCCGGGCCGTCTGGTCCTCGGTCACCTGGAGGTGCAGGTCGGGCCAGCGCCGGCCCAGCGCTCGCAGCACCGGGGCCAGGACGTAGGGCGCCACCGTGGGGATGACGCCCAGGCGCAACGGGGTGCCGCCGGGTACCGCGGGCTGGCTGGCCAAGCCGACCAGGTGGTCCACTTCGGCCAGCGCTCGGCGCGCCCGGGCCGCCGCCTGCTCGCCCGCCGGCGTCAGCACCACCCGGCGGCTGGTGCGGTCGGCCAGGGCCACTCCCAGGGCCGCCTCCAGGCCGGCGATGGCGGCGGAAACCGACGGCTGGCTCACGCCGAGCTCCTCGGCCGCCTGGCCGAAATGAAGATGGTCCGCCAGGGCGACCAGGGCCCGTAATTGGGCCAGGGTCGGCCCGTGGGCCGAGGCCGGGGCATCGGACATAAGAACAGCCTATCAATCTGGTCTAGAATCCCCTTAAGCAACCTATCGGTGGCCGTCCGGCGCCGCCTCTTTTGATAGGTTGGATGGCCTACAGGTGAATGATTTCACATACTCCAAAGGAGCGTGCAGTGCTGACCGTCGGTGACAAGTTCCCC
>CAYZVQ010000406.1:0-4196 GCA_964481925.1 uncultured Acidimicrobiaceae bacterium
ACTACAGCGACAGACACGCCTCGAGGCGCTCCTTTGCTTCGGCCCGGCGTCCCGAGCGGATGAGGTCGAGCATGGCCCAATCGATGCTCTGTCGCCAGTCAACCTCCTCGGTGCTGCGGCCGGCGGCCTTCAACCGGGCGCGCGCCTCGGCCAGCATCCCCGCCAGTTCGGCCACCTCGGGGCCGAGGTGCTCGGTCACGTGCGCCTTCAGCCACGAAGCGAGGGCAGGGCTGAAGCCGGAGGTGGAGACGGCCACGCTGACGGGGCCCTGGCGGGCGATGGCGGGGAGGATGAACGAGCAGGACGCGGGGTCGTCGGCGGAATTGACCCAGACCCCGGTGCTCTCGCCGTCCTCGAACACGGCCCGGTTGACGGCCGGGTCCCCGGTGGCGGCCACGGCCAGGCGGTAGCCGGCCACCTCCCCGCGCCGGTAGGGGCGTTCTTCGATGCTCTCGAGCCCGGCGATCTCGCGCACGGGGGCCAGCACTTCCTTCGCCACCAGGTCGACCCGGGCTCCCGCTTCGACCAGCCCGAGCGCCTTGCGCCGGGCGACGTGGCCCCCGCCCACGACCAGGCAGCGCCGGCCGTGGAGGACCAGCGACACCGGGTAGACGCTGGTAGCGACGGGCACGGCGGGCACGGCGGGCACGGCGGGCGTCACGGTTCAGCGGACGCCCGCGGTGTGCGCCGGCCCGGCCGCTTCAGCCCTGCGCCCGGAGCGCAGGTGCTCGTAGTACCCGAGGATCTGCAGCTCCACGGCGAGGTCGACCTTGCGCAGGTAGACGTCAGCCGGCACGTTGAGCACGGTGGGGGCGAAGTTGAGCACGGACGTGATACCGGCCTCGACCAGCCTGTCCAACACGTCCTGAGCGACCATCGCCGGGGTGGCGATCAAGGCCATCGTGATGTGCTCTCTGCGCACGATCTCCACCAGCTCCGACAGAGGATGGACATCGGCGTTGCCGAGCCTGGTCCCCACCTTGGAAGGGTCGGTGTCAAAGGCCGCGACCACGTGAAAGCCTCGTTGGGCAAAGCCGCGGTAATGACCAAGGGCCTGGCCTAGGTTGCCCACCCCGATCAGGGCCACGTTGTACTCCCGGTTGAGCCCGAGCTGGCGGTTGATCTGCTGGCGCAACAATTCGGTGTTGTAACCGACGCCGCGGGTGCCGTAGGAGCCCAAGTAGGAAAGATCTTTACGCACCTGGGGCGCGTTGACACCGGCGCGGCCGGCCAGCTCCTCCGACGAGATGGTGACCATCCGGTCGTCGTTGGCGTCCACCAGGGCCTGGAGGTACAACGGGAGGCGTTTGACGGTTGCTTCGGGCAACGACCGGGGAACAGGTGCAGCCGCGGCGCCCGGCCCGGGGGCTACTGGCACCGCACAATGGTACGACGCGGGAGGCCCAACTGGCGCGGCGGCCTCAAGACGGCGCCTGCTCAAGACGGTGCCTGTCCCACGTGGCCCGAAGCGATGTCGCCGGGCGACGGGAGGTTGTCCCACACGTAGGTGATATAGATCTCGTGGGTTTGGCGCGGGTCGTGACCGACGAGCCAGTCGACCCAAGACACGAGCTGGGCCTGGTCCTGGTACGTCCACAGGGGCTGGGCGGGGGACTGGGGACCGACCACGATCTCCTGCACGTCGAGGTCACGGATCTCCTGTGCCGCCTCTTGGCGCGCCGCCGCTGTCATCGGTGGCCGGCGCATGGACGGGCTGCCCGCCCTAAACAGGATCCCGTTCACCTGGCCGTGGGCCCGGCTTGTCCCGGTCATGCCCGTGGCGCTGGGCATGACGAAGCAGAACTTGGACTCGGCCTGCCAGCGCAGGTCCAGTTCGTTCACGATGGGGAGGAGGAGCACAACGGGAGGGTGGGCGGGAACCACCTGAGGATGGCCGGGCACCCCGTGGGGACGGGCAGGCGAAGTGCCCGCCGCCGGTGGGCAGGAGAAGCCGGAGTAGAACGCGGAGAAAAGGGGGCTGGCGGAGGCGGCGAAGTGGGCGGTGGGGACGATGGCCACCAACCCGGCCCCGGCCAGGGCCCAGCCACCGGCTTGGGCCGGGAGGCGAAGGTGCTTCAGCTCATCGAGGCCTAGGGCGACGAGCAGGCCGACCCCGAGCGCGGTCATGGACGCGAACCGGTCGGGCAGGAGGTTGTGGAGGAGGGGCAGCTTCTCGAGCACGAAGTCCGGCAGGTACACATGGGTGATGGAGCCGCGGACATGCAGGGTGGGGCCCAGCGACAGCAGGGCAGCTCCGGCGGCTACCGCCAGCGCCACCCAGGTGACCCGGCGGTGGCGGGCCAGGACTACGGCCACGACGGCGAACAGCACCAGCGGGGCGCCTATGTAAGCGCCGTGCTCGGACCCGTTGCCGGTGAAATGGGAACTGACGCGCAGGGCTGCCGCCGGTGCCAGCAGCGTGCTCCTGGTGGGGACGACGAAGTTCAACAGGTCGCTTACGTACCGGTTGGCCGGGTGGGCGTTTTGCACTTTGTCAGGGCCGAGGTACTGGACGGCCAGGAAAGGCGCGGATAGCACGACGAACACCCCGACGGTCACCGCCAGGCCCCGGACCGCGTAGGCCAGGTGCCGGGCCACGTCCCGGCGGGCGATGGCCCAGAGCACGGCCACTGCGACGGTCGCCGTCACCGCTTCCAAGGCCAGTAGCTCTTCGCCGGTCAATAGTTGCGCCCACGCCAGCAGCCCGAGGAGCAAGCCGTCCAACCACGGCCGGCCCGTCTGGACGACCAGGAGCCGGTCGAGAAGGACCAGCATCAAAGGGGCGCTCATGATGAGGGTCTGGGCCAGGTGGCCGGCTGATTGCGAGACGATATAGGGGGAAAACCCGAAAACGAGAGCGCCCCCCAGAGCAGGCAGCGGACCGACCCAACGGCGGAACGCCGTATAGGCGAAGGTGGAGCAGAGCACAGGTGCCGCGGTGACCAGGACGTTGTAGGAGAAAGCAGCCCCGAACACGACCGTCACCGGCGACATCAGGAAGCCCGGCAGGAGCACGGACGTGTTCCACATGAGGTTGGCCCCGGCCGGGAAGTTGACGTAGTGGCTGATGAGCGGGTCGAGACCATGGCCGATGGTGAAAGGGGCCCAGGAGAGGAACCAGGTGTACTCGTCAGCGTCCCCGGCGGCGCCGGCCAAGGTGGTCGAGGGCCATGTCCACGCCCGATGGAACAGGGCCGCCCCCAGGACGAGGCACAGGGCGAACACGGCCAGGACCTCCCACGGCCCCGCCCGGCCTCGCGCCGGGCGCCCGCGCATGTGCCGGGGGTGCAAGCGGGGCCCTAGCTGACCGCAGCGGCCGGCTCAGCCCGCCGGGCTCGGTCCGGCCGGCCCCGGTCCGGTTACTGAGGAACCCAGCTCGCGGCTGCGCTGGACGGCGGCGGTAATGGCTTCGATCAGCGCCGAGCGCGCCCCATGGGCCTCCAACTGGCGGAGCCCGGCCGCCGTGGTGCCGGCGGGAGACGTGACCGCAGCCCGCAAGGCCTCTGCGCTCTCGCCCGTCTCGCTCAGTAGCCGGGCCGAGCCGAGGAGCGTGTGGATGACAAGCTCGGAGGCGACCGGGCGGGGCAAGCCCGACAGGACCCCGGCCTCGATCATTGCCTCAGCCACGAGGAACACGTACGCCGGCCCGGACCCGGACAACCCGGTGACGGCGTCGAGCAACCGTTCGGGCACCTCGACCACGGTCCCGACGGACCTCATGATGCCCGTCGCCCACTCGATATCGGGCGGGCCGGCTGACACGCCGGCGGATATGGCGGTGGCGCTCGCTCTGACCAGTGCCGCCATGTTGGGCATCGCCCGTACAACCGCGCAACCGCCGGGGCACCAGGACTCGAGATCTCTGAGAGGCACCCCGGCGGCGATCGAGAGCAGCCTGCCCACGCCGGCTTCCCCCAGCCGACGGCAGACCCCCTGAGCGTCACCGGGCTTGACGGCGAGGATGGCGTTGTGAGCGGCGGGCAGCCGCCCATCGAGTAGTTGAAGCCCGGGATAACGACCGGCCAGGCCCGCCGGGGCACTCAGATCGGCCCGTCGGTCAGCGGAGGTCTCGGTGACGGTGACCTGGTCGGGCCGGGCCCAACCTGAGCTCAGGAGCCCGTCGACGAGCGCCGCTCCCATTTTCCCGCCCCCGACGACCAGCAGATCTCGCTCTTCGGCCATAGCGCAAACCATAG
>CAYZVQ010000407.1:0-4159 GCA_964481925.1 uncultured Acidimicrobiaceae bacterium
CCAACGAGGTGGTGGAGTACACCAAGGCCCAGCTCTCCACATCGGGTTCCCCCACGCCCGCCGTCACGATCAGTTCAACCAATGTCGGCACCTACAAGTCCCTGGACGGTCCCTACTCGCTCGCGTTCGACCACACCGGTAACTTGTGGGTCGAGAACTTCGACGGCAACACCACAGTCGAGTTCGGCAGGGACCAGCTTTCCGTGTCGGGGTCGCCTACCCCCGTGCGGGCCATCGTCGGCCCACATACCGGGATGAACTGGCCCTCCTACGTACGCATAACGCCGTAAGAGGCCTTTCAAGGAGCTAGCCTCAGCGCAGCGACCGCGGCCAGGTGGTGGGGGCACGGGTTGCGGAACGGAGGCCCGACGAGCCGCGGCGCGCATCTCTGTGCCCCACCTTGTAACTCACAACAGCGAAATAACAAAGGACACAACGTGACCCTGCAGTACTCAACCGAAGGAATGCCGCTCGCAGTGCGCCAGCAGCGTGGTTCGTTCCCCGTCCCTGCTCGGACCGCTAGGCGTTCATCACGTCCCGGCCTGGTCGGCGGTGCCGCCCTGGTTTCCGCGGTACTGGCCAGCACCGGTTTAGGGACGTCGCCCGCAGCGGCCATCGCCGCCCCAGCGACGATCTTTGTCGCCAACTATGACGCTAGCAACATCACCTCCTACCCACTCGCCGCCAACGGCAACACCGCCCCGAAGGTAACGCTCTCCGCGCAAATCAGTTCTCCGCAGGGCCTTTCCTTCGACTCATCCGGAGACTTGTGGGTGGGCAACGGCAACGGCGTTCTCGAGTTCACCAAGAGCCAACTCACCAAGACTTCGTCGAGCCCCAAAGTCGTAATCACGAGCAACTCGGGAGCAGCGGCAGCGGGTCTCGCCTTTGACTCTTCTGGAGACCTCTGGTTGGACAGCTATGGGGGCGACTCCGTCGTCGAGTACGCCAAGAGCCAGCTCGGCAAACCGGGTTCGCCGACCCCTAAGGTCACGATCACCAACAGCAACTTCGGATCCCCATTTGGCCTCGCTTTTGACCACTCGGGCAATTTGTGGGTGGGCAACGAGAGCACGGGCGACG
Organism: uncultured Acidimicrobiaceae bacterium; assembly: GCA_964481925.1. Taxonomy (GTDB): domain Bacteria; phylum Actinomycetota; class Acidimicrobiia; order Acidimicrobiales; family Palsa-688; genus Fen-671. Next base: position 1,084 of record CAYZVQ010000407.1, read on the forward strand.
TGATGGAGTACACCAAGAGCGAACTCTCTGGGGTTTTGCCGAGCGCCAAAGTCACCATCTCCACCACTGGCGCGGAGGGCATTGTCTTTGACTCCTCCGGTGACTTGTGGGTGGCCAATGGTAACGACGCGGTTTCGGAGTACGCCAAGAGCCAGCTCACTAAGTCGGGCGCTCCAGCCCCTAGGGTCACCATCTCCGTCTCCGCCGGAAGCCAGCCGCACGGGGTCACTTTCGACTCTTCTGGCAACCTATGGGTAGCTAGCTACGGCGCTAGCACGGTGATGGAGCTCACCAAGGCACAGCTGACGAAGTCGGGATCGCCGACGCCGCGCAGGACCGTCGTTGGGTCCCGTACCGGCCTCGGTGGGCCCCTATCCCTCGCCATCGAGCCTTAGCCGACCCTCATTTTCTACAACATGCCTACATTCCTCCATTTGTCCTCGCACGAAAGGAGCTGGTAATGTTCGCAGGCCCCATCACCTGCCTTATCCCCAGGTCCCTGCTCGGACCGCTAGGCGTTCCCGACGTGCTGGGGTCGGCGGAGCTGCTTTGGTCGCCAGCGACCTAAAGCTCACCAACGCATTCGGACATGATTGTTTTGCGGTTGGCCGTTCGGAAGCCTCGATTCCATGCGGCGCTTAGCGCGACATAATTGGCCGTTCTGTCTCGAACAGACCACCACGACTCGATAGCGGCGTTTAGCGCCGATTCGGCGTTCCGCGTGATCCAGGGTTTCGGTCCGATCTGGCAAGCACGAGCGCATAATGTTCATATATCCGGGTCCTCGTTACCCTTGTGACTCGAATAATATGTGCGCGTGCCAGATTCTGAGGCGTGGAGCTACGGTTAGCGCCAAACGCCGATTAGGAATTCACGGCCCACGTAAGCACTTTCGTCCACCTGAAGTACATATTATTCGTTCTCGGGCGCCAAGACACCTCGGACTAACGCCGTTCTGTGCCCCAATTCGCGGAGGCACAAACAGAACCGGCTGATGCCTTCTCAGGCCTTCCATCAGCACCGTCCTCAGGCGCCTTGAGTTGTTCTCCACCGTCGGCCAGACCCGCTCTGCTGAAAAAGCGAGGCTAACAGCCATGACGCCTATTGCCACCATGAGGACCGGGAAGATGGTGCCTGCGACGGCCTCACCAAGACGCTCAAGGTAACCGCGATTAGGCCGACCAGGACGGTATAGCTCCGTATGCTCGGGCGCGGCACAGCTTGACGCTTCGTTCGCCACCGCACCTCGCCGGCTCGCGGCTGATCCCGGACCGCTCGAGGGCCGGGGCTGACCGGCCCGGGCAAAGCAGAGACCAAGCACCGTTGCGTTCACGAGCGCCGCATGGCTTGGCTTGGTGTACGTTGGACCCTGACACGACGGGTAGTCCCGTAGCCGTGTTGGACCCTGCTTCGACCACTGGCAGCCTCCGGGAGCGTCGCTCTGGACCTCGGTTGCGCTGGCTTGGCCGATTGACCCACGAGACGCCTGGTTCGGGCAGGACGACCCCCTTCGGTCTGGTCGCCCCGTACCGGCTCGACGCCTCCTCAGCTACGGGAGCGCCATGACAACAACCGTCCCGACCAGGCCAGCATCATCCACCTGGGCGCTTTTCAACGACCAGTCCTTCTCCTTCGAGACCCTCCGGGCCCTCAGCTACGCCCCCTACGGCGGTGCCGACATCGGCGAGGTCACCAGCACGGCGAGCCGGATCCCCGACGGGGACTTGACCGCGTGGTATACCGAGTGGCGGGCGCTTGCTGAGCGGGTCCACGCCGACGCCGATCGCAGCGCCGCCGAAGGTCACCCCGTCAGCGCCCGGGATTCCTACCTGCGGGCCAGCAACTACTACCGGGTGTGCGAGTTCTACCTGCGCGTCGGCTCGGCGAACGACCCCGAAGTCCGCGACGTGGGCCAGCTCTCGGTCGACAGCTTCGCCCGCGCCGCGCAGCTGATGAACCCTGCGCCTCAGCGGGTGAGGTTCCCCTTCGAGGCCACCACGCTGCCCGGGTGGTGGATCCCGGCCGACCTGGGGACGGCGCACCCCACCGGCGGCGACCCCGACGGCCCCCGGCCCACGCTGTTGTACTTCGGCGGCTTCGACAGCACCGAGGAGGAGCTGTACTTTTCTGGCGGCGCGGCCGCTGCCCGACGGGGGTACCAGGCGCTCGCCTTCGCCGGCCCCGGGCAAGGCAGCGCCCTTCGTGACCAAAAGCTGCTTTTCCGCCCGGACTGGGGCGCCGTGGTCACCCCGGCCGTCGACTGGCTCCTCGGCCGCCCGGACGTCGACCCCGGTCGCATTGCCCTCATGGGGATGAGCCTCGGCGGCCTGCTCGCGCCTCGGGCCGCCGCCACCGAGCACCGTGTGGCCGCCCTGATCGCCTACGACGGGCTCTACTCGTTCGCCGACGCGGCGCACCGCATGGTCGGGCCCGAGATCATGAAGCTCATCGGTGACGGTCTCGACGCAAGCGATACGAAGGCGAACGCCCTCATCGAAGAGATCATGAGCTCCCGAACGAGTACTTTCGGCCCGGCCTTCTCGTGGGGCATGTGGGTCTTCGGACAAGACAGCCCCGCCGATGTCCTGCGCGCCTTCGCCCCCTACACCCTGGACGGCTACGCCCCGCTGGTCACCTGTCCGACGCTCGTCCTCGACGGCGAGGATGACCCCTGTGACTCGTCCCGGCTCTACGAGGCCCTCCGCTGCCAGAAGACCTACCACCTCTTCCCTTCGGCCGAAGGAGGCGGTCAGCACTGCCAAGAGGGGGTGATGTCCAGGCTGCACCAAGTGGTCTTCGACTGGCTGGGCACCGTCCTGGCCACGCCCGAGACGACCCCACGGTCTATGGCATGACCGAAGTGACGCTGGCTTCGTCCGGTGGCGGTACCGGGACCGTCGTGCCCCGGGAGGGAGAGGCAGCATGAGATCCCCACTTCCCGAGCCGCTCAAGCTCCCCTGGGAGCTCAAGGAGAACCTGACTGCCAAGTCCGGGGTAGACGAGCTCCCGGACGGACGGACAAAGTACTGGGTCGACGAGGTCCTCAAAGGCATCACGCCGAAGATGTTCGTCTGGT
>CAYZVQ010000408.1:0-4157 GCA_964481925.1 uncultured Acidimicrobiaceae bacterium
TCTGGCCGGCGAGGTAGCCGAGAGTGGTGTAAGCCTCGAGCATCTCGTGCTCGGGGGGGCCGATGTGACCGATCTGCCAGACGTGGTCCATCACCGAGAGGCGGTCGAAGCCGGCCTCCTCGGCGGCCTGGGCCACCTCTGCCAGTTGGGGGCCGAGCCGGGAGGGGCCGGCCGGCCAGGTGAAGTCGGGAACGTGCAGTCCAAGTTTCATAAGGCCCCTTCTAGTTCCTGGGGGCCACCTACAGGCAGCGCCTTTGCGGGCCTCGTGCGGGCCCGTTGTGGGCCACAGGTGCTGGTAGCGGCGGCCGACGCCCCCAAGATGGGCGTAGCTGGTTACTGTGATGCGGTGGGAGCGGTTGGGGTTGTCCGGACCAAATCTGCCTGGGAGGCCGCTGGTGGCCAGCCGAGCGCCGGCTTGTGAGCGGGGGACCGTTGGCCAGGCGGGGCGTCCCTGACGGGGGCGCCATGAGCGAAGTCCTCGGCGCCCGGGAACGCCAACGTGAGATCCTGGCCGTGGCCCGGGCCGAGGGGCGGATAGACGTGACGTCGGCTGCCGACCGCTTCGGCGTGGCGGCCGAGACGATCCGGCGCGACCTGAAGATGCTCGAGCGCAACGGCTTCGTCCGGCGCAGCTACGGCACCGCCTACCCGGTGGCCCGGGCCGGGTTCGAAAGCGACCTGGCCTACCGGGAGCTGAACCACCAGGAGGAAAAGCAACGTATTGCCGAAGAGGCGGTGAGGCACCTCGACGTGGCCGAGACGGTGTTCGTCGATGAGGGTTACCTCCCCCAGATCCTGGCGCAATGTCTCCCGGCCGAGCGCGACCTGACCATCGTCACCGCTTCATTGCCGGTGGCGGCATTGTTGGCCCCCCGGCCCAACTACACCGTGCTCCTGCTCGGGGGCCTGGTCCGGGGCCGCACTCTGGCCACAGTGGAGCACTGGGCGACCAGGATGCTGGCCGACTTCGTCATCGACCTCGCCTATGTCGGCGCTAACGGGATCTCGCTGACCGAGGGGCTGACCACACCGGACCCGCGGGTGGCGGAAGTGAAAACGGCAGTCGTGCATGCCGCCCGGCGCAAGATATTCGTAGGCACGTACGACAAGTTCGGCACGTCCAGTTTCTGCCGGTTCGCCGGTGTCGGCGCATTTGAGGCGATCATTACCGACAACCGCATGCCCGCGTCTATGGCCCGGCAATACTCAGCCGTCGGGCCCGTCGTCGTGCGTTGTTAGACCCACTACAACCAAGGTGCGGACGCCGTCCGTCACGGGGGGCCGGCGGGTGTGGGGTTGGGGTGGGGTGGTCGCCAACCGGGCACGCTAGCGGGACCCTTCGGGCGGCCCTTGTTGCAAAGGCCCTTCTCAGGACGTCTCTGGCCAACAGCACATCCCACAACACCGGGCACAAACAGTTACCCCATTATCGTTGCTTTGCCACTAACCCAAACTTATAATCCGATTCAGACAACAAGAGCGAAGGGGGTACTTGCTCTGATCGGTAGATAAAATGCTTGGTCCGTCTATGCAATTAGCTTGAACATTCACGTTCATCGATGTCGGCCTCGCCGTCGGGCTTTTCTGAGGGGTTGGTATATCCGCGCCATCTCCCTGCCGGCTTCGGCGCGCAGAATTTGCAACGACTTCCGGGGCCAGAGATATCTCCGACCAGCAAAGCACGGCTGACCCAAGTTCTCAAAGGAGGAAGGTATATGAATAACCGGAAAAGTGTGATGTCGAGCTTCAGCACCCCGATTAAGCGAGCTGGAGCGCTCAGCGCCACGGCCGCTTTGCTCGGCGCTTGCACGGTCCTGGGCGGTGGGGCCACCGCCTCGGCGTCGTCTACTACCACGATCCGCATTGCGATCGTGAGCAACCCCCAAATGGCCGACATCGAACAGCTCACTCCGTACTTCGAAAAGGCATACCCCAATATCAAGGTGGTCTACGACACCCTGCCCGAGGACACCGAGCGGGCCCTCATCGAGACGGACATAGCCACGCAGGCCAACGAGTTCAATGCCGTCATGATCTCCAACTACGAAACCCCGATCTGGGCCAAGGACGGCTGGTTGGTGAACCTCTCCCAGAAGTTCGCGAATAAAGACGCCGCCTACGACGTGGGCGACCTCGTAAAGCCGATCGCCACGTCGCTTTCTTACGACGGTTCGCTCTACTCGGTGCCGTTCTACGGCGAGTCGTCGTTTGTCATGTACCGCAAGAGCATGATGGCCGCCGCCGGTCTGACTATGCCCGTACACCCGACGTGGACGCAGGTAGCGGCCCTGGCCGGCAAGCTCAACAACCCGTCCAAGGGCATTTCGGGTATCTGCCTTCGGGGCGAGTCCGGTTGGGGCGAGGACCTGGCCCCGCTCGACACCGTCATCAACACCTTCGGAGGTAGCTGGTTCAACCTGAAGTGGGTGCCCCAGTTGACCTCCATGGCCGACGAGTCCGCGGTCAACTTCTACGTCAACCTGGTGAAGAAAGACGGCGAGCCCGGCGCGTCCAACGACGGCTTTACCGAGTGCCTCAACTACTTCGACTCGGGCAAGGCCGCCATGTGGTACGACGCCACCTCGGCCGCCGGCGATATCGCCGGTGCTGCGCCCAAGGTATATGCCGACACGGGGTATGCCTGGGCTCCCACCGGTCCCACCGGGATCAAGTCTGGATGGCAGTACACGTGGTCGCTCAGCATCCCCAACGGCACACCGGACCAGCAGGCGACCTGGGACTTCATCTCTTGGGCCACCTCCCAGCAGTACATCAAGCTCGTCGGCCAGAAGCTCGGTTGGGCGCAGCTGCCCCCCGGTAGCCGCCAGTCGACCTATGCCCTGCCCCAGTACCAGAAAGCGGCCGGGGCTTATGCCGACGTAACGCTCCAGTCGATGGAGGCGGCCAACCCGAGCCACCCGACCGCTATGGCTGTCCCCTACACCGGGATACAGTTCGTCGACATCCCCGAGTTCATCAACCTCGGCACCGAAGTCTCCCAGCAGATCTCGGCTGCCGTCGCTGGACGGGAGTCTGTTTCTGCCGCACTGTCGGCCAGCCAGCAGGACGCAGTGTCCACCGTCGCCCAAAACGGGCTGTAGCGGTTACCCGCTCTAGCACGTAACGCAGTGACGCACCTCTACCAGGAACGGGACCTCCCGCCGCGATGAGCGGCGTCTCTACCGTCCCGCGGCCGATGCCGGCCGAGAGCGCTGGACGCGCCCTCGGCCGGCATCGCCGCCCCGCCCCGCCGGGGAGCGCCCGGCAAGCCTGGGTGCGGCGCCTGCCTTTGTTGCCGGCGCTCATCTACATGATCGTCGTCACCCAGGTGCCCTTCCTTGCCACCATCTGGTACTCGTTCCGGAGCTGGAACCTGCTCATCCCCGGCTCCAACCACTTCACCGGCCTTAAGTCCTACCGGGAAGCTTTCGCAGACCCGACCTTCCTCACTGCGGTGGTCAACACCGTCGAGCTCACCGCCTCCGCCGTGGTCATCGCCATGTTCGTAGGCGGCGGCCTGGCCGTCCTGCTCAATCGCAAGTTCTTCGGCCGCGGCGTCGTCCGCACACTGCTCATCACGCCGTTCTTGGTGATGCCGGTGGCGGGCGCCCTGCTCTGGAAAACGACCATCTACGACCCGATCTACGGCCTCTTGGACTACGTCCTGTCGCCTCTTGGGTTACACCATGTCAACTGGCTCGGCACCTTCCCCAAGCAGTCCATCGTGGCCCTCCTGGTATGGGAGTGGGCCCCGTTCATGATGTTGATCGTGCTGGCCGGCCTGCAGTCCGAGCCGCTCGAGGTCCTAGAGGCGGCCAAAGTGGACGGAGCGTCGACAGTCCAGACCTTCACGCGGGTCACCGTCCCTCACATCCGCCGCTACGTCCAGCTTGGTGTGCTGCTGGGGTCGATCTACATTGTCCAGGCCTTCGGGGAGATCTACATGATGACCCAGGGAGGGCCGGGCACGGCCACGACGAACCTCCCCTTCTATCTCTATGACCAGGCGTTCAACGCCTACAACGTCGGCATTGCCGCGGCCTCGGGTGTGATCGTGCTGATCGGTACCGAGATCGTGGCCCTGTTCGCCCTTCGCCTGGCCGGGAGCCTGCTCGATGCGACACAAGCGAGGGCCTGAAGATGACGACTGTCCCCTC
>CAYZVQ010000409.1:0-4117 GCA_964481925.1 uncultured Acidimicrobiaceae bacterium
TCATCTCGAGGGCGACGTCCGCCGAGTTGCTGCCGTTTACTTGGGCGCCGACCGCCACCGTGGACGTGCCGGTGGCCGCGGCCAGGTCTGCCGACGCCACGGGGACGAGACGGCTGGGGCCAAAGCTGGCCCCTCCGTTTGTGGACCTCAACAGGTCGACGCTCGTCCTTTGGCCCGTCCACACACCTTCCGTGCAGACGGCGTCGACTTGAGAGGCGGTCGGGGCCGCCACTAGTACCGGGCCACCGGCCGACGAGCAGGGCGGCCGCCAGCTGGCCCAGGCGCCTGACGGCTCGTCGCGACCGCCGCTCACGACCACCCTGTCGTTCTGGACGAACCATCCCGAGCGCCCCTGGAGGGTGATCTCGCCCGACGGGACCGGGCCTGCGCCCAGCTCGTAGGGGCCTCCGACGCGGTGCCAGGCGTTGGCGCCGACCGGGGAGGAAAAGATCTCGACCTCGTCGCCCACCTGTACGGCGACGTCTACCACCCCGGCCGCCGCCTCGAGGTCCTCGATGCCAACGGAGCCGGGGTTCCTCACCGGGAAGGAAAGCGCCGCCCAGTGCCGGCCACCATTGTGCGTCGACCAAGCCTGCACCTTGGCCTGCCCGGGTAGGGAGGAGAAGATCCATCCGTCGTCCGGGTCGGCGAAGCGCACCTTGAGCGGCGGGCCGCCCGGCCCCCCCGGGCCGGCCGGGGGCACCGGCACCGATGACCAGCTGGCACCGTCGTTCGTCGTGCGCAAAAGCCGGAGGCACTGGCTGGGGCCGCAAGCGACCGTGCCCAGGGCCCACCCCTCCGACGGCGAGACATAGGTCACCGACACGGGGGAGAAGCCTGACGGGACGGCGGGGCCTGCACCTGCGGCCGGGCCGGCCAGGGCGACCGGCAGAGGACCGGCTGCCATTACTGCGGTGAGCAGGACGGCGGCGATGGGCAGCTTGCGGGCCGGGGCCAACCTTTTTCTCTTCGTCATGCCGTTCCAACCTCCCGGGGGCGGCTCTCGTTGCATCAGGCGGCCACGGCCGCAACGGCTTCAACGCGCACCGCTCGGCCGGCGACGACAGCAACGGCCATCAGCCCTGTCCAGAGCCAGTCGAGAGGTGTCCCGGCCGTGAAGCGTAGCCCGGAGACCAGTGCGACCGGCACCATGGCCACAACCGCTCCGGCCTCAGCTCGGCGCGACCACCTGACGTCGTGGTACGGCGCGTGCCCGGGGAGAAGAGGCCGCCATTTCCACCCATCTTCCGATGGCCAAGGTCCACGGTGGCGGCGCCGGTTTACACCTCATGATCACATTTGACGACGAGCTGAAAGACACCGAACTGGCCCACGCCGCGTTCGAAAAAAGCGTAAGGTACATTCCCTTTCCTGGCACCGCCAACGTCCGTCAAAGCCCGGCCTTGGAGACTATGAGCCCGGCCCCGATGGCCATTATGGCCAGGCCGCCCGTTGCTCCGACTAAGCTTTACAGCACATGGCCTTAGAGCCGCCGGTACTCAGGAGGGCGCCTGGTGCGAGACGAACCAACAACGTCTGAGAAGGAGTTCTACCGAGAAAATGGTTTTCTCCCCGTAGCGGAGTTCCTTCAGCATGACGAGCTTGAGGAGTGGAGGGCGAAAGTAGACGCGGCAGTGATGAGGCGGGGCGATCAGCGGCTGTCGTTTGCCACTGAAGATGCCACCAACATTGCGAGCCAGACGTCGAGCAAGGAAGAGCAACAGTACTACAACCGTGTTTTTACTCAGAGGCTCAACCTTTGGCAGACGGATAAAGCATTTAAGGAGCTTCTCCTTCAGGACGCCCTGGGGTCATTTGTCGCTAAGCTAGCCGGAGTTGACGGGCTCCGTGTGTGGCATGACCAAGCGCTAATTAAGGAGGCATACGCCAATCCCACGTCATTTCACCTCGATGTCCCGTACTGGTCATTTACATCAGCCGACGCAATAACCATCTGGATAGCTCTTGACGATGCTACGCTAGAAAATGGCTGCCTGTTTTATCTGCCAGGGAGCCACAAGGCGAGGAAGTTTGATAACGTCGCCATCGGTGCGAGCATTGGTGCGCTGTTTGATATTTATCCGGATTGGCGTGATGTCAGGGCCATACCCTGCCCTGTTCCCGCCGGAGGTGCCGTGCTCCACAACGGGCTGACTTTCCACGGGGCCGGAGCCAATATGACCCCTGGGCGGCGTCGAGCGATCACCTGCGCGTATATGCCCGATGGCGCCACTTTCAATGGGCAACGCAATGTGCTGTCCGCCGAGTACCTCGCCACGCTCAGTGTGGGAGACGTGCTCGACAACGAAGCCCAAAATCCGCTCGTCTATGGACGCCATCCTCATTAGCCGGGCCATGACCGCGATGAGGGACCACTGCGTTTGGCCCAAAGCCCCCAACTCTTGGTTACCTGGCAACGGTTCTTGCCGCGCCGGCGATTAACGAGGGGAGTCGTAAGTGACGACGCGGGACCGAGAACATGCCACCCTCTCGTTCGGCGACGTAGGCGCAAGGGGCGCGGTCGAGGAGACCTTCTACCCTTGGGACCTCACGGTCCGCCGGTTCCTTGGCGATGGGCTCCCGAAGGAGATCGGCGAGAAGATCCTGGAAGCCAACGCCGGAGCCAACCGGCGCACCCCCGAGGTCGGCGCCCAAGTCGATCTGCCCGCACCGACCATCGAGGAAGAGAAATACTTTCAGGCGGCGGTGTTCGAAGGCGTGTTCGATTATGAGAGATGGCTCGGGTTCGACCCTGTGAGGAGAGTGGGTTTCATCTTACCGCTGCGGGGCCTCGAGATGGAGGTGTTTGAAGACACCCCTGAGCACAGGCTTTTCCGGGACGAAACGGGACGGGTAATAGATCTCCACAAGTTGACCGGCGTCGAAGTTAACGAGAAGTACGCCGTCGTCCGTCCCGAGGATTGGACCGAGCTGGAGGAGCTGGCCCGAAAGGAAGAGGCGACTTACTTCAGTCAAGAACTTATCGAGAAGGTTTATGGGCCGCTTCGAGACGCTCACGCCCGGGGCGAGTACTCGATAAGGCTAAACATCGAGGGCTTCTTCTGGACACCCAGGGAGCTCATGGGCACTGCGGGCGTATCATACGCGTTTTATGACATGCCAGACCTTATCCATAGGATGAACGGGTTCTCATTGGATATCTTCACGCGATATCTGCCCGTTCTACTGGATATATTGCCTGCGGACGTCCTGTATGTCCAGGAGGACGTCAGTGGCGTAAACGGGCCTCTGATATCTCCTCGGATGTTCGACGAGTTCATCGCCCCGTATTATCTGCAGTTGGTCCCGATGCTGCGGAGCAAGGGAGTCGGACATGTCTTCGTAGATACGGACGGTGACTTCCGGCGTCTGATCCCTAACTTCAGGAAGGTGGGGGTCGACGGGTTCCTGCCCGTGGATGTCAATGCCGGGGTTGACATCGTAGCCGTGCGCGAGAAGCACCCGGACGTGCCGTTCATGGGTGGTTTCAACAAGTTGTGCATTGCCGACGGACATGAAGCCATTGACCGGGAATTCCAGCGTCTCTTGCCGGTGATCCGTCAGGGTGGGTACTTGCCGGGAGCTGACCACCAGGTCGCACCCAGCACGCCGCTCGAGTACTACAAGTATTATATCGGCCGGCTAAAGGAGGTCATGACGGAAGCTGGGCGCGACGCACCCACAAGGCACGCCAGCTGCTAGCCGAGCTTCGTTCCGGCGCCCTGGGGCACGAAGCGCAGGCCCGAACCAGGCTCGGTGATGAAGTAGCGCGGGTGACCCAAGATCGGGGTGCTGAGGGCCAGCAACCCGAGGAAGAACAGGATTTCAAGCCAACTGGCCGTAGACACGCTGCCACCTCGTGGCAATCGAGCGCGGCGTCATCTCGCTGGAGCTCGTCGAGCGCGGGGTCGTCGGGCCCGATGATCCTGTCGCAGCCGACGACAAAGAGCGCGGCCACAACCACGAACACGATCATCATAAATATGTAGAACACGTCGTCCACGGTGTCCTCCTCATCCGAGCCTGGTGCTCGGCACACGAAGAGGTATAACGGTTTGTAACAGCGCCAGCCAGCTTTCCGCGAGTCGGGTGGTGACCGCTGCGCCGTAACGGGCGG
>CAYZVQ010000410.1:0-4076 GCA_964481925.1 uncultured Acidimicrobiaceae bacterium
AGATCTCCCAGAAGTACCTGGGCATCCCCTACCCGAACTTCTCCGGGCGAGCGGAAACGCGGACGTTGCTGACCATCGCAGCCGACTCGGTGGTCCCGCCCATCGGGTGACCGCCCGGGCTGTGGGCGAGGTCGAATAGACGGACCAAACACCGCGATGCTTCATCGTCCAAACGCCCACGCCACCATCAGCGGGAACTCCCCTCGCCACAGCGCGTCGCCGTGCGACGCGACCCGCTCGCTCATCACGACGTCCGCACCCGCGTCGCGCAGCGCGGCCGCCCACCGGGTCGCGTTGTCGAGGAAGAACGGCTCCAGCGTGCCGGCGACGAAGTACACGCGCGGAAGCGAGCTCGGCATCACGCCAGTCGGCTTGTAACCCGCGCCCGGCGAGCCGGAGAAGACCGCACCGTAGACGTCCGGGTGCCGAAGCCCAAGGGCGAGCGCGAGCTCTCCACCCGCCGAGACACCGAACACCGCGGTGCGTTCGGCGGGCAGCGCCAATCCGAACCGCGACCGCGCCCATCGGCCGACGTCCTCGACGAAAAACCTCTCATGTGCAGAAAAGCGTTCCGCGTCAAAGACCGGTGAGTACTCCTGAAGCCGCAGCGTCTCATCGGCCAGCCCATGTACACCGACGATCATCGTGGACGGCACGTCGGTCGCCTCGAGGGACCCGCCCCACTGCGCGATCCCCTGACCGTCGCCGGCGAACACGACTGCCTCGGGCGGATCCGGCGGGACGTACACCGTGACCCGCCGACCACCGTCGTAGTCGAGCGTCTCGGTGACGAGCTCTCCCGCGATCGGGTCGGCACGCGGCGGTTCCGGCGGTGGTTCGGGACCGCCCGCGCCGCCGGCTGTTTGGTCATCCATTATCGGGCTCCTTTCTTCGCGAGTTGGCACCTCGATAGCTCGTGGGGCCTCGCAGTCACTCGCGATCCTGGAGGTGCTGGAGGTCATTCGACCACGCCGCGAGCGCCTGGGCCCTGGTTCAGGGTGCGCCCTTTCAGCGCGGCGGCAGCATCGGCCAGGATCCGCTGCGACAAGTCAGGGTCGTCGACTGCTCGGGCCATGGAGATGGCGCCGACGAGGGCGCTAAGAGTGAGGACCGCTTCGCGCTCCCCGGCTTCTCGGTCGGGGTTGTCGACGAGGTCCGCCAGCACGGCGAGGCAAACCTTCAGCTGGCGGGTATAGGAAGCTCGGGGCGCGCCTCCAGCGCGGGCAACATCTACGGCCACGCCGGCCACGCCACAGCCGGACTCGGGATGGTCCCGGTGCCGCTCGCTCAGGTAGCCGTCGACAAGCGCCGTGTACCCCCGACGCCCGCCGAGGCGCCCGGCCGCCATGGTCGGTTCGCTGCCCTGGCGCAAAGCCAGCTGCGCGGCCTCGGCAACGAGCTGGTCTCGTGAGCCGAAGTGCCGGTAGAAACCGCCATGGGTCAGCCCCGCCTCCTTCATGAGCTCGGCCACCGCCAGGCTGTCGATGCCGTCGCGACGGATCCGCGCCGCGGCGATGTCGAGTATGCGGTCATGGCTGGCTGCCTTGGCGGCTTGAGATGTGCCCACGGTTTAGCTCCTCCCGTCACTGTCGACTTGCTTGACAAACAAGAGTACATCTGTCATCCTCATGGAAATATAGATGATGTTTCGTGAGCGCCACCCCGCCGGCAGGCCCGGGCGACGCGCCGACCTGGTCCCCGTCATCGGCCACGCTGGTATACGGAGAGCACGACACCGTCCTCATCGACGCGTTGGCCACCTACGCCCAGGCCGACGCCCTGGCCGACTGGGTCGGCACCAAGGGACGACGGCTGTCGCGCATCTATATCACTCACGGCCACGGCGACCATTGGCTCGGCCTGGCCCGGCTGGCCCAGCGCTTCCCGGGCGCCACGGGCCTGGCGACGGCCGAGGTCCTCGCCCGCGTGGAGCTCGGGGCGGGGCCGGCCATGGCCGGGTACTGGGAGGCGATCTTCCCCGGTGAGGTCCCCACTGGGGCGGAGAAGGTGTTACCGCAGCTGCTGACGACCGACACTATCGACCTGGAAAGCAACGAACTGCAGGTCATCAAGATCGGCCAAGCCGACACCGCGGAGTCCACCATCGTGCATATCCCATCGCTGGGTGCTGTCGTCACCGGGGACCTGGCCTACAACGAAGTGCACATGATGACATCGGCCTCCCATCTACAGGACTGACCCGGTGCTAGCACGAGGCCGGGTACACCTGATGGCCCCCTCGACCGAGACCGCCAACAAGGCCAAGCTGTTGGGGATACGGCCGAGATCGTCGGTGATCGCGCTGGGACAGCGGGGCCGTCAGACCTCGCGAAGCTCTACGACCAAGGAACCCTACCAACTACCGCCGGCCAAGTGCGCGACGGTCCCGACCGAGGAGGTCCATGTGCGAATAGCAAAAGCAGCCGTCAGTGTCGCCGTGCTCGGGAGCGTGTTGCTCGGCGGTGCGCCCGCCTTCGCAGCAGTGACGCCGAGCACCCCAGCTGGTGGCCCTATCAAAGTCTTTGCGACACCCAACGGCAACGGTGGGGGGACCATCGTCATCACCGGCGCGATCGGTGATTACGGTCATACCCTCACAATCAACAAGAACGGCACGCCCGACCCCAACAATGGGAACTACGTCAGGATCACCCTGCACAAGGGCACGTTCGAGGTCGACTCGGCGACGCTCAATGCGAAGGCGAACAAAGCGCAGCCGACCTTCAACAAAGCAACCTGTTCAGCAGCGCTTTCTGTAACCGCTCCGGTGACCTTGTTCAACGGCACAGGTCTGTACGCGGGGATCACCGGGACGGTGAGCATCAACGAAACCTATGCCTTCATACTTCCTCGGTTCACGAGCGGCAAAAACAAGGGCCAGTGCAACGTGAGCAACAGCGCCCAGCCGTTTGGCCAGTACTCGTCGATCACGGGCTTGGGCACCGTCTCGTTCAGTTAGGAACCGAGCGCAGCACCAGCGCTCGGTCGGTCTGGAGCAGCCGGGTGCCATTGTGACGAAGCCGGCGTGCGCCTTCAGTGCGTCCCCGGCCATGCCGGGCACCGGTACAGCCTTCTGATCTCTGCCCACTCTTCCACGTTGTCTTCGGCGTTCTGCACCTGGCCGGTGAGGAGATCGCCTTGAGCTCGAGCAGCAAGAGCTGCCTCGTTCTGGCCCAAATCCTCGTCAGTAACGTCGGTGACAGGCTCCAACGGGCTCCGGGTAATAGCTATTCGACGCCCGGGGAGGGACGGGGGGGCTGGGAACCCTCTCGGGCCCGCGGCGCCGCGAGGCGGCCGCGGGAGGGTAGGCCTGCGGGAGGCAGAGGGGAGGGCGCCGGGGGCGACAGTGGCCCGGTGTGGACCGAGCCACCATCACCGCTGCCAAGCTAGCCGGGAAGGAAGTGGCTCAGGGGCCTCCCCAGCTCGGGCCGGTAGCCGGTCGGGACCGAGCTAGGAGGACGTTGGCCTTTTGGGCTAAGACTCGACGAGGATGACCAGGGTCTCAGGTAGCACGCCGTCGTGGGCCATGGCCGCGGCCGCACCCTCGGACTGCATGGCGGCGTTGAAGGCGTCCATGTCGGCCACGTCCATGATCAGCGCGACGTGGTTCGGGTTGTTTGGGTCAATGAAAGTGCGGATGTTGGTGACACCCAGGGGGCCGAAGAACTCTTCCCTCTTGGGCGACGCAAGCCAGTGGGCGCGGTCCTTCACGTCGTGGTGGCCAAGGATCGTGGGCATGATGCCTCCTAGTCATCCTCGGGCGGCGGCGCCGCCGAGTATGGCGACGCTACCGCCCACGCTCCGGCTCACGGCCTTATGTTCAATCTCGCGTACCTTCCGGGGATTCCGATCGCACGCCACCTCAACTTCGATTTTTCGGGATTCCGCGCAATCAAACGGCCGGCCGGGGCGTCCTTAACACTTGGTGACCTACAAAAGCGGCAACTTGCGGCCCACCAGTGGGCCATGGCTGAGGTGACCTCCACGGGAGGCGCCACGGGCCCGGCCCCCGAGCAGGGCGACAAACCCATCGGCCGCCGGGCCGTGCTTGGCATCCTGGGCCTCGGTGGGCTCGG
>CAYZVQ010000411.1:0-4070 GCA_964481925.1 uncultured Acidimicrobiaceae bacterium
CGCGCAGAGGATACAAGTACCGAGCGCCCGCCAAGGCGTCGGCGGAGGCCGGTCCCTCGAAACCTGGCTCATCTCCTCCTCTGGTGGTCTGGCAGCTCTCGATCGTAGAGCTAATGGGCACGAATTGCCCGGCTTTCCTCGGGTTGGCCCCCTCAAGGCGTCCCGACCGGCACCGTTGCAATGCGACGAGCCGTTCTCGGTCGCCAGCGTGATGGGGCTGCGCAGCGACCGGTCGGTACTCGCGGATGAGCCCGCCGAGCACGTCATGCCGGCGCGTGCACCCTGCTGGTTCCTTGGGGGCGCCTCGTGTCAACAGCCGGCACGCCGAGGTCGAGGGCGCGATGGGGGCACCCGGCGCGCAGGGCCTGGCACGAAGGGTTCCGCGTGCGCCTTCGCACTGGGTAGCGGACCGGGGCCTTCTGATCTGGGCCCGGGGCCGAGGTCCTCGCTCAGCGGTCCAGCCTCCGGTGCGCCATGGCTCGAGGACGGGCGCCTGGGCGGGTCCACGCCCTCTTCCGGGTACGGCAGCTCCCGACCCGTCCGAGCCCGGTGTTGTGAGAGCAGAGTGTTCCATTATGCGCTGCCGAGAACCCCTTATGTTTCAGGAGGAATCCGAGCATATCGACGGTTTTCCACTACTGCCATCGCGACGCCTCCCACGGCGGGCCCGGGAAACGATACATAATTGGCCTGCATATTTGCAGTGCCGAGTAACGGGCATCGGCGTCGGCGATTAGAGCCATATCGGCACCTCGGCGGGCGTTGGGGTATGGTTCGCCGGGTGCGAGAGTGCTCCGCAAGGCCGGTTCTCCGGACTGACCAGCGCCCTCCGGCTAGTCATCGCTGTTTTGCCCACTTGGCGGCGCGGGAGACCCCGACCAGAAGGGCGTGACGACTCGCCAAGTCACCGGCCTCTGGACACCGACATCGGCATGTGCAAGGTTGGCGCTATGGCCACCCTCAGGCGGGCAGCGCCGATCCTCGCTGTCCGAGACCTCGACACGTCAATGGCGCACTACCGCCGGATGGGGTTCGCAACGCGAGCCTATTAAGGCGGCGGGTACGGGTTCGCCACCCGAGACCGCGTAGAGATCCACTTGGGCGTCGTGCCCGCCACCCGTTGGCGGGCAGGCTCGGCCTACCTTTTTGTCGACGACGCAGACCAACTCTTGCGGGAGCGTTGCTAGGAGTGCTGGTTTAACCTGCTTGCTCTGAAATACATGGGGGCCGAGACTTGGACCTGTGGGACAAGTGGGACGAGCTGGGCATAAGAAGACTGGCGCCAGCTCGTGCGGCCACCCGCCGACTTGAAGGGTACCGGCGCATTACAGGACACTGCCAAGCGTCTCGACATACCTGTTCGCGTAGTTATAGGTTGCAGGAAAGCCGCTGAGGTAAAAAAGCAACCCGCCGTCATGAGTGCCGCCGCATAGGCACTAGGCGCTCAAAGAACACCAGAGCAGTCAGCCAGAGATGGGGGCCATCTTCGAGGCAGCGCGCACCTGGGCAGATATCTCCATAGCCGTCGCCTTTGTGAAGGGCTCTTTAGAGCTACCACCGATGGTCGTGCCGACAGGGAAGTGGCTGGACTCGATGGCGGGCGCCGTTAGTACCGTCCCGTTCAGTTCGACCGCTTGCAGCGCGCAGTACAGAGGATTGGAGGTGTCCTTCTCGTAGCAGACGTAGTACTGGGCCGCATCCCTGTTGAACTCGGCTGAGCCTGCCGCGGTGAAGGTTATGTTTACTTCCCACTGGTCGGTAAAGGAATCGAGGTCGGCTTGTGCTGTCTTGACGATCGAACCGCTCATCTGCGCCGGGCCGAGCACGTAGCGTCCAGCCGTGGTCCCGGCGTAGAACGGCAAGACGACGGCGGTCTTGGGGCTATCGTTGCCCGGAGGTGTCGGTGTAGGATAGCGCGGTTGCTGTGGCAGGCTCGAGTTGCAGAGCCTGCTGGCCTCGGATGTCGAAATGGCTGAGCTTGACGCCGACGAGCGGCTGCCCGAGTACGGCGCGATTATGCAGTCCACGGGACGGAAGTACAACCGAGCCTGTCCGACCGAAGTAGCCGACAGCGCGTACTGACCCTTCGTTCCGGCAAGCCGCGATTTCGCCGAGGCAAGACTGGCCCCAGCCACGACTAACGCGACAACGATTAGCGCTGCCGTGAGGACGGCCGCGCCGATCGTCCAGCGACGCCGGCGCAACCGACGTGCTTCGGGAAAGAGAACTTCTGTCTCCAGGTCCTCAGCCGCGACTGTCCTTTCCTGGGCATTGCTGAACGGGCTGCTGGGACGCGAGCCGCCGCCTTGGTTGTCATTCGCTAATGGGCCTGAGAATCCGGTTGTCTCCTCGGCTTTGCGGCCTCGTCTAGTTGCCTCGTAGGACTCATGGTGCTATACTAACAGGTACCATGTCAGATTACAAGATCGACCCGTCGCAGCCGGAGCCTCTCTACGAACAGGTGGCGGCGGAGATCCGGCGCGCCATAGCCGAGGGCGAGGCAGGCGCAGGCGAACGTCTTCCGCTCGCCAAAGATCTGGCGACCGTGCTCGGAGTAAATAGGAACACGGTATTGCGCGCGATGAGATTGCTCCGCGACGAGGGGCTCTTGGAGTTCCGTCGCGGCAGGGGCATAACAGTCACCGGTACCCCAGACCGAGGCGCTTTGCAGCGCAAGGTCAATGAGCTTGTTCAGTTCGCTAGCGCGCACGGCTACCGCCGCGACGAGTTGGTGCGGCTCATCGAAGCCGCACCCTGATTTGGTCGCAAATGGGGGCCCGGAAGGCAGCCAAGCTCGCGACTGGTGGCTACGCAGGTGGGCGTCCCCGTTCGGTTGGCGTGCCTAGGGCAAAGAGCTGGTGCCCGATGAGCGCGAGCAGGAGATCATTACTCTGGCTCGCCAGCTCACCAGCGAGGGTCTGAGCAGCCGCCAAGTCGCAGCTCGGCTCGAACAGGGTGGGCACCATCCAGAGGTCGGGGAGGGGTGGTCTTCCGCGCAGCTGGGCCGCGTCCCGCAGCGGCGACGATCGTCACCCCTGTCCAAGTGGAGATGGTGAAGCATCGTTGCGCAAACGGGAGTAGATGACTCCATCCCGCCAGGAGCCTCGCAGAAACCCACGGCCACGCAGAGTCCTTCGCCGTCACCGAGGTACCCGTCGCGCTCCCAACGGCGACGGCGCTCCGCTGGGTTGCCGAACCCTCTCCACTCGAACGGCTCGCTGAGCGCCCGCTCTTTGTCTATTCGTTCCAGGGTTGCAAGGTCTCTCTCCTCAACGGGCCTTAGATGGATGGCGTCGTTGGTCATGGCTCACCATCATGGCCGCGTTACAGCCGGTAACGCTGAAGCTCCGGTTGGGCTCCCCGTCACGGGCACAGCCACAAACCGCACCGAAGGTCGGTGGGGAGTCCGGCTGGTTGATCGGCCCCAACCACACGGTGCCTCATAAATGCACCGCTCACTGGGCGGTTACCTGTTGGCAGTTCCGCCCAGGGCGATAAGCCCGGCGCTCGTCGGTGTGAGCCCACAAGCGTCTTAGTAGAAGCTGGCCAGATGGTTTAGCTCGACTCCGCCCTGGCGTAGCCGTCGAGGTCGGGAGACGCCTTCAGCCAATAGTCCCGGAGGCAAGTGCGGCAGCGGTAGCCGTCGCCAAGGCTAACCAGGTGCATAGGCTCCAGCGAGCCAGGCGTCAACCCGACAAAGTGGAAGCGGCTGCCCTGAACGCATGGTTGTTCAACGAAGACACAGTGGACAAGATCCTGGCCCACCTCATGACCGAGGGCCAAAGGGTCGCGGGGGGCGACCGGATCGGCAAGACCATTATCTTCGCCAAGAACCAGGACTAGCGCTCTTGTCAGCGCCGGAGCGGAGCCACTGTCTAGTGGAAGCACTCATCCGGTCGCCGTCCCCTTGCCCAAAACGATACATTGATGTTACGCTGAAGCCAGAGAGAGGCGGTGACATGGCAGGTAGATCGCGGGGCGTCTTTTGGGACGATATTGAACAGCAACTCGAGGACCCGGAGTTTCGCCGGCACTTTGTCCTCGAGCAGAACCGCATCCAGACCGCCGAT
>CAYZVQ010000412.1:0-3995 GCA_964481925.1 uncultured Acidimicrobiaceae bacterium
TTCGACGCGGACGGCAGAGAGGTGCATCTCGACCATGAATGAACGTTACAACCGCAGAAGGCGCACCCGGCAGGCGCCCCCGGTCAACGAAGATCAGCCAGGGCGGCGCGCAAAAGGGCGGCGCGTAGCTCGCCCCCGAGCTGGGACAGTTCCTCGATGGCCCGATTGGCCGCTTCCCGAGCTTCGGGGTTGCGTTGCCTTATGAGCGGCATGATGACCTGCTGGACCATGCCCGCCTCGCGCTCGGCCGCACCCTTGTAGGCCCTGAGGTGGCGTGCCTCGACCCCGTGGCGGGCGAACGCCGAAGCCAGCTGGGCGATGACGGCCGCCTGCTCGCTGTAGTAGGAGACGCTGCCCACCAGTTTGGGGGTGATCAGGCCGAAACGCTCCAGGTCCCGCACCGTCTCGACGTCGATCCCGGGCTCTCTCACGAGCTCTTCGAGGGACCTGTCGTCCTCCCCGCGCGCCGGGGGCGCCTGACCCCGCCCCGATCGGGCCGGTCTCGGGCTGGGCGAGGGGTTGCGGCCGGCCGGCTCGTCCCGCCCACCCGTGCGTTCTACCAGCCCGCTGGCCCCCTCCGCGCTCCCTCCAGGCCCATGTGGGGCCGGTCCACGAGAGGCTGGTCCACGGGGGTCGGGGGCTTCGGGCACCGGGCTGCGGAGCTCAACCGGGCGCCTGACGTCAACCGGGCGCCGGACGTCGGTGACCTCGACGTCGGGACGACGGCCGCTCGGGCTCTCGGGGCCGGGACGGCGGCCGCTGCCGCTGTGCTCGACCGGCGCCCCGTAGGCGCTGTAGGGGGGGCCGACGTCGAAGAGGGGCTCCGTCAGGGCCGCCGAGCGCACCGGGGGGCGTGGCGCCTCCGCCTCCGCCTTCGTCTTCGGGGACCCGGGCCCGCCCTCCGCGACGCCGTTCTCTTGAGGCCCACGGAGGCCGGCGCGCCCGGGCCCGGGCCGGAGGGGCGCGCCCATGCCGCTCTCGGCACCGAGTTGCTCCTCGACGAGCTCCACGGGCCCGCCGTCGCCTGCCTCCTCGTCGACGCCGCCGGGCTCGCCGTTGTCGTCCAGACGGCCTTTGATCACCTTCAGGGGCAAAAAGGCGTCTCGTTGCTGGCGCAAGACCCAGCGCAGGCGCTCGATGTCGGGTTCGTAGAACTTGCGGTAACCCGAGGGCGTCCTCTCCGGGTCGACCAAGCCCTGGCTCTCGAGGAAGCGGATCTTCGAGATGGTCACGTCGGGAAATTCCTCTTGCAGGAGCGACAGGACTTCCCCTATGGAGAGATGGGACCGACCGGCCACGACTTGTCCACCCCCGTCCCTGCTGCCTAGGCGCCGCCGGCGCCCGGGCCGGCGGCCGTTGTCGGGACCGGGGCCAGGAACAGCAAGCGGAACTTGCCCACCTGTACCTCGTCACCACTGGAGAGGGGCGCGTTGTCGATGCGCTGACGGTTGAGATAGGTGCCGTTTAACGAGCCCACGTCGTGAGCCCAAAAGCCGCCGTCCTCGAAGCGCACCTCGGCGTGCCGGCGGGAAACCGTGATGTCGTCGAGGAAGACGTCGCTTTCGGGGTGGCGGCCGATGGTCACCGCCCCGCTGCCTTCCGGGCTCAGCACAAAGCGAGAACCGGAGTTGGGCCCCCTCGTCACGACCAGGACGGCGCCACCGCCAGGCACGCCGTGCAGCAGGTCACTGGGCTCGAGCTGGAAAGGCTCGGAGCTGGCGTCACCCGGCAGCAGGATGACGGCCGGTATGGCCGTCGTGCTCGGTTCCCCGCCGGCGCCCGGTCTGTCCAGCGCCGTCCCGCACGATGAACAGAAGTTCGCCCCCTGAGGGTTACGGTGACCACAGCGGTTGCAGTACAACGCCTCAAGCCTCGAGCAGTTTCCGGTATTCTTCTGCCCCCATCAGGCCTTTGAAGCCCTCAAGGGAGGCGGCCTCGATCACACAGATCCAGCCTTCTCCGTAGGGATCCTCGTTTATGCGTTGCGGCTGGTCACCCAGCTCGCTGTTCACTTCGACCACTGTGCCGTCGAGCGGGGAGTAGACGTCCGACACCGACTTGGTCGATTCTAGCTCGCACAGAGGTTGGCCAGCCACAACAGGCGCGCCGAGCTCGGGCATCTGGACGAACACGATGTCGCCCAGGGCATCCTGGGCATAGTCGGTGATGCCTACCCGGGCCCGCCCCTCCTCTTTGCGCACCCACTCGTGGTCGGCGCTGTAGCGCAGATCATCAGGAACGTTCACGGTGCAGACCATACCGGTCTTCGGAGAGCCGGGCGAGCCCGATCTGGCTTCCGGCCCAAAAAGTCGCTCACGCCCGCAGCACCTTGCGGACGGCCCGGGCGTAGTCCTGCGCCCGCTCCCGGGCGGCGGCTTCGGAGGGGCCCTCGGCCCAGACGTTCGTGAGGGCCTCCTCGGGGTCGGGGACCATGAGGCACCAACCGTCGCGGTGCAGGACCTTTACCCCATCGACCAACCTCGTGGGCTTGTCGTCGTTCATCTCCATGAGCGAGCGCATCACGACGCCCTTCTTTTCCCACGGGGTGACGACGGCCTCGTGGGCGCTGAAGACCTGGGGCAGCGCCGCCACCACGCTCGACAGCTTCGTCCCCGTGGCCGCCAGGAGGGCGAAGGCGTGCACCAGCGCGGCCACGGCGTCATAGGCAGGCAGGAAGTGGGGGAAAATGTACCCGCCTTCCTGGCCGGCGGCGAAGTCGACCCCGGGCCTGGAGGCCACCTCCATGAGATGGGAGGGGGACAATTTGGTCCATATCAGCTCGGCTCCTACCTGTCGGCACATGGCCTCGGCGGCGCTCGGGGCCGAGACCGGTAGGGCCACGGTGAGACCGGGCGCGGGCGAGGTGGCGCTCGCCGGCCCCGGGGGTGGGCCCAGTAGCAGGCCGAGCAGGGCCATCAGGCCTTCGGCGTCGCTGAGGACGCGGCCGTTGTCGTCGATGAGCGTGATGTGTTCGCCGTCGGGGCCGAGCACCGCCCCAAAATGGGCGCCCGCCGCCCGCACCAGGGTCGACACTCCCCGGGCGTGCTCGAGGCGGTCGAAGGTGACCGAGCGCCGGGCGGCCGCGTACGGGTTGAGGGACAGGACTTCGGCCCCCAGCTTGCCGAGGACGGCGGGCATGACGAACGACGCCGCGCCGCAGGCGTAGTCGAGGACGACCTTGAAGCGCGCCGCCCGGATGGCGCCCGTGTCGACCTGGTCGACCAGGGCCTGGGCGTAAAGGTCGGGGATGCGCGCCGGGTAGACGACGTCGCCCGTCTCGGAGGCCAGGCAGCGGCGGAAGTCCTCGCGGTAAAAGACCCGCTCGATCTTGCGCTGGGCCACTTCGGGGATGTCGATGCCGGCCGGGTCGATGAAGCCCAGGACCACGGACTGAGGGTCGTCATAAGCCAGGCGGACGGTGACCCCTCCTGCACTGTGCTCGTTGCGCACTCCGAACCGCGTCACCGGCACGGTCGCCACTCCGAGGTCGATGACGTCGGCCCCGGCGGCGTTGAGGCCCACGATCAGCGCCTGCTTCAGGACCCGGGCGGCGCGGCTGGTGTCCCGGGAAACGGCGACGGTAGCGCCCCGAGGCATGCCCGTGGCAAAGGCCATGGCCAGGCGCACCGCCAGTTCGGGGGTGATGTCGACATTGGCGAGGCCCGAGATCCCGTTGCGCCCGAACAGGTGGCGCGCCCCGCGCGACTCCCACACGATCGAAGAGTTGACGATGGCCCCGTGCTCGACCGTCTTGAACGGGAACACCTTGACGCCGGCGTGCACCACGGCGTGCTCGCCGATGAAGCACTCGTCCCCCACCACCACCCCCTCCTCTATCCGGGCGCCCCGGCGCAGCTCGCTGCTGCGACCGACCGTGCAGCCCCTCACCCTGACGCCGGGGCCGAGGTAGGCGTTGTCATGGACCACAGCGCGCTCAACGAAGGCGTCGGGACCGACGCGTACGTTGCGGCCCAGAACCGTGTACTCCCCCAAGG
>CAYZVQ010000413.1:0-3968 GCA_964481925.1 uncultured Acidimicrobiaceae bacterium
ATGTCCTGCCAGGCCACGTGACGGAACCCGTCGGGAAGGGGCTGGAAAGCCTCGTGCTTGGCCGGCTGGCCGGTGGCATGCAGCGTCGCCAGGGTGCGCCCGTGGAACGAACCGTAGGCGCTCAGCACCACATAGCGCCCGTGGCCCGCCCACTTGCGGGCCAATTTAATGGCGCACTCGTTGGCTTCCGCCCCGCTGTTGGCGAAAAAGACCTTCCCGTCGCCGCCGATCAGCCGGTCGAGCGTGGCGGCCACCTCGGGACCGGGCACGGTACCGAAAAGATTGGACGTGTGCAGCAATGTGTTGGCGGCGCGGCACAGCGCCTCGGCCACCGCCGGGTGGGCATGGCCGAGCGAAGTCACGGCCAGCCCCGACAGAAAATCAAGGTAACGCCGGCCTTGTTCGTCCCAGAGGTACGAGCCCCGGCCCCGCACGAACGTGACGCTGGGCGCGGCGTACGTCGACATCAGGTAAGTCATGCGGTCACCATGGTGCCCACCCCGCTGCGGGTGAAGAACTCGAGGACCAGCGCATGAGCGGACCGGCCGTCCAGGATGTGGGCCTGGGCCACTCCCCCGGTCACGGCGTCGATCGCGGCGCGAGCCTTGGGCACCATGCCGCCCGCCACCGCCCCGTCGTCGATCAGGGCCTCGAGCGCCGCCGCCCTCAGATGGCTCTGGAGGCTGGTGGGGTCGTCGTGGCGGGCCCGGATGCCGTCGATATCGGTGAGGAAGACGAGCTTCTCCGCACCCAGCGCTATGGCGATGGCGCCGGCGGCGGTGTCGGCGTTGATGTTGTAAGCCTGACCGGTGCCGCCGTCGGTCCCTATCGTGGCCACGACCGGGACCAGGTCCTCGGCCAGCAAGCGCAGTAACAGTTCGGGGGCCACCCGGGAAATGTGGCCCACAAAGCCGAGGTCGGGGTCGAGGGCGGTGGCTTGGATGAGCCCGCCGTCTTCGCCCGAGACCCCCACGGCCATCGGTCCGTGGACGTTGACGGCCGACACGATGTCCCGGTTGACCTTGCCCACGAGCACCATGCGGGCGATGTCGAGGGTCTCGGCGTCGGTGACCCGCAAGC
This sequence comes from uncultured Acidimicrobiaceae bacterium, assembly GCA_964481925.1. Classification (GTDB taxonomy): domain Bacteria; phylum Actinomycetota; class Acidimicrobiia; order Acidimicrobiales; family Palsa-688; genus Fen-671. The sequence goes on from CAYZVQ010000413.1 coordinate 1,081, forward strand.
CGTCCCGGAACTCGGGCTTCTTGCCCAGGCGGGCCATGAGCTCGCCGATCTGGGGGCCCCCACCATGGACGACCACGGTCCGTATCCCGACCGACCGCATGAGGACGACGTCGGTGGCGAAATCGGCGAGGTCCGACCCACCGCCCAGGGCGTTCCCCCCGTACTTGACCACGACCGTCTTGCCCCAGAACCGGCGGATATAAGGCAGCGCCTCGACGAGGATCCCGGCCTTGGCGCCTGCGGTCAGTTCCGGCACGCCCATTTCCGGCACGCCCATTTCCGGCGCGCCCACTCCCGGCACGCCCATTTCCGGCGCGCCCATTTCCGGCGCGCCCACTCCCGGCGCGCTCGGGGCCGCCGTGCCCGTGCCCGAGCTCACCTCATAACCCATAACGACTAAGCATACAGTCCAATGAATACAACATTCAAACGGGGTTTCAAGCCGCTAGCCCGGCCAGGGGCAACCCCGTCGTCTCCGGCCAGCCCATGACGGCGTTGGCGCACTGGAGAGCCTGGCCGGAGGCGCCTTTTACCAGGTTGTCGAGGGCGCATATGGCAATTACCCAGCCCGTGCGGGGGTCGCGCCGGGCGGTGAGATGGGCGGTGTTGGCGCCGAGAGTGGCCTTGGTGGAGGGACTGCGGGCCGAGACGACCACGAACGGTTCAGTCCTGTAGGCCTCCGCCAGTACTTCGAGGGGGCTCTCGTCCCGGCCGGTCCGGGGCCGGGCGTAGCACGTGGCCAGTATCCCCCGGTTCATCGGGGCGAGGTGCGGGGTGAAAATGAGCTGGGCCCCGATGGCCTGCTCCATCTCCGGGGTGTGGCGGTGGTTGAGCAGCCCGTAGGCGGTGAAATCCTCGTCCACCGTGCAAAACTGCGTGCCCTCGGCCAGCTTGCGCCCCGCCCCCGAGACCCCGCTGGCGGCGTCCACCACGATGCCCGTGGGCTCGACGAGCCCGCTACCGACCAGCGGTGCCAGGGCCAGGGTGGCCGCAGTCACGTAGCAACCGGGCGCCGCCACCAGCCGGGCGCCGGCCAGGTCCTGGCGGTCGAGCTCGGGCAGGCCGAACACGGCGCCGGCCAGCAGTTCCGGGCAGGTGTGCTCGGCGCCGTACCAGGTCGGGTAAAGACCGGGGTCCTTCAGGCGAAAATCGGCCGCCAGATCTACGACATGGCCCACGCGGGGCAAGATCTCGGGGACCAGCTTCTGGGAGGCGCCGTGGGGCAGGGCGCAAAAGACCAGGTCGGCGCCGTCGGCTTGGGCGGCTTCCGTGGGGCCGAAGCGCAGGCCCGGGTAGGCACCGGCCAGGGCCGGGTACAGATCGGCCACGGACGCCCCCTCGTTGGAGCTGGCGGTGACGGCCACCACTTCGAAGTACGGGTGGGCGGCCAACAGCCGCAGCAGCTCGGCGCCGGTGTAGCCCGAGGCGCCCAGGATGGCAACGGTCCTCTTTTCGGCCATGATCGCCCCACTATACACGCGTGTGCATAATGATTCAGTAATACGGGTGAGCCGGTACGAAGAGCCTCAGGCCCGGCGCAGGACGGCCCCGTGGCGCTCCAGGGCGGCGGCGGCAGTCCTTTCGCGCACTTCGGCCACCTCCGGGTCGGTGAGGGTGCGGTCGGGCGCCCGTAGGCGGGCCCGGAAAGCCAGGCTGCGCCGGCCCCGAGAGGCGTCCCGCCAGACGTCGAAAAGGCCCACTTCTTCGGCCAGTTCACCGGCCGCCTCTCTCAACGTCGCCTCCAGCGCACCCGCGACAACGTCGTCGCCCACGAAAAAGGCCATGTCGAGGTCGGACGCCGGGTAGCGGCTGACCGGGCGGACCTGCCATCCTTCCGCCACCGCGCCCAACACCCCGGCCAGGTCGACCAGAAGGACCGCCACCCGTCCTGTCAGGCCATGACGCTCGGCCAGCTCGGGGGCCAGCTCGCCCACGACCCCTACGACCTGCCCCCCGCCCACGACGGCGGCCCGGCGGCCGGGGTGGAGGGACCCGGCCACAGCCAACGCCCCGGTGCTGTCGCCGGAAGTCCCAGGCGGGCCGGGCCAGGTCACCACGGTCGGGCCGGGCCAGGGCACCACAGCCGGGCCCGACACCCTGGTCCCCCCGGCCAGCACCTGCCAGGCGCGCACGGCGTAGGCGGCGTCGACGCCGTCGCCCACCGCCACCAGGCCGAGCTGTTCCCACTCCAGCACGCCCTCGACCAGGCCGTGCGGGCCTCCCGGCGGGGCCAGGCGGAACACGCGGCCGATCTCGAACAGGCTGAGGGCGCCGGCGTGGCGCTCCCGGTTGAAGCGGACGGCCTGGAGCAGTCCGGGCAGCAGGGCGGTGCGCAAAAGGCCCTGCGACTGGTCGAGAGGGTTCTCCAGGCGTAACGCCGGCGAGCTCTCCAGCCCGGCCCGGTCGAAGTCGGCCTCCGACAGGAAGGTGCTCGTCCACGCCTCGTCGGCCCCGCTGCCCGCCATCAGTTCGCGCGCCCGGCGCCGCCCTCTCTGGTACTCGGTGAGCCCGGCCCCTCCGAACGGGCGCTCGGGCAGGGTGCGGGCGATGTTGTCGTACCCGTGGATGCGGGCGACCTCTTCGATCAGGTCCACTTCGCGGTTGCAGTCGCGCCGCCACGTCGGCACCTTGACCTCGAAGCTGGTGCCCTCGGCCACCGTCACCTTGAAGCCGAGGGGCGCGATCAGCTCGGCACACTCGGGCGGGCTGAGAGACGTGCCCAGTACCAGGTTGGCGCGCCCGGTGCGCAGGACCACGGGCGGGGGCGGGGCACTGGCGGCGCGGACGTCCGCCGTCGGCCCCCGGCGCACCCGCGGGCCCAGCAGTTCGACGAAGCGGTCGACGGCCCGAGGGGCGAGCTCGATGTCGACCCCCCGCTCGAAGCGGGC
>CAYZVQ010000414.1:0-3967 GCA_964481925.1 uncultured Acidimicrobiaceae bacterium
AGCGGCCTCATGCTGACGGGCGTGACCGCCGCCCACGCCCTGCACGCCACCGACGTCGGGGTGGACGACACGGTCCTGGTCCACGGGGCTTCGGGGGGTGTAGGCCTAATGGTCGTCCAGTTGGCCCTCAACGCCCGAGCGCGGGTGATAGGTACGGCCAACGAGAAGAACCACGACCTCCTGCGCCAGTTCGGAGCCGAGCCGGTGGCCTACGGGAACGGCTTGGTCGAGCGCGTCCTCGCCCTGGCCCCAGGGGGCGTGGACGCAGCCATCGACTGTATTGGTACGGACGAAGCCATCGACGCCTCGCTGGCGCTGGTTGCCGACCGGGGCCGGATCGCCACCATTGCCTCGTTTAAGAGGGGCACGCAGGAAGGCGTCAAGGTCCTCGGGATGGGACCAGGGGGCGACCCGGGCACGGAGCTAAGGGCGGCGGCCCGGGTGGACCTGTTGCGCCGGGCCGAAAAAGGCATGCTCAAGGTCGTAATCGCCGCCACCTACCCTCTGGCGGAGGCGGCCACCGCCCACCGGGCCCTGGCCACGGGCCATACCCGGGGCAAGATCGCCCTCGTCCCGTAGGAATACCGGAGCCCCCGCGCCGCCAGGCAATATAGCCGGGTGAAAATCATCGTCTTGGGGGCCCGTGGCTCCACGCCGGCCCCCGGGGCCGATTTCCTGCGCTACGGAGGCCATACGTCCAGCCTCGCCCTCGCCCACGACGGAGAAGCCCTCCCGCGCCTGGTGATAGACGCCGGCACCGGCATCCGGCGCCTCAGCGCCCTCCTCGACGGCAGCTTTCAGGGCGGCATACTCCTGGGGCACCTGCACTGGGACCATACCCAGGGCCTGCCCTTCTTCCGCGCCGGTGACAACCCGGCGTCGGTGGTCACGCTTTACGGGCCACACCAGGGGCCCGAGACCGACATGGAGTCCGTGCTCAGCCGGGCCATGTCGCCGCCCCATTTCCCCATAACTCCCGGCGAGCTGCGGGGCAAATGGACGTTCGAGAACCTGAGCCCGGGCGAGCACGAGATCGAGGGCTTCAGCGTGCTTGCCCTGGACATACCGCACAAAGGTGGGCGCAGCTTCGGCTACCGGATCTCCGACGGCCGGGTGAGCTTGGCCTACATGTCCGACCACTGGCCGACGGGCTTCGGGCCCGGGCCGGCCGGGCTCGGCGAGTACCACGACAATGCCGTACGCCTAGTCTCGGGGGCCGACATCGTCTTCCACGACGCCCAGTACACCGACGAGGAACTGCCCGCCCGAGGCCACTTCGGCCATTCCTGCCCGGGTTACGCCCTGGGCCTGGCCCTGGCGACGGGAGCCAAGCGCCTGGTCCTGTTCCATCACGACCCGCAGCGGACCGACGACGAGATCGATGCCCTGGTCGCCGGCTACCAGGAGGCGCCCATACCGGTCGAGGCGGGCACCGAGGGAGCGGTCATCGACCTGCTACCAGGATGACCGGTACCCGTGGGCGGGCCCACGCCGTAATAGGCTTTGGCCCGTGGCCCTCCGAGTTGTACTGGCCGAGGACAACTACCTGGTGCGAGAGGGCGTCGGCAAGCTGATCGACCTGGAGCCCGACCTGGAGGTCGTGGGCGCCTGCATCGACTACCCGTCGCTTCTGAAGGCCGTCCAAGAAGAGTCCCCCGACGTCGTGGTCACCGACATCCGTATGCCGCCGACCGGGACCGACGAGGGCATACGGGCCGCCAACGAGCTGCGCTCCCTGTACCCGAGCCTGGGCGTCGTCGTGTTGAGCCAGTACTCCGAACCCGCCTATGCCCTGCGCTTCCTCGAGAACGGGTCGAAGGGCCGGGCCTACCTGCTCAAAGAACGCGTCTCGGACATAGGCCAGTTGGCGTCGGCCATACGCGAGGTGGCCCGGGGGGGTTCGGTCATCGACCCCGAGGTCGTCGACAACCTGGTCAAGGCCCGGTCCCGAGACACCCGCTCGCCGCTGCGGGCGCTCACGCCCCGCGAGGTCGAGGTCCTAGCCGAGATGGCACAGGGCAAGAACAATGCGGCCGTCGCCGCCGCCCTGGTGCTTTCGGAGCGGGCCGTCGAAAAGCACATCAATTCGATCTTCTTCAAGCTCGGCCTCAGTGAGGAGACCGACGTACACCGTCGCGTCAAAGCCGTGCTCCTGTTCCTGGCGGCCACGAACTGAACTACCCCGGGCGGGCGCGACCGCGAGGGGTGCTGACACCACAGTTCTTGGTGGTGCTGGCCGAGTGGGCCTTTTAGGCGCTCTCTGGCAGGATTTATTCATGCCCCCCCCGGCGGTGAGCGTGTTGGTCGTCGATGACCAGGCTCCCTTCCGGACCGCGGCGCGCCTGGTGGTGCGGGCGACGGCCGGGTTCGAGGTCGTCGGGGAGGCCAAATCGGGCGAAGAGGCCGTTGAAGCCGTCGCCCGCCTCAACCCCCAGCTCGTGCTCATGGACATAAACATGGAAGGCATGGGAGGCATCGCCGCCACCAAGCTCATCCGGGACGAGCACAAGGGCACCAACGTGATCCTGCTCTCCACCTACGACGAGGAAGATCTCCCGGCCGACGCCCGCACCTGCGGGGCGCTGGCCTACATCCACAAGGAACGCTTCGGGCCCGACATCCTGGAGGGCACCTGGTCGTCGGGCGGCACTGACGGCGGCGCGGCTGACGGCGGCGCCGCCAATGGGGCCAACGTCAACGCCAACGGCGGGAGCTGACCGTGGAGAGGGACCTAGAGGGGGATGCGCCCTGAGAGGGACGTGCCCTGGCCCGGGGCGGAATTGACCTGGACGGTCCCGCCCATGGCGCCGACCCGGTCGCCCATGTTGACAAAACCGGCGCCCTTGCCCTTGGCGCCCCGGGCATCGAAGCCGGCGCCGTCGTCGGAGACCTCGAAGCGCAGAGAACCCGGCTCCTCCCATACCTTGATGATGGCGCTGGCGTCCGGACCGGCATGCTTGCCGGCGTTTTGCAGTGCCTCCAGGCAGCAGAAGTAAACCGCCGCCTCCATCTCGGGCGAGTACCGGCGCAGCCCTGCCGCCTCGACCTGCGTGGGTAGGGCGGCCCGCCCGGCGGCGCCCCGTAAGGCTTCCTCGATGCCTCTGTCCGCCAGCAGCGGCGGGTAGATGCCATGGGCCAGGGCGCGAAGTTCCTGGACGGCGTTTTGCAGGCTCTCGCCCAACTGGTCGAGGATCTCCAAGGACCCCTGAGGGTCGGTCTCGGCCAGCCGCCGGGCCAGGCGGACGTTGACGGCCAAGGCCACCAGGTGCTGCTGGGCACCGTCGTGGAGGTTGCGCTCGATCTGGCGCCGGGCCGCGTCCGAGGCGGCCACGATGCGCGCCCGGGACTCCTGGAGCTGCTCGGCCTGGAGCCGGAGGTCCTCCAGCGACTTTTGCAGGGCGGAGTCGAGCTCAACGTTGTGCAGGGCCAGGCCAACCTGGCGGGCCAGCTCGGTCAGCACCACGTCGTCGTCGGCGGTGAACTGGTCGCCCCCGGGAGGGCGTACCGCCACTATGAGCCCGAGCACCCGGCCCGAGTGGGTGGTCGGGGCGACCCGAAGCAAGGAGCTCTCCCGGCCGGCGACCACGCCCGGCATCCACACGCTGAGCCAGGCCGTGCCGGTCACGCCCGCCCGGGCCACGACCGCTTCCTCCTCCGGGCTCAACGTGAGGTCGGTGCTGGGCACGTCGGGGACCGAGATCGAACGCGTCAGATGGCCCCCGGAACCGGTCCAAACCTCGGCCGAGCTGAGGGCCAGGGTCTTGCGCAGTGACTCGGCCACCTGGAGCAGTAGCTCGTCCATGGGAATGGCGCGCGACAGCCGGCTGCCGAACGTGCGCAGTACGGCGTCGGGCGCCTCCCGCTCGCCGTACACCAGCCGGTTGGCATAAAGGGTCAGGCGCTGGCGGGCCGGGCCGTAGAGAATGGCGGCGACGGCGGCCGAGATCATCGACAGGACGAGCAGGGA
>CAYZVQ010000415.1:0-3962 GCA_964481925.1 uncultured Acidimicrobiaceae bacterium
GGCTTCAGCTTGGCCTGGCCGGGCGACGTGGTAGTAGTGGCCGTGGGGGTCTTGGTCGTGGTGCTCGTGGTGGGCGCTATGTAGGGCGCGATGATGCAGTCCACCGGTCGGAAGAACAACTGAGCGGTCTGGCCGACGACCTTTAGCACCTGGGTGTCGTTCTTGGCCCCGGGCAGCTCGATCACGATGTCATTGCCCTGGCGGGTGACGTTGGAGTTGGACACGCCGATGCCGTCGACGCGCCGGTCGATGACCTGGACCGCCTCCTGCAGGATGCTGGGCGTGACCTTGCCCTGAGGCTGTTCCACCACCGACACGCCGCCCTTGAGGTCCAAGCCCAGTAGCGGGGACTTGCCGGCCAGGACCGTCGCGCCCACGCCGAAGACGGCGACCAGGATCATGGCGCCCAGCGACCAGGCGAGGGGCCTCCTGCGCACGATTGTTACCTGGCCCCGCCGGCCGGCGCTGCACCGCCATCGGCCCCGGGCGCATCGTGGCCCGGGTCGGAGTCGATGTCACTGTCGGTCGAGGGCCACGAACTGCTGTCCAGCGATGTCTGGTCGTCCTGGTAACCGGTGTCCTGCGTGGGCCGGGGCGGCGGGGGCGGCGGGGCTCCAAAGCGGCCCCGGCCGGCGGCGGCTGCCGCATAACCAGCCCGGGACTGGACGGCCTGGGCCACGAAGCGCACGACGACGCCATCAGAGACCTCGACTTCGACCTCGCCGTCACCGATCTCGGTCACGTGGCCCACCATGCCCCCGGCGACCACCTCGTCGCCGACGTCAAAGGCGCGCGCCTGGCGCATCGCCTGCATCCGTCGCTGCTGGTTGGGGCGGATCCGTAGGAAATAGAAGCCCGCCATGAGGGCGATAAGTATCAAGAAGAAGAACGACCCACCCGACGAACCTGTCGTTGTGGTGGTCTTGGCGGCTGCCGCGATGACCGTTAAGGGAGCACTGCTGATGAAAGCCATATAGGACTAACTGCCGTTCTGGGGTTGAGAGCGTGAGCCCTCCAAGGGCCCACCGAAGGTGCGGCTATTTAGCCTAGCTGCTCTGCCTGCCTGCCCGGAGCCACCCGGGGGCCCCAGACCTCTGTCACCTCGCCCGCCAGCCGGGCGAAGCTGCCGTCCAGCACGGCTTGCCGGGCGCGGCGCACCAGCTGGGAGAGCCAAGCCAGGTTGTGCAGGGTGACCAAGCGGCCGGCGCTGGGCTCGCCCACATTGAACAGGTGGCGTATGTAGGCCCGGCTGTGGCGCGCGCACACCGGGCAGTCGCAGGCGGGGTCGAGGGGCGAGCTGTCCGTCGACGACCGGGCCGCCTTGGCCGCCAGCCGGCCGGAGCTCGTGAGGGCGGTGCCGTGGCGGCCCAGGCGGGTGGGCAGGACACAGTCGAACATGTCCACCCCGAGCCCGATCCCCATCATCAAAGAGGCCGGGTCGCCCACCCCCATCAGGTAGCGGGGCCGGTCCGCGGGCAGCGAGCCCATGGCCGCGGCCAGGGCGACCTCGGTTTGCTCCGGTGCCTCCCCCACCGACAGGCCACCGATGCCGTAGCCGTCGAAGCCGATGTCCACCAACCGGCGGGCGTACTCGGCCCGCAGGTCAGGCTCGGTACCGCCCTGGGATATGCCGAAAAGCAGCTGCCCGGGCCGGGAGTGGGCCTGGCGGGCCCGGCGGGCCCAGTCCAGTGTCCGCTCCCCCGCCGCTATAACAGCCTCCCTGGGCGCCGGCAGTTCGGTACAGACGTCCAGCACCATCTGGATGTCGGCGCCCAGCAGCTCCTGGCGGACCACCGCGCTCTCGGGGGTGAGACGCTGCCAGGACCCGTCGTACGACGAACGGAAGGTCACGCCGTCGTCGTCGACCGAGCAGGGCAGCGACATCACCTGGTAGCCACCGGAATCGGTGAGGAAATGGCCGTCCCAGCCGGTGAAGCCGTGCAGGCCGCCCATGGCCGCCACCACCTCGGCGCCCGGTCGCAACATCAGGTGGTAAGTGTTGGCCAGTACCACCTGGACGCCCAGGTCGTCGAGGTCCCGGGCCGATAGCAGGCGGACGACGCCCCGAGACCCCACCGGCATGAAGCAGGGCGTGAGGACACGTCCCCTCTCGGTCTCCAGCCATCCCGCCCGGGCCCGTCCGGCCGTCGCCTGCGTCCGGAACATGGCTAGTCCTGGCCGTCCCGGAGTGGTCCGCGGTCGCGGGCCACGATCATGGCGTCACCGAATGACAAAAACCTGTACCCCTCTTCCAGAGCCACCGCGTACAGCTCCCGCCACCGCGGGCCGGCGAAGGCTTCAAGGAGCACGAGCAGCGTGCTGCGGGGCTGGTGGAAGTTGGTGAGCAGCACATCGACAACGCGGAAAGGGTAGCCCGGACGGATGAACAGCTCGGTCCGGCCCTCCAGGATCCCGCTGGCGGCGGCCGATTCCAGGGCTCTCAAGGTGGTGGTGCCCACGGCCACGACCCGCCGAGCGCCCTGGCAGGCCTCCCAGGTCGAGCGGGCTATGGAGTAACGCTCGGAGTGCATGGCATGCTCTTCGACCCGCGCCGCCTTAATGGGGCGGAAGGTCCCCAGCCCCACGGCCAGGTCGAGGGTGGCCACCTCCACCCCTTGCCGCCTACACCCGGCCAGGACGGCGTCGGTCAGGTGCAGGCCCGCGGTGGGCGCGGCCACGCTCCCGGGCCGCTCCGCGTACACCGTCTGGTAACGCTCGGGGTCCTCCAGAGGGTGGTGGATATAAGGGGGCAGGGCCAGGGTGCCGAAGGGCGCCAGGTCGTCGACCAGGCCTTGCACCTCGCGGCTGCCATCGCTGCGCCGCTCCCCCACCTCCACCACCGCCTGGGCCCCGGAGTAGAGAACGGTGCCGGGCGGCAGGCGGCGCCCGGGGCGCACCAGCGCCTGGAAACGCCCCGGCCGGCCCGGCACCGGCTCCAGGAGCAGCACCTCGGCCGCCCCCCCGCTCTGCTTTTGCAGGGCCAAGCGGGCGGGCACGACCCGCGACGTGTTGACCACCAGGAGGTCCCCCGGCTCCAACAGGTCCGCCAGCGCGGCCACACGCAGGTGGCGCACCGTCTGGTCTAGGGCAACGAGCAGGCGCGCCGCGTCGCGCCGCGTCGCCGGCACCTGGGCGATGGCGCTCTCGGGGAGGTCGTAGTCGGGGACGTCCATTGCTTCGTCCTGGGCCTGGAGGTCGGCGCTCGGGCGCGCCTTGGTCAGCTCCAGAGCGTAGACGGAGGACCGTCGCCTTCGGCCAGGAGCTCCGCGGGTAGCGACAGGCGCGCCGGCACCGGCAGCCCGAGGTGCTCCCAGGCCAAGGGCATCGCCACCCGGCCCCGGGGGGTCCGCATAAGCATGCCTAGCTGCAAGAGGAACGGCTCGTAGACGTCTTCGACCGTTTCGGGCGCCTCGCCCACCGAGACGGCCAGGGTGCTGAGGCCCACCGGACCACCACCGAAGCGGCAGCACGTGGCCTCCAGGATGGCCCGGTCGACCTTGTCGAGGCCGAGATCGTCGACCTGGAACAGCTCGAGGCCGGCTCGGGCGGTCTCGTAGTCGATGGTGCCGTCGCCGCGCACGTCGGCATAGTCGCGCACCCGCTTGAGCAGCCGGTTGGCCAGGCGGGGGGTGCCGCGCGAACGCCGGGCGATCTCCGCCCCCCCCGAGGGGTCGAGCTTGGCGCCGAGCACGCCGGCCGAGCGCCGGACGATCACTTCGAGCTCGGCCACCTCGTAGTAGTCCAGCCGGGCCACCAGCCCGAAGCGGTCGCGGAGGGGACCGGTGATGAGCCCCGTCCGGGTGGTGGCGCCGATAAGGGTGAAGCGGGGCAGGTCCAGGCGCAGGCTGCGGGCCGCCGGGCCCTTGCCGAGGACGATGTCGAGCTGGAAGTCCTCCATGGCCGGGTAGAGGATCTCCTCCACCGGCCGGGCCAGGCGGTGGATCTCCTCGACGAACAAGACG
>CAYZVQ010000416.1:0-3930 GCA_964481925.1 uncultured Acidimicrobiaceae bacterium
AGCGGTCGACGGCCCGAGGGGCGAGCTCGATGTCGACCCCCCGCTCGAAGCGGGCGCGGGCCTCGCTGTTGAGGCCGAGGCGCTTGCCCGTGGACGAGATGGCCTCCGGGCTGAAGTTGGCCGCTTCCAGCAGCACCGTCGTCGTGCCCGCCGATATCTCCGCCGCCGCGCCTCCCATGATCCCGCCCACGCCGACGCCGGCGCCGGTGGCGCCCGCGATCACGCAGTCCTCCGGCGAAAGCCGCCGGACGGCGCCGTCGAGGGTGACGATCTCTTCGCCCGGCCGGCCCCGGCGGACGTTGAGGCCCCGCCCGGCCAGGCGGTCGAGGTCGTAGGGATGGTTGGGTTGGCCGAGCTCGAGCATCACGTAATTGGACACGTCGACCACCGGGCTTATGGGCCGCATCCCGGCCAGGGCGAGCCGGCGCGCCACCAGGGGCGCCACCATCGCATCGGCCACCCCTTCTATGACCGTGCCGGTGAAACGGGGGCACAGACCGGCGGCGTCTCCGTCCACCGCCACCCGGGCCCTTTCGACGCCTTCGCTGACCACGTGGCGCGGCTCGGGGATGGCGAAGGGGGCGCGCCGGCCGGCGGCGAGATCCCGGGCCACGCCGGCCATGCACAGGCAGTCGCCCCGGTTGGGGCTCACCTCGAGGTCGAAGACGATGTCCTCGCCGAAGCCGAGCACGTCCGCCAATGCCTGGCCGGGCTCGCCGGCACCGGGAGGCAGAAGGTATATGGCCGGGGCCGGGCCTTCGGGCCCGAGGCCGAGCTCGAGAGCGGAGCAGAGCATCCCGTTGGACCACTCCCCCCTCAGCTTGCGCCGCCCTATCTCCAGGCCGCTGGGCATGACCGTGCCCAGGGTGGCCAGAGGGACCAGGTCTCCCGCCTTCATGTTGAACGCGCCACAGCAGATCTGCAGCGCCTCGCCGTCGCCGGCGTCAACGTCGACAAGATGGATCCGGTCGGCGGAGGGGTGGGGCCGGGTGGCGAGGACTTGGGCGACGACGATGCCCGGCAGGGCCGGGCCTATTTCCTCCGTACCCTCGACCACCAGCCCGAGGAACGAAAGCGTGCGCGCTATTTCCACCGGCGAGCCCTCTACGGGCGTGAAATCACGGATCCAGGAAAGCGGTGCGCGCATGCGGTCCTCAAAATTGGCTCAGAAAGCGGATGTCGTTGTCGACCAGGTCGCGTAGATCGGCCAGCCCGGTGCGGGCCGCGGCCAACCGGTCGATGCCGAAACCCCAGGCAAAACCGGTGTACCTTTCGGCGTCTATGCCCACGGCGTGGAAAACAGCCGGGTCGACCATCCCGCAGCCGCCGAGCTCGACCCAGCCCGAGCCCGAACAGGTGCGGCAGCCGGTACCGCCGCATACCCAGCAAGTGACGTCGAACTCGGCTGAAGGCTCGGTAAAAGGGAAGAAACTGGGCCGGAGGCGGGCATGGCGCCCGGGCCCGAAAAAAGCGCCCGTAAAAGTCTCCAGCACGCCGGCCAGGTCGCCCATGCTTATGCCCTCGTCCACCACGAGCGCCTCGACCTGATGAAAGACGGGGAGGTGCCGTGCGTCGGGGGTGTCCCGGCGGTAACAACGACCGGGGACCACGGCATAAATCGGCGGCGGCTGCGATTCCATCAGGCGGACCTGGACCGGCGAGGTATGCGTACGCAAAAGGACGCTCTCGGGCTCGCCCGCCTTCAGGTAAAAGGTGTCGAACATGCCCCGCGCCGGATGGTGGGGAGGCATGTTGAGAGCTTCGAAATTATGCCAGTCGTCTTCGACCTCGGGGCCCTCGGCCACCTCGAAACCCATAGAGACGAAGATGTCCTCCAGTTCGTCGCGGACCTGGGACACGAGATGGGCATGGCCGCGGGCGATGGGCGGGCTCATACGCTCGGCCAGCGGCCCGTGACCGGTGGCGAAAAGCCCGGCGGCTTCGCTCAGGTCGAGCCGTTCGGGACCGGCCTGGCGGGCCGCCTCCTCGGCCGCTAGCACGGCCCGGCGGCGGTCGTACAGCTGCTCGAGCTCGGCCCGGGCCTGCTGGAGGGACTGGCCGAGATGGCGCCTGTCGTCCGGCTCGAGGTCCCGCAGCGTAGCGGTGATGGCCGAAAGCCCGCTTTTTCTCCCAAAGGCCTCAGCTTCCACAGCCCGCAGCTCAGTCAGCGAAGACGCCCCGGCGATCAGCGCTTTGCCGCGTTCGAGGGCCGTTGCGACGCCGTTCATATCCCCGACAGCTTGCCAGTTCCCCGTCATCGCGTGGCGTCATCGCGCGGTGGCATTCCGTGGCGCCTCTGGCGGGCCGCCTCGAAGCACAGGACGGCGGCGACCATGCCGACGTTGAGCGATTCGGCGCCCGCCGCCATCGGGATGCTGACCACCCCGTCGAGGTGCGGGCGCAACTCCGCCAACTCCAGTCCGGCGGCCTCGTTACCGAGCACGAACGCCGTGGGGCGGGTGAGGTCCGTGGTGGCGTAATCGGACCCCCCTTCGGCGGCCGTGGCCAACCTGGTCAAGCCCCACGCCCCCAGCTCGCTCAGGACATCGGTGGCGGGGCCCGCCGCCACCACGGGCACGTGCAGGACGGCGCCGGCCGAGGCGCGGACGGCTTTGGGGTTATAGACGTCCACCGTTCCCTCGCAGCACACCAAGGCGTCCACGCCGGCGGCCCAGGCGGAACGCACGACGGTGCCGGCGTTACCGGGGTCCCTCACGTCGACGCACACCAACAGCAGGCGGGGGCCGGCGGCGCGGACGTCGTCCAGGGTGAACGCGGGCATGCCCACCACGGCGATGACGGGCTGGGGCGTGACAGTGCCCGCCACCCGGGCCAGCACGCCGGCCTCGAGCTCGAAGACCCGGGCCCCCTGCTCGTAACACTGAGCCACCAGGCCGGACAGCCGGTCCGAGCTCCAGCCCGCGTCCAGGTACACGGCCTCGATGGGCGCGTTGGCCTTTAATGCCTCGTCGAGAAGGTTGGGCCCCTCGATGACGAAGCGGCCTTCGTCCGCCCGCGCGCTGCGCCGCCCGACCAGGCGTCGCAACCGCTGGACCCGCTGATGGCGGTAGGCGAGGCTCGTCAAGAGAACCAGCTCAACGGCAACGGGGCACTAGGCCTCGGCGGCAGCTACCTTTACGCCTGCCGTCTCGGCCTTTACGCCGGCACCAGCGGCCGCGCCTGCTCCAGGCGGCGATGGCAGCGCCTCTCGGGCCAGTTCGACCAAGCGGGCGAAGGCGGCCTCGTCTCGCACGGCGATGTCGGCCAGCACCTTGCGGTCCACTTCGATCCCCGCCGCGTTGAGACCGGCGATGAAGCGGCTGTAGGTCGAGCCGTTGGCCCGACAGGCAGCGTTGACCCGCTGGACCCACAGCCGGCGGAAGTCGCCCTTCCTCGCCCTACGGTCCCGGAAGGCGTAGACGCCCGAATGCATGACCTGCTCGTGGGCCGCCCGGTAACTGCGGCTCTTGTTGCCGTAATAACCCCGCGCCGCCTCAAGGACCGAGCGACGGTGCTTCCTACTGTGAACGGCGCGCTTTACCCGTGCCAACTGGATCTCCTTCTTTCAGCCACTATCGGGCTCAGATACCGAGCAGGCGCTTCATCGACTTGACGTCGGCGGGGGCGACGTCGCACTCGCGTCCCAACCGCCGCACCCGAGCCGAAGACTTCTTCTCGAGGAGATGGGACCGCATGGCCTGACGCCGCCGCAGCTTGCCCGTGCCCGTCACCTTGAAGCGCTTGGCCGCGCCCCGGTCTGTTTTTTGCTTCGGCATCTGTTACCTCTCCAGTCTCCACGTGGCGCACCCTGGCAGTCCGCGTACCTGCGCGTCGACATCGCCCTATGAGACCTAACGACACTGTGGGTACCGAACGACAAAGGTAGCAGAACTCTAGCTGCTCGCACCCACCACGCCGTCGGGGACGGCG
>CAYZVQ010000417.1:0-3927 GCA_964481925.1 uncultured Acidimicrobiaceae bacterium
TTTTGTTCCTTGAAGCAGAACGGGCAGTGGTCGGTGGAAACGACCGACAGGTCGTCGGTGCGCAGGCCCCGCCACAGGTTGGCCTGGTGCTCACGGCCCCGCAGCGGCGGGGAGCAGACGTACTTCGCCCCCTCGAAACCCTCGCGGGCGAGGTCGTCGGCCGAGAGGAACAAGTACTGAGGGCAGGTCTCGGCGAAGGCGTTCTGGCCCTCGCTGCGGGCCTGGGCGACAGCCTCGAGGGCGCCCGTGGTGGAGAGGTGGACGATGTACAGGGGCGCCCCGGTCACCTTGGCCAGGGCGATGGCGCGGCTCGTCGCCTCGGCCTCCAGCCGGTCGGGGCGGGTGAGGCCATGGAAACGGGGCGCCGTCTCGCCCCGGGAAAGGGCCTGGGACACCAGCACGTCGATGGCCATGCCGTTCTCGGCGTGCATCATCACGGTGGCGCCGCTGGTCCGTGCCTCTTGCATGGCCCGGAGGATCTCACCGTCGGTGGAGTAGAAGACACCCGGATAGGCCATGAAGAGCTTGAAGCTGGTCACGCCCTCGTCGACCAGGACGTCCATCTCCTTGCACGACTGCTCGTTGACGTCCGACACGATCATGTGGAAGCCGTAGTCGATGGCGCAGTTGCCTTCGGCCTTGGCCAGGGCGGCTTCAAGGCCAGGCCGAAGAGCCTCTCCCTTGCGTTGGACGGCGAAGTCCACGATCGTCGTCGTACCTCCCCACGCCGCGGCGCGGGTCCCCGTCTCGAAGGTATCGGAGGCGAAGGTGCCGCCAAAGGGCAGTTCCATGTGGGTGTGGGCATCGACCCCGCCGGGCACGACCAGGCGCCCGGAGGCGTCGATGACCCGGGCCCCCTCGGCGAACGCCGTCGCCAGCTGCGTGCCGGGAGCGCCGATGGCCACAATCCGTTCGTCCTCCACCAGGACCTCGGCGGTCAGGGTGCCGGTCGGGCCGACGACCGTCCCTCCGGAGATCAGCGTGCGCACCTGGGGCTCCTTTGTGTTTAGGGTTGGACGAGCTGTGTTTAGGGTTGGACGAGCTGTGTTCAGGGTTGGACGAGCGGGGCGTAGGCGGCCGGGTTGCGGTCGCGGTAAAAGGCCCAGGTCTGGCGAACTTCGACCAGGAGGTCCATGTCGAGGTCCCGCACAACGACGGCGCTGGTGTCATCGGGCGCCGCTTCCCCCACCAGCTTGCCCCGGGGGTCGACGAAGTACGAGCCCCCGTAGAAATCGTCGTCGCCGAGCGGTTCCACGCCCACCCGGTTGATGGCGCCCACGAAGTACTCGTTGGCCACTGCCGCCGCCGGTTGCTCCAGACGCCACAGGTACTGGGACAGGCTGCGGCTGGTGGCCGAGGGGTTGAACACGATGCGCGCCCCGGCCAGGCCCAGGGCCCGCCAGCCCTCGGGGAAGTGACGGTCGTAGCAGATGTAGACCCCGATCGGCCCGACGGCGGTTTGGAACACGGGGTAACCGAGGTTGCCGGGGCGGAAGTAGTACTTCTCGAAAAAGCCGTGCACCTGGGGGATGTGGGTCTTGCGGTACTTGCCCAGGTAAGTACCGTCCGCGTCGACCACGAAGGCGCAGTTGTAATAGACGCCTGGCTGCTCCTCTTCGAACACGGGCACGACGAGCACCATGGCGAGCTCCCGGGCCAGGTCTCGCATCAGTTCGACGGTGGGGCCGTCGGGGACCGGTTCGGCCAGGTCGAAGTAGGTGGGGTCTTGGACCTGGCAGAAGTAGGGCCCGGAAAAGATCTCCTGGAAGCAGGCGACCTTGGCGCCCTCGGCGGCGGCTTGGTGGGCGAAGGCGACATTGGCCTCGACCATGGACTGCTTGTCGCCCGTCCAGCGCGACTGGACGAGCGCGGCTCGTACGATCTCGGGCATGGCGGTGCTCCTTTCGACCTAGCGGGCGTGGACGGAGGGACGGACGGCCTGGCCAGCGGCCTGGAGGGCGTCTCCTAGCACGGCCAGCGCCTCCTCGGCCTGCAGGCGGCTCACTGACAAAGGTGGCGCGATGCGCAGGACGTTCCCATAAAGACCGCCCTTGCCTATGAGCACGCCCCGCTCCCGGGCCGCCTCGAGGACGAGCCCGGCGGCTCGGGCGCAGGGCGTGGCGCTACCCGGCTCCACGAGCTCCACACCGATCATCAGGCCCTTGCCCCGGACGTCCCCGACGACGTCGTTGCCCTCCGCCAGCTGCCGTAGGCCGTCCAGCAGGAAGGCCCCGACATCGCGGGCATTGGCCTGCAGGTCGTGGGAGAGGAGGTAGTCGAGGTTGGCGAGGGCAGCGCTCGTAGCCAACGGGTTGCCTCCGAAGGTCGATATCGAGCTCGCCCCCACCGAGTCGACGAGGTCGGCCCGGCCCACCACACCGGCGATGGCCATCCCATTGCCGAGGCCCTTGGCGAAGGTCAGCAGATCGGGCTTGACCCCGTGGGCCTGGAAGCCCCAGAAGTGCTCGCCGGTGCGCCCCCAGCCCGTCTGGACCTCGTCGGATACGAAAAGGATGCCGTACTCGTCGAGGACCTCTTTCAACGAGGCGAAGAAACCGTCGGGAGGGACCACGAAACCTCCCACCCCCTGGATGGGCTCGGCGATGAGGCAGGCGACGTCCCCGGCGGTGGTCGTCTCGATCACCTGGCGCAGGTCGGCGGCGCAGGCGGCATTTAGCTCCTGGTCGCCGAGGCCGGCGAACGGTCCCCGCAGACGGTCCCCATTATGGAGGTAGCTCACCTGCAGCGGGCTCAGGCTGGAAGCCGACCAGCTCCGGTTGCCGGTGACCGACATGGCCGTGAAGGACCGGCCGTGGTAGCCGTTGCGCAGCGCCAGCACCTGGTTGGACCGCCGGGCGCCGCAGCACAGCAGGAGCGCGGCTTCGGTGGCCTCGGTGCCCGAGCTCACGAAGAAGACCTTGGCGTCCGGGATGGTAGACAAGGCCGCTATCTTCTCGGCCAGCTCGATCATGGGGCGGATGAGGTACAGCGTGGAGGTGTGCAGGATGCGGCCGGCCTGCTCCCGTACCGCCTCTACCACCTCCGGGACGGCGTGCCCGGTCATCGTGGTCAGGATCCCGCCGAAAAAGTCGAGGTAGTCCCGGCCTTGCCCGTCGGTGACGACGCAGCCCTTGCCGGAAACGAGCTCAATTGGTTCGTCGTAATAGAGAGACAGCCACGACGGCATGACTTTGCGGTGGCGCTCGAGCAACTCGGGATGGCTCACAGCGAACCAACTCTAGTCCGGCTTAGCGGGGCCGCCCGGGCCCGACACGCGGAAGGCGGCCTGCGCCGCCAACGCGTCGTAGCCGGGCTTGATCACGCCGTTGATCAGCGCCAGGCGTTCGTCGAAGTCGCAGAAAGCGCTTTTCATGGCGTTGATCGACAGCCACCGCAGATCCGCCCAGGCCCAGCCGAAGACCTCGGCGCAGCGGGCCGTCTCCGACGACAGGCTCACCCCGCTCATGAGCCGGTTGTCGGTGTTGATGGTGGCCCGGAAGCCGAGCCTTCGCAACATCCCTATCGGGTGCTCGGCCAGGTTCCGGACCGCCCCGGTGTGGACATTGGAGCTGGGGCACAGCTCCAGGGGCACCCGGCCGTCCCGGACGTAGCTGGCCAACCGGCCCAGCCTGACCGCACCATCGTCGCCCACCGTGATGTCGTCGAGGATGCGGACCCCATGGCCCAGCCGCTCGGCCCCGCACAATTGCAGCGCCTGCCAGATCGACGGCAGCCCGAAGGCCTCCCCGGCATGCACCGTGGCATGGAAGTTCTCCTGCTTGACCAGGCTGAAGGCCTCCATGTGGGGGACCAGGGGGTAGCCCGCCTCGGGACCGGCCACGTCGAACCCGGCCACCCCGGCGTCGCGGTAGCGGACCGCCATCCGGGCGATCTCCAGCGACCGGGCGGCGGTGCGCATGGCCGTCA
>CAYZVQ010000418.1:0-3925 GCA_964481925.1 uncultured Acidimicrobiaceae bacterium
TGTAAAAGCTCTAATAATAAACATTATGGCGTCCGACTGATGAACGCCTGAATATTCGGTCGCCACCAGGCGGCTAGGGCCGCCTACCTTTGCTTTACGGCTGCCAGATCATGAGCGCCAACGCCATGAAGAACAAGACGTCGCAGACCATCGCTCCCCGGCTCGCCACCAGGCCGGAGCGTGCCACCCGGGCCCGGGCGGCCCCATCGAGCCCGGCCGGCCCGGCTGCAGGCGGACCGGCGCCCGGCGCGACAAGAGCGGCGCCGACCCGGCCCAGGGCGGGGACCACGACCAGCGCGGCAACCAGGGCCGCAGCTACCCACAGCCCGAACGCGCCCAGGTCCCACGCCTGGGCCACTCCCCCACCGTGGGGCTCGGCGGCCAGAGCCCCCAGCCCGAGCCACGGCACCGCCAGGAGCGCCCACCAGAGCCCCGCCGGCCGCCTGAAATAACGCACCAGCTCCTCGGTGGTCACGCCCGCCGGCGCCGCCGAGGAGGCTTCGTGCGTGGCACGCCCGGCGTACGTGCCGGCGAACCCGATGCTGGCGAAACCAGTGAGCGCCGCCGCCACGTGCAGCACCAGGAGCGTGTAAAAGAACCCGTAAGAGCCGGAGGCCGCAGCCAGTAGGGGTCTGAGCATCGCCACCGGTGCTTAATATGTCCGCTCGCCGCCACGGCGCGCCACACGCGGGCCGAGAGCGCCATCCTCGGGTGAGGGCCTTGCCATCATGCGTGAGCCGGCCCGGCCCTGCGATGATCGCAATGGTGCACCGCAGACGGCTGGCGACGCTCACGGGCCTGATCGCTCTGGTGCCGGCCGTTCTGGCCGGCGGGTGCGGCCGGTCCACCCCCAAGGCTCTGACGCCCACGACCGTGTCGACCGTGTCGAGCGTGTCGAGCGTGTCGACCGTGTCGACCGTGGCGACCACGGCGACCACCGCGGCGATCACGACTTCGACGACGGCGACCACCACCACGACGGCGGCGACCACCGCGACGGCGACCACCACCACGACAGCGGCGACTCGCCGGAGCGTCGCTCCCTCGTCGTCTACTACCAGTCCGGCTGCCTGGCGGCCCCCGGCCCCGGAGCCGACAGCGTCACAGGCCGCTTACGAGCTGGTCGGGGCGTGGGCGGACAACGACCCCAAGGCGGCGCTGGCCGACGCCAGCCCCGCCGCGGTCGCCGCTCTGTTCGCCAACCCCTACCCACCCGGCGGCCCTCAGTACCGGGGGTGCAGTGCGCCCCCGGGCAACGCCCCGTCCAATTGCGTCTTCCGCTCGGGCAACGACCTCCTGTCCCTCACAACCGTCGCCTTCCCCGACGGCTGGGGGGTCACCGCCGCCATCCTCGAGTCCTGAACCGCCGCGGCCAGCGGCGAACGGGCCACCCAAGGGGCCCGAGACTGGCAGAATGGGCGCGATGCCGCTGCACGGTACCTTCGACGTCCTCGATTTCAGCTCCGTGATGGAGCTCTTGGCAGACCGCCGCATGAGCGGGCGCCTGCACCTCCGGGGCCGTTCTTACACCGCCAACCTGTTCTTCGTCGACGGCGTCATCGTCGGTGCCGACCAGTCCGAGCACCAGGCCGCCGGGGTGGCGGGGGATGCTGCCCAACGCGTCCAGGAGACCTGTTTCGAGCTCATGGGGACGGACCGGGGCAACTTCGAGTTCCACCCGGGACGGGCGAGCGCCCCTGTCGGGGGCACCAACATCTCGGTTGAGGAGGCACTCGAGCAGGCTCGCCGGCGCTTGGCGGAATGGCAGGAGCTCCAAGCCCTGATCCCTTCGCTCGAGGTGCAGCCGCGTCTGGTCTCCGAGCTCGACCCGGGCCAGGTGACCCTCGACCGGGAGCAGTGGCGAGTCCTCACGGCGGTGGACGGCCGCCGCAACCTGCGTTCTATCGGGCGGGCGCTGAGCCTGTCCGACTTCGAAGTCTGCCGGGCCATGCGCCAGCTGTTCAATGCCAAGGTCATAGAACTCGATATGAGGCCGGTCGGCATGTCGGGGATAAGCGAGATAGAGGCGCCCCTCGTCACCGAACAGGTCACCATCAACGGGAAGCGAGCGACTCGCGTGCGCACCAACCCCGTGCCCGCGAAGTCGGACACCCCGGGCGAGGAGGAGGGCACGCCGCCTGCTCCCACGATCGTGATCTCGCCCACCAAGCAGAGGCCCGAGATCCGGCCGGCCCCGCCGGTGGCGGACCGCCGTCACGCTACCGACACCAACTGAGCAGAGGGGCCGGCGCGGCCGACTGAGACTAACGTAGCCGCCATGGCTGGGACCGAGGTCCGACCCGCTGACAAGCTGCCGGCCAAGCGCGTCTTTATCGACGTGCCCTTCCGCCTGCACGGCCACGACCCCCACTGGGTGCCGCCGCTGCGCCTCAGCGTCTACGACCGCCTATCCCCGCGCCATCCGGCCCGGGCCCATCAGCGATGGGCGCTGTGGACGGCGCACCGGGACGGCAAAGCCGTGGGCCGCATAGGGGCGTGCATCGATTCCAGTTTCAACGAAGTCCAAGGCGAGTCCTGGGCGTGGGTGGGTTTCTTCGACGCCGTCAACGACGCCGAGGTGGCGGGCTCGCTTTTCGACGTCGCCCTCGACTGGTCCCGGCGCCAGGGTGCCAAGACGGCCGTCGGGCCGGGCAATTTCACCACCAACGATGAGCTCGGCCTCCTTGTCGAAGGCTTCGACACCCCGGCCACCCTGCTCACCCTGGAGAACCCTACCTACTACGAGCAGCTGTGGACGGGTGCCGGCTGGGAGCAAGCCATGGACCTTTACGGGTACATGTTCAAGCGCGACGCCACGGCGCTGTCCGAACGCCAGCGCCGCACCCTGCAGAGGTTGCGTGAGCGCGCCCACGTGACGGTGCGTCAGCTCGACAAGAAGGACTACGACGCCGATGTGGGCCGGTTCTTCGAGCTTTACAACGCCATCTGGCAACACAACTGGGGCTTCGCGCCCATGCCCGAAGCCGAAATCCGCCACCTGGCCAAGCAGATCAAGCAGATGATCAACCCACGCTGGGCCTTCGCCCTGGAGCGCGACGGGGACCCGGTGGCCGTCTGCCTGGCGCTGCCCGACGTCAACCAGCTCATGTTGAAGATCCGCAGTGGCCGGCTCCTGCCCACCGGCTGGCTGCCCCTCCTGTTCGGGATGAAGCGCCTGAAGCAGGTGCGCGTCATCGCCCTGGGGGTCCGGGCCGACGTGATGAGCGTGGGCCTGGGCCCAATGCTCTACTCCGAGATCGTGCAGCGCCTGTACGACGACGGCATCGAGACGGCGGAGGCGTCCTGGACGCTCGCCATCAACCACCGGATAAACAGCCAGCTGGAGGACATGGGGGCCCGCCGCTACAAGGTATGGCGCCTCTACCAAAAGGACCTTTGATCCGGGGCCTCGCGTCGGCGCCTCGGTGAGGCGCTTAGCGCTCCCGGTTCAAAGGCAAGCCATGCCAGCCACGCGCCAAGGCGTCCCGGAGCACCTGCGCCGAGGTCTGTTCGGGTCGCCAACCGAGCACGTTGTTCGCCTTGGCCACCGACAAGGCCAATGGCCCGCCTATGAGGATGGCGCGGTCTACACCGAACGGGGTGATGCCCAACCGCCGGCCCAGCCGCGAGCCGGCTAGCAGAGCCCGGCGTGGCACAGTGACGACGCGGCTGGCGGCGACGGCGGCCGCCTCCGGGGCGCTGAGCCAGTCCTGCGGGGCAATGTTGAACACCTCGCCGGCCACGCCCCGCCCCGGGCCCGCCAGCGCTCGCCCGACCGCCTGAAGTCCGCCGACGGCGTCACCTTCGTCCAGCCACTGCACGGCCTGGCGCACGCCCCGTACGGCCGGGACAGCAAGGCGGTAGCCCTGAACCGCCCGGGCCACCCTGGCATCGGCGTGATGACCGAGCACGGCCGCCAGGCGCA
>CAYZVQ010000419.1:0-3919 GCA_964481925.1 uncultured Acidimicrobiaceae bacterium
AAGCCACCTTGACCGGGCTGCCGGCCAGCGCGGCCCGGGCGAAGGGGACGAGGTCGGGGTAGACGCAGACCGCGGCGACCGGCGGGACCTCGGGGCTCTCGGGGTCGGGCCGGCGGGCCTTGCCGCACAGCGCCCTCACCTTGCCCGGCGTGTCGGCACCCTCGAGCGTCGTGAGGTCGACCATCGAGATGGCGGTGTCGATGGCCCAGAGCTTGGCCCCGGCCTTGATCGACCGGGTTGCCAGACCAGCAGCCCGCTGCTCCGCCCCGACCTGGTCGACACCGGGGAGGCCGTGGAGAAAACGCCGCAGGGAAACCTCCGACCGGGCTACGTCCGCCAGCTCGGAGCGCCTCGCCCGCTCGGGCACGCCGCCGGCCTCCGCCGGCGCCCTGTCCACGACGAGGAGCTGGTCCCCTGGTTGCGCTCTCATCGGCACCGGTCCAATGTACGCCTACAGCGGTTCGTACGACTAATGGGCTGGCTGGCTACTGTCATAACGTGCCTGATGCCCAGCCCGTCACCCCGGGCACCGAGCCGGCCGGCCCGCCCGTCGACCTCGTCGTCGCCGGGGCCGAGGTGGTGGTCACGATGGACGGGGCGGGGGAGGTCCCGGGCGGCTGGGTGGCGGTCCACAACGGCCTCGTTGTGGGGGTCGGGCCGGCAGGGACCGAGCCGGCGGCGGTCCGCACCCTGAGGGCGGACAACTGTGTAGTGACGCCCGGTCTCGTCAACGCCCATCACCACATCTACCAAAACCTCACCCGGTCGTTCGCGCCCGCCGTCCGCGCCGGGTTGTTCGATTGGCTGCGTGCCCTCTACCCCTACTGGGCCCGGCTCGACGAGGAGGCGGTCTATCTTTCGACGTTCGTCGGCCTGGCCGAGCTGGCCCTGGGCGGTTGCACCACGACCACCGACCACCTTTACGTCCACCCCGCGGGGGCGGGCGACTTGCTGGGGGCCGAGATCGCCGCGGCGGGCGAGATCGGGGTGCGCTTCCATCCCACCCGGGGCTCGATGAGCGTGTCCGAGAAGGACGGCGGCCTCCCCCCCGACTCGGTGTGCGAGGACGAGGACACCATCCTGGCCGCATGCGAAGCGGCGGTGTCAGCCCACCACGACCGGTCCGTGGGAGCCATGGTCCGCATCGCCCTGGCCCCGTGCTCGCCCTTCTCCGTGAGCCGCCGCTTGATGTCGGAGACGGCGGAGCTGGCCGCCCGGCTCGACGTGAGGCTCCACACCCACCTGGCCGAGGACCCCGACGAGGACAGTTACTGCCAGGAGATCTACGGCTGCCGTCCCGTCGAGCTGTTCGAGGACGTCGGATGGCTTTCCGACCGCTCGTGGATAGCCCACTGCGTCCACCCCAGCGCGGCCGAGATCGAGCGCCTGGGTCAGGCCCGGGTCGGCGTGGCGCATTGCCCGAGCTCCAACCTGCTGCTCGGAGTCGGCCTGGCCCCGGTGGCCGAGCTACTGGCGGCCGGCGCCCCGGTGGGGCTCGGCTGCGACGGCTCGGCGTCGACCGACGCCGCCTCCCTGTGGCTGGAAGCCAGGACGGCGATGCTCCTGGCCCGGCACCGCTCCGGGGCGGCGGCGACCGGCGCTCGCGAAGCGCTCCGGCTGGCGACGCTCGGGGGTGCGGCCTGCCTCGGCCGCCAGGGCGAGCTCGGAGTGTTGCGCCCGGGGGGGGTGGGGGACCTCGTTTGCTGGCGGGTCGACGGGCCGAAGTTTGCCGGAGCGCTGAGCGACCCGGTCGAAGCGCTGCTGCGGTGCGGGCCGGTAGCCGCCTACCACACGGTCATCGCCGGGAAGCCGGTCGTCGAAAACGGAGAGATAGTGCACGGCGCCATGGAGGACCGCCTCCAGCGTCACCGGGCCGCCTCCGCCCGCATCCAGCGCACCGCTCCTGCCTGAATGTCCCGGCCCGCCTGGCTAGGCGGCCCAGCCCGCTCCCCGCTACCCCGCTACTCGACGAGCGCAGCCGCCCACGGGGGGCCGGAAATGGCCTGCGGGTGAGGCGGCGACGAGAAGCGGGACAGCACGTGCTCGGTGACCAGGCGGGTCACTAGTCGCCGCTGGTCGGCGATAAAGAGGTCGTGCTGCAGACCGGCGACGTGCTCTAGGCGTAGGCTTCCTGTCCGGCTCAGCCGCTGGAGGCGGGCCGCCGTTACGCCGCGGCGGGCCGCCCTGAGCTCGGCGTCCCCACAGACCAGCAAAGTGTCCGTCCCCTGTCCTACCAGGTCACTTAGCCACCGGCCCGAGCTGGACCGGCCGCCCGTGCCGACGATGCCGGCTCTCCAGGCTTCGTCGAGACGGGCATCCTCGAGACGGGCATCCTCGAGACCGGCACCCTCGAGACCGGCACCCTCGAGACCGGCACCCTCGAGACCGGCATCCTCCGGCTCGGGCGCCGGCAGGAGGACCCGGCGGCGCGGGTCGAGCGGGAGGCCGGCGCGGCGCTCCGCCGGGTCGAACGAGCCGAAGGGGTTGATGGCCACGACACCGCGGGCCCGGAGGACCAGGGCGCCCTCGAGCGCCTGGTACCCGCCCGAGCACAGGCCGACCAGGACCACATTGGACGGGTCGTCCGGCGACAGCCACCGGGCGGCGTCGGCCACGTCGTCGAAGGCCTCCGGTTTGAAACACTCCCACCGGCCTGGGGCGCCCTGGCGGTGCGGGCTGTCCCCCAGGCCGCTCAGGTCCAGCCTCAGCGACCGGATGCCAGCACCGGCCCACTGCCGCGCCAACTCGACCCACAGACGGTTCGGGCCGACATGGTGCTGGTTGGCCACGTTGAGGAACAGGGCGGCCGGCGCAGCGGGGGCCGGGACGTCGTGGTTATAGGTGAGGATCCCGAACAAGCCCGCAGGGGGCACGCTGACGGGCTCTTCGACGGTCCGGGAGCCCCGCCAGCCCTGCTCGACCTGCCGAGGCCCGCCCTCCTCGGGGACCTGTACGGCGACCTTGTCGTCCCCGGCACCGGCGCCGAGCCAGCCCACGATCCCGGTGATGGCCTCGTACGGCAGTTCCTGCACGGGCGGGTACAGGTCCATGAACTCGGCCTGGCCAACCGCCTCTTCGTGCGCGAACTCCTCGCTCGCCAACGCCGAGTCAAGGAGCGAGCGGTGGACGGGCCGGTCCGCCCGGGTGAGCACCAGCACCCGTCGGGCCAGTGGGAGCGCGCACTTGGCGATGCTGACCGCCTCGATGTCGTCGGCGGTAGCGGCGCCGTACAGGGTGCCCGGGATCTCCACCGACCCGTCGGGCGACTCCGCCGGGCTGCCCAGCGTGATGGTGCTGATGGCCCTCTGCTCCCTCAAGAAAGAGCGGCCGGAGGCACAGGGGTCCCACAGCACGACCTGGTCCACGTGGCCATCGCTCACGGCCGCCTGAGCTGCCAGGGTGGCGCCGAAACGCATCCCCACCAGGCCGACGTGGTCCACTCCGGTCTGGCGCACAAACGTCAAAGCCGACCGGATGGTCGCCAGCCACGCTGCGGTCCGGCCGGGGTCGTCATTGCCGCCGGCGGAGTCGCCGGTGCCGTCGTAATCGAACCGCAGGGCACAAAAACCGCTGGCGGCGAGGCGCTCCGCCAACAACCTCAGGGCGTAGTGAGTGTGGAACAGGTTGAACGCGAGAGGAGGGCAAATGACGACGCCCCCACCAGCCAGACCGTCAGAAGGGCTGTGGAACCACCCGAATGCGGGGCGCCCCTCGTCGCCGAACCAAACGGGACGGGAGCTGGTCACTGGGCCTCGGGTCACTGGGCCTCGGGTCACTGGGCCTCGGGGCGGTGAGCGTCACACCCTCGACGGCTCGAGGCGACGCCGCTCGCACCCGCACCAACGCACAGCGTTACGACTGTCGGCACGCGCGCAAGCATTCGAAGGCTCTCACAGACCTTAAACCCTCCTCTCCTTAT
>CAYZVQ010000420.1:0-3880 GCA_964481925.1 uncultured Acidimicrobiaceae bacterium
GCCTCATGCAGCGGGTGACAAATGCCTCGCGGGCCGCCCTCCTCGCCTATGCCGCCCGCCCTGTTTAGGCTTCTAGGCGGCCCTTCGGTGCCCGGGTAGGGTCGGAGCGGGCCGACACTGTGCAGCCCGGATTGGGGGGCTTAGGAGCATGGTGAGCGACGAGGCAGTCCGGGGCACCTCCGACAGGTTGCTCCGCTGGTTGGCGCCCAGAGACTGGATGGCTTGGGGCGGGGTCGTGGGACCGGCGGTGTTCGTTGCCGACTGGGCGGTCCTGGGCGCCCTCCGCCCGGGCTACTCCCCCGTCAACGAGGCCATCAGCCGCCTGGCCGAGCTCGGCACGACGACCCGGCCCGAGATGACGGGCGGATTTGTCGTTTACGGTGCCGGGCTCATTACCTACGGCCTGGCCCGCCGTCAGCGCCGACCAGGCCGTGCGTGGGCCTGGGCGGTAGCGACTGGTGTGGCCACCTTGGGCGTGGCCGCCTTCCCCCTGGGCCGGCCCCTGTCGGGGACTGCGCACGCCGTGTTCGCGGTGGCCGGCTACGCCACCCTGGCGGCCCTCCCCATAGCCGCCTCCGGGGCTCTGGCCGACGTCGGCCACCGCCGGCTGAGCCGCCTGTCGGTCCTGGCCGGGACGACTACGGGCGCATTGCTCCTGGCCAGTGCCCTGGGCGCACCGGCTCACGGTCTGACCCAACGGCTGGGCTTGACGGTGGGCGACGCCTGGGTCGCCCTCAGCGCGGCGGCGATGCTGCGGCGGACGGCCTAGAGCTTGGGTAACGACCTTGTTGCTGTCGGCCCAGAAGAGCCCAACGACTTTCCACGGAGCGCAAATAGCACCTCCTCGGGCCCGGCGACGCGCCTTTGCCCTAGACACTGCCCTTCCGAAGAGAGACTATGGGGTGTGCCGAAGATCGACTCCGCGGGCTTCGAGGTGCTCGATGAAGAGGAGTGCTACGCGCTCCTGGCCTCTGTGTCCCTCGGGCGGGTGGGAGTGACCATGGACGCCACACCGGCGATCCTGCCGGTCAACTACGCGCTGATCGACGGCCAAGTCGTGTTCGCCACCGGACTGGGGAGCAAGTTGACCGCCGCCCTCTCGAGCAGCGTCGTGGCGTTCGAGGCCGACTGGGTCGACGAGGTGAGCGGGGCGGCGGCGTGGAGCGTCCAAGGCCATGGCTCGTCAATGGTCGTAGAGCCAGGCTCGGACCTTGAGGCTGACGCCCTGCTCGCGGTCCGTTCCCTGGCTCCTCTACCGCGCCATTTCTTGGCCAAGGTGCGACTAAGGCACGTTTCGGGCCGGCGCCTGCGCGTCGTCGGTTCCGAGTAACCGGCTCCCTCGCACGTGATCTACGTCATCGACCTTCGCCACTTCGAGGGCATCGAGCTCGACCCCGACGCCCCGGCACCGGCCCTACGCCTGCTCCGCTACCTCTACCGCATCGTCAGCTCCGCCACGGCGTCCACAGACAAGGGGCCCCATGCCACCGCTCTCGCCTGCCGCCGGCGCCCGGGCCGCCTCGCCTGCCCGGGGCGCCTGGTCGTCGGCTTCCAGGAAAGGCCCCCTCGGATCCGTTGGGAGTGCCCGGCCTGTGGAGAAGCAGGCACGATCGAGGGTTGGGAGGGCCTACCGCCCGACTTGTCGAGCGTGGCCGGGCCTGATGAGGACGACGAGCTCGTGAGCTTGGTACTGCCCGAGAAGACCTACCATCTGCTGCTGGACGAGTTCTACATGGACCGCCACTGCGAGCGCCTGCTCTACAGCGCCCGGCCCACCCCCAGCGGGGTCGAGCTTTCCGGTCCGGAGGAAGACTTCGAGGAGCTGATGGGCGTCGTGGCCTTCGAAGCCAACCATGCGCCGACCAAGAGGCTCCAGCGCCGCTGGGACGATGTCTTCGAGCACCTGGAGCCGCGCCGGCGTACCTGGATGGACCACAGCACCGACATGGTGCTCGACGAGCTCGGCGGTTTTGGCCTCGTCGTAGCGCGGCCCCAGGTGGCCGAGCTGGTCCGCCAGCGCCTCGCCGCCGTGGCCACCGGGCTCGGTATCAGCGAGCAGTCCGCCCGCCGCTACGTCGACGAACAAAGCCTGCGAGGTGTCGCCCGTCAGGCGGCACTGGAGCTCGCCATCGAACAGCCCGGAGCCGATCTCCACGACCAGCCCCGCACCATCCCCGTCCCGCTCGGCACGGTGGGCCGGACGATCGCCGCCCTGGCCGAAGCCGGTCATGTGAGGATGGCCAACGCCGATGCCGTGGGTGCCAACGGGGCGCTGGACCTGATCTCCCTGGTCGGCCAGGTCCTGTACGAACGGCCCGAGCCAGCCATCGGCCCGGTCCTGTTGCCCCAGGCGGCGCTGGCCCGGGCCGCCCGGTTGATGGAGGCCACCGCCGAGATGCTCCGCCAGGGCGGCGTTGTTACCCCAGGGCTCCCGGCCGACAGCGCTCCCAGCCTCGGGGCCGCCCTCGCCAGGGACGCTTCAGCGCTGCGAGCGCTGGTGAGCGAGCACGGTAAGTCTCCCGGCCCCTCGCCGGGCAGCTGAGCGCCCTCAGCGCCGCTCGGTACCCCGGCCCGGTGGGCGCACCACTGTCAACGTAGCTTGTCTCTCGTGAGCCCGTGCTCGTAGGCGTAGCGGACCGCCTCCGCCCGGCTGCGGGCCCCGATCTTGGCGAAGAGATGGTTGATGTGGCTCTTGACGGTGACCTCCGAGATGTACAGCTCGGCCGCGATCTCGGCGTTGGTCCGGCCCCCGGCTATGCCTCCGAGCACGTCCACCTCTCTGGCGGTAAGACCGTCGGGCAGTTCCGCCGGGGCGGCACGGACGTCGGGAGGTCTAGGCGTCTCGAGCGTCCGGCGCAGCAGAGCCGAGTGCACAGCAGGGTCGAGGACCGTCTGGCCCGCGGCGGCCGAGCGGACGGCGAGGGCGATCTGGCGGTGCCCGGCGTCCTTGGTCAGGTAGCCAATGGCCCCGGCGGTGAGCGCCTCGCTGATGCTTTCGTCGTCCGCGTAGGTGGTGAGGACCACGACCTTTATCTCTGGGTGCTGGGCTCGGAGCCGCCGGGTCGCCTCGACACCATCGGTCCCGGGCATGCGCAGGTCCATGAGCACGACCTGTGCTCCTTCAGCACCAGCCAACGTCACCGCCTCGTCGCCGTCGGCGGCCTGGCCGACGACGCGGATATCGCTCTCGTTGTCCAGGACCATGGCCAGCGCTTCTCTGATGGCCCTCTGGTCATCGGCTACGACGACCTTGATCGGCCCCGGGCTGTCGTCGGTCATCTCTGGGCCGCCCGGTCGGGGACGCTCAGGTGCACCTGCCAGCCACGGTCCAGGCGCCCGGCGCTCAGGCGGGCCCCGATCAGCGCAGCCCGCTCCCGCATCCCCTCCAGGCCGTAGCCGCCGCCACTGCCGGCTAAAACGCTTGGCCCCACGCCGGACGGGCGCCCGTCATCAGTGACGGTCACGTCCAGGGCGCCGGGCTGAAAGGCGACCCGAACGGTAACCAGGCTCCCGGGGGCGTGCTTGGCGGCGTTGGTGACGGCCTCTTGGACGATCCGGCGCACCATGAAGGCAACGTCGGCAGGGACCGCTCTCGGTGGGCCGGATATTTGCAGCGAGGCGCTGGGGTCAGCGTCGGTGAGCTGACGTACCGATATCTCCAGCGGCTTGATGTCCTCCCGCAGGCTGCTGACGGCGTCCCGGGCCTCGGCGAGCCCGTCTACGGCGTGCTGGTGAGCGGCCCGGAGCACCGGCCTGATGGCACCAAGGTTGGGCTGGTCGGCTTCCATCAAGGCGTTGACGGCGTCCAGCTGGACGATCAGAGCGCCGAGGTTGTGGGCCAGGATGTCGTGGATCTCGCGAGCCGCATTGGCCCTCTCCG
>CAYZVQ010000421.1:0-3866 GCA_964481925.1 uncultured Acidimicrobiaceae bacterium
CGATGAGCGACGCCGGCGCCGCTCGGCGAGCATGCCACGTTCTGGGCGCGGCGGCTGCACGGGCTCGTGCCGAGGACTGCCAAGGGTTCCGGGACGGTGCGGGGCTGACCCGACCTTGGTATCATCAGATCATAAGGACCCCGGGGGTAGCGTTGACGTGCAGACGTAAAGTCTTATCCTTTGTGCTTTTGATTTCACAAATCGCCCTAATATCCCCGTCCGTCGCTGCGCAATTACCCCCACGTGCGCAGGTGCTTTCTTGGCGTGCTGTCCCCGACAGCCTTGGGCCTGCCGGGGGGCACATCGCCATCGAAGCCGACGTCCGACAAGCCCTCTCGTGCCAGCTCCAGGCCCGCGTACCCAGGTCTTTCCATATCGTCTACTCGCGCGACGCCAACCCAGCCTGCCGGGACGGCTACTTTGTTGCCAATCTTATGGGTGTGGATCCCCTGGAGGGACGTCACGCAGCTCTTGGGATAACACCGTTGGCGTAGCGTGACTCGTGGACACGGCGCCTTTCTTGGGCGAGGTGATAGGCCCAGTAGCTGGGGAAATCGCCGTTCGAGCGCAGCGCCCGTAGCTTCAGGACTGCCTCAGCGCCGTCGAGGCCCCAACGGGCCCCAGTAATGTCCATGCGGTCTTTGACGATGTGGCGGCAGGCACCTTCGATGACACCGGTGGCGATAGGCCACCCTTTTTGGAGAGCGTTGGCGTAGTCCAGGTACGGGGCCTTGTGCAACAAGTAGTCGGCACAGGTGTCGGCGTTGGCCCGTGCTTTTGGCCCCAGGCCCATGCAGGTCGCCTTGCGGCGGATGGCGGCGGCCACCGTGGTCGCCTTGGAGCGCAGTACCTCCAGCGCCTTTTGCTTGACCCAGGCCTCGGCACCGCTGTCGCCCTCGTCGAAGAAGCTCCAGGCCGCCTTCCAGATGTACTCGAGCACGTGGACAAAGTCGCAGATGATGGCGACCTCCACGTTGCGTGCCTTGGCCTCGGCCTTGATGCGAGCTATCTGGTAGTTGGCCCCGTCGACCAGGGCCACCCAAGTGCCCTGGTGGCCCGGGTCGCGCCGCTCCGCCTCGTCGAAGATCATCGACAGCACATGGACGGCGTCGTCGACGACGCTGGCGGTTAGCCATTTCGCCTTTGCCACCGGGGCGGCCGCCTCACCTGGGCCCATCACGTCCTCGGGGCCGCGTGGGACAGGCACTACGGCATAGACGGCGCCCACTTCCGCCATGCGTTTGCGGTAACGGGTCTCGCCTTTTGACAGACGTGTAGCCAGCTTCTTGGAACTGGCCCTGGCTGCGGTGACCGGGCGCAGGGCGGCGGGGCGCATAACGATGCCCTTGCCGTCGGCGGAGATCACGACCACGTCGGGGCCGGCCGCCTCGACCCGCTTGGCGTGGTCGTAAAAGGCCTCGAAGTCCACCGCGGAACGCCTCGTCAGCTCCTCTACCTGGCGCTTGGCCACGTGCTGGCCGCTGGCCCGGCCGATGGCGGCGGCCGCTTCGTCGAAAGAGCCACGCGACGCCTCCTCGGCGGCCATGCGGCGCAGGCCGTGGGAGTAACGCCCTTCGGGCAGGTTGAGATGGGCGTCGGCCGGGCAGAGGTTGTCCTCGCCACGGTGGCGGTAGGCGATGCGGCGCACCCTGACCTCGCCGAACACCGTGGCCAGGGACCGCTCGTGGCCGGTCTCGACCGCCCCGTGGACGGCCCCGGTGGCACTGGCGACGGCTTTTAGAGGCTGCTCGCGCTGGGAGCGCAGGTCCAGGTGGTCCTGGTACAGCTGGCGGACGGCCTCGCGCATGTCGGTGGACAAGCGGTCCTCCAGCTCGGCATGGGTCATGGCCGCAGCCGGCGCGTCCCCGAGCCACCCGATCAACTGCTCCACCAGCTGGCGTGAGCGCCCGAAACCGTCTTCGGGGGCCATGGGCGTTACCTCTTGGCGCCCCAGGCCTCGACTATTTTGGCCAACCCGGCGTTGGCTTGGTCCTCCAAGGCCCGCTGCGCCGCCCGGTAACGCTCCACCGCTTTTCGCACCGGCCCGACCGCCTCGGCGGGCAGCATCACGGCTCGCGTCCTGCCCGCCTCGGAGTAGTTGAGCACCGTCGCTTCGTGCAGGGCCTCCCCGGTGGCGCAGTGGCAGTTCGGTTTGCCGCACCGGCGCCTCTGCACCACTACCGAGCCGCGCACGAACTTTGGGACCTCGGGGCCGCGAACTGTTATGGGCATACACTACCGTGCTCCTTTCTGCTCGTGTACCACAAGCAGATAGTGTCACACGCCTGCACTGTTGTGGTGGATCCCACATGTGCCAGCCCCGAAAGAGGAAACCCTGGCTAAGCGATCAGAGCAAACGCCCCGGTTGTCCCTCCAGAAGAGCCGCACCCCAATGAAATTGCACGAAGTGCTTCGTTGTCCCGGTGGCGGTTGCGCCAGGCGATGTAGCGGCGGATCATCGAGTTCTGTTCTTCGTGGCTGCGGTGGTCGGTCCCGTTGAGGGCGAAATGGCGCAGGGCGGTGAAGTGGCACTCGATGCGGTTGAGGAACGACGCGTTCGTCGGTACATAGGCCAGCTCTACGTTGTTGGCCGCCGCCCAGTCGCCTACCCGGCTGTCCTTTTTGGTCGACAGGTGAGGGCTGAAGTTGTCCATCACGATGGCGATGCGGACCTCGGGCGGGTACAGCGAGCGCAGGTAACGGCAGAAGGCGAGGAAGGTCGTGCGTTTCTTGTCCGCCTTTATGTGCCCGTAGAGCTTGTCGGCGTTCATGTCGAGGGCGGCGAGCAGGTGCCGTACCCCCTTGGTGCGGTGGTAGGTGGCCCGTAGCCGGCGGCGCCTGGGGGCCGAGGTGGAGCCCTTGGCCGCCCGGCGCACCACCGGCGCCCACTGCTTGCCGGGCCGGGGCAACAAGTTGAGGGGGCCGAACTCGTCCACCGAGAACACCACCGTGGGGTCACCCGGTCCGGGGGCGGCCTTAGCTTCGGCGATGTCGTACAGCTCCAGCACCCGGTTCTTCTTGGCCTCGTAGTCGGGGTCGTCGGACTGCTTCCAGGTCTTTACGGCTTGAAAGGACACCTCTTCCTTGTGGAGCAGTTCCCTAAGGCCTTCGTGGCTGATGTCTTCGACCACCCCCTCGGCGACCAGGAAGTCGGCCAGCTTGGCCAGGCTCCAGGTCGAAAAGGGCAGCCCGTGGTCCACGGGGCGCGATAGGGCGATCTTTTTTACCTGCTGGCGCTGGGGCAGGGTGAAGGTCGGGGGCCGCCCCCCTGAGTACTTGGGGTAGAGCGACTCAAAGCCGTCCTCGTTGAAGTTGTTCAAGACCTCCCGGACCCGGTCGGGGCTGGTGAAGGTCACCTTGGCGATGCCGGCCACGTCCATGCCCTGCACGGACAACAACACCATCTGGGCGCGGCGCCAGGTCACCACGGACCCCGACGAGCGACGCACCACCCGCAGGAGCTTGTTGCCCTCCTCGTTGCTTACCTCTCTGACCCGCAAGCCTTCTCTGGACACGACCACCTCCGATCTGACGGGAACCTGTCAGACCAGGATGAACGACCAGTGCCCTCAGGTGGTGGATTACAGGGCCAACGTTGCCTGACGCGGCACTAGCACCGCTCGACCCTCCTCCTCGCCAAGTGGGCCGGGCTGACAGTGGAGCCACTTAGGCGGCGGGCGGTGGCCGCGTCCCACCTGTCGCTGCTCAGGCTCCTCCGCCACATGGTCGAGTCGCGCGCTGGTGGCTCCGGATGCACGCTGGAGGCGTGGACCTGGTCCTCGTCTACGACCCCGACGGGGTCGGACTTCGAGAAGGTAGACGGTTCCCATGCCGCAGCCACCTCGCAGGGTTCAAACAGGAATCGG
>CAYZVQ010000422.1:0-3851 GCA_964481925.1 uncultured Acidimicrobiaceae bacterium
GGAACGGCCGGGCCCTTCGTCACCGTGAGCTCGACGGACCGGCCGACCATCATCGAGGCGAGCTCCTGCTCGCTCGACTCAGCGGGCGTGGTGGTGCCGATGACCTTCCCGCGCCGCATCACCGTCACCCGGTCGGCGATCTCGCGGACCTCCCTCAGCTTGTGGCTGATGAAAAGGATCGAGCGCCCAGTGGCCGCGAGCGAGCGCATGATACGGAAGAGAGCCTCGGTCTCCTGCGGCGTCAACACCGAGGTCGGCTCGTCGAGGATGAGCACCTGGGCGTCGCGCTCGAGGGCCTTCAGGATCTCGACTCGTTGCCGGACCCCAACCGGGATGTCTTCGACGACGGCTTCGGGGTCCACCTCAAGGCCGTGCTCCGCCGATAGGCGGCGGATGTTAGTGGCCGCCCGTCGCCGGTCGTAGAAGACCTTGCCCTTCGTCGGCTCGAACCCGAGCACCACGTTCTCGGCCACGGTGAACACGTCTACCAACATGAAATGCTGGTGGACCATACCGATCCCGGCGCGCACGGCGTCGCCGGGGCCCAAGATCTTGACGGGTTCGCCGCCGATGCGGATCTCCCCGCTGTCCGGCCGCAGCATGCCGAACAGCACGTTCATCAGTGTCGTCTTGCCGGCGCCGTTCTCGCCGAGGAGGCCGTGGATCTCCCCTTCCTCGACGGTCAAGCTGACTTCGTCGTTCGCGACGAAGGTGCCGAAACGCTTGGTGATGTCGATGAGCTCAAGCTTCATCGGGCGGCTCCTGGCTTCAGACGAGGGACCGGGCCGGTCTCCGACCGGCCCGGTCCCAGCTGAGGTGGTCCCTTATCCCGAGCAGACGGAGGAGGCAGACGAGGCGGGGGTGGCTGCCGCCGCCGGGTAGCTGCACGGGTTCACCGAGATCTTGCCGCTCTCGATGCCGGCCTTGATAGTGCTGAGCGCGGACTGCACGCTCGCCGGGATCTTGCTGGCGAAGTCGTGGTACGGAGCCAGGGAAACGCCTCCGTTGGCGAGGTCGCCGACGTAGAAGCCGCCCTTGAAGGTGCCGTGGGCCGCGGCCAGCACCGCGGTCTCGACCGACGGCAGGATGCCCTTGTCGACGCTGGTGATGAAGTGCGAGCAGCCGCTCGGGTCTGAGATGCAGCCGTCGGTGTCGACCCACTCCATCTCGGCCGAACCCGGGCTGGCGGAATCAGCCGTCTGGACTGCGGCCAAGGCGCCGAGGCCGACCCCGCCGGCCACAGAGAAGATCACGCTCGCGCCCTCACCGATGAGGGCATGAGTATCGGTCTTGCCGAGGTCGTCGTCGGTGAAGCTGCTAGTGAACAGCCCGCTGCCGGTGTAGTTGTCGGCGGTACGGCCCTTGGAGGTCGGGTACCAGCCGTACACCTTCACCGACTTGTGGTTCAGCTGGTCGTAGTAGCGCACACCCGCCACCCAGCCGTCCATGTAGATGGTGACGGTCGGGATGTTCTCGCCGCCGAACTCGCCCACGGCGCCGTCAGGTGCTATCGAGTTCGACTTGGCGACGGCGGCGGCGAGGTACCCGCCGAGGAAGCCGTCCTGGTTCGTCTCGTAGGCGAGGTTGTCGATGTTCGGAAGGGTCGTCTCGGAGGGGCTGGCGCCGGGGCAACCGGCTGCCGTCCCGCCCGGGCAGTCGACGATGGCGAAGTCCAACTTCGGGTTCGCCTTGGCGGCGGTCTGGGTGGCCGCGGCCATGTCGTAACCGACGGTGATGATGATGCCGCAGTGCTCGCTCAGGAAGTCGTCGATGTTGGGTGTGTAGTCGCTCGTCGAGGTCGACGAGAGGAACTTGGGCACGATGTTGTGGTCCACGGCCACCGCGGCCTTCAAGCCGGCGTAGGCGGAGGCATTGAAGGACCGGTCGTTGATGCCGCCGGTGTCTGTGACCTCGCAGGCGAGGAAGCTCGAGTTCGCGTTCGCAGTCAGCCGGGCCGTGGCCCCGTAGCTCGCCGAAGTACCGGCGAGCACGCCGACGCCGGCCACCATGGCCGCTGCCGACAGCATCGCCGCCGACGCGTGCCAGCCGCGGCGCCGTGGCCGGGCGGATTGGTGGGCGGGTTGATCAATGTCTTTCACCATCATTGCCTCCTCACTCTTTCGAGTCCTGTAGCTGTTGACCTGATCAGGCACCCTGGCGGGGGTGGTTCCGACGGGACGTTACTAGATGTCAACGGTCCTCATCGGTCACGGACCAGGGGGGCCGGAGGCTTCGCGAAGTACTGCTCGACGGCCTCCGCGAGGCCTGAGGCAATGACGTCCTGGCCCTTCGTACTGGCCGCGATGCTCCCTTCGAACGGGTCGGTGATGAACAGCGGCTCGACCACCGCTCCGGGCATTTGACTGGGGGTGGAGAAATACCCGGGCATCGCCGGGCCGAGGAGCAGCAGGTGGCCGTAGCCCTCGGCGTCGGCCGCCAGCGGCCCGCCCGTCCCCGGCTCGGTGGGCACGACTGAGCCGAGCCCGCTGTCGGGGAGCACGCCCTCGTTCGGGATGGCCCAGTGCTGGGCGTCCATGACGCTGAGCACGTCGCGCTGGACCAGGGTGGCGATGCGGGGGCTCTTGCGCCAGAAGGGACGGGCGGCGTCGTAGGCCGTGACGCTGCCGGCGTTGTAAGGGCGGGCGCCTGAGTCGAAGTAGATCCCTACCAGCACCGACGCCCGGGCGAGGTTGGCGCAGATGTCCCGGGCGGCCACGTCGTCGTGGGCGCCCTTCTCGGTGAGCACACCCTCCGAGACATCGGCGGGCGTGAGCCTGACCACCGACGACGAGCGCGTTCGGGAGACGACCACCCGGAAGCCATGGGCCCGCAGGAGCTCCATGGTGGCCAGCTCGACCGGCAGGGTCTCGTCGGCTTCGTAGATCGTCCGGCCCGCGGTGGTCGTCCCGATGGCGCCCGGGTCGAGCCCGCCGTGACCGGCGTCGAGGAAGACCGTCACGTGCCGGTTGCCGGCCGTCGGTGGGAGCGCCACGCACGCTCCCGGACTGAAAAGGGCGGGTTCGAGCGCCTGGACCTGGGCCTGGGGGGGCCGGTGTTTGGCCACGGACGGGCGACGTCCCCGAGTGGCGACGACGGCGCCCAGGGCGAGGACGACGATGGTCGCGCCGACCGCCACCAGGATGGCCGGCATGCGCCGCCGGGCCTCCTTCTGGTTACGGGAGTGCCGCGGCGCCATGGCGTCGGTGGTGCCCCGCCTTCTCAACGAAGCCGGCGATCTGCCGATACATAGGTGGAAGGGCTGCGAGGAGCGAGGCTGGGAGGCTCGTGGTGCACACAGACGACCGGGATGTCGGGTCTCAGGAGCTCGTCTGGGACGACCACATCGCGAACGTTTGCCTTCGCAACCTGTTCGCCAGCACCAACCAGGCAATCTACTTCAAGGACCTGAACTGCCGTTTCATGTTCGTGAGCAGGGGAGTGGTGCAACACACCATCGACCGCGAGCGCAGGAAGGGCTCCAGCGAGGACCCCGACCTCGGCCCCGAGCACTTCGTCGGCAAGACCGACCTGGACCTCTTCGAGCCCGAGCTCGGTCTGGAGTGGATCGCCGAGGAGCAGAGGATCATGGAAACGGGCGAAGCCATCGTCGACGTCCTCGAGCGGGACACCACCTTCGCCGGGCCCGGGGGCTGGTACCGGACCAGCAAAGCCCCGCTGCGCGACGACGACGGGAACATCCTCGGCACCTTCGGCATCTCCCGGGACGTCACCGCGGAGATCGAGGCCCAACAAGAGCTGCTGCGCCGGGAAGCGCAGTTGCGGGCCGTCCTGGACAGCTCTCCCGACGCCATTGCCTGCTATAGCCCCGAGCTGCGCTACGAGATGGTCAA
>CAYZVQ010000423.1:0-3845 GCA_964481925.1 uncultured Acidimicrobiaceae bacterium
AGCCGCGCCAGTCGTTGAGCAGAGTTGGGGCGGGTCATGCCCGGTGCCTCATGCCTGGTGCCTGATGGCCGGTGCCTTATGGCCCGTGCCCGATGACCGGTGGCCGGCGGGCTCGTCCCGGGCTTCGATTGTGTGTAGCCACTGCACGACCTCGTCGCGCACCTCGGGCGGCCCAAGGACCTCGGCGTGGTCCAAGAACCCGAGCACGAAGCTGCGCAAAGCGGCCCGGTTGGTGACCCGTAACCTCAAGTACGTGGTGCCATCGGAGCTCTCCCCGCATACCGAGCTCTCGCCGGCCTGGGTGACCGCCCACTGGGCCTGGCTGGCATCGACCTTGAGGTCCACGACGATCTCGTCGTCGTCGCCCAGCCGCCAGGCCGGCACGGGCCCGGACGGCGCCCCCTCCGGGCGCACGAAGGCACCGGGCGCGCCCTCGAGCTCGACCGGACCGCTCATGCGGTCGGTGCGGAAGGACCGCTCCGCCTCCCGTCCGTGGTCGAACCCCGCCAGGTACCACCGGCCCTCCCGGTAGGACAGCCCGTACGGGTCGACGCGCCGCGGCCGGCCGTTGTAGCCAAAGCGCGCCACCCGCCGCTCGGTCACGCCCGCAAAAAGGGTGGCCACCGTCTCGTCCAAGGGCACGTCCACCAGGGGCCCGCCCGGTGGTGCCGCCGGGGGCCGGGCCCGGGAACTGCCGGCCCCGCCAGCCCCTGCCAGCTTCCACAGGGCCGTCGTCGTGGAGCTCTGCGCCATCCCCTCGAAGCCCACGGCCGAGGCGGCGAGGCCCAACGCGACCAGCTCGTCCTCGTCCAAGCCGGCATCGGGCAGTTCGTAGAGGTCGCGTGGCACCCGGTACCCGAGCCCCGCCTCGGGGCGGGAGGGGTCGATGGGCTCGGTGACCACCGGGATCCCCATTTGCCGCAGGAGGTCCTTATCGCGCTCGAAGTTGCGGTGGAAATTTTCCTCGTCCTCGCTGTAGCCGCCTACGCGCTCGCGTACTTCCTGGCGGCTCAGCGGCCGCCGGGTGTCGAGCAGGGCGACGACCAGGTTGACGAGCCGTTCCAGCCTGTCCATGGCCTCAAAGCTCTCTCTCCGGGGCCAGGTCCCCCCCGGTGCGTCTCACAGGGACGCGATCAGCTTTTCCACCCGCTCGTCGCGGGCTTTGAACGGGTCTTTGCAAAGCACTGTGCGCTGCGCCTGGTCGTTGAGCTTCAAGTGCACCCAGTCCACCGTGAAATCGCGCCGGCGCTCCTTGGCCCGCCTGATGAACTCGCCCCGCAAGCGGGCCCGCGTCGTTTGCGGAGGCTCGTCGAGGGCCCGTTCGATGTCCTCGTCGGTGGCCATGCGCTCGGTCATGCCCCG
Source organism: uncultured Acidimicrobiaceae bacterium (assembly GCA_964481925.1). Lineage (GTDB taxonomy): Bacteria > Actinomycetota > Acidimicrobiia > Acidimicrobiales > Palsa-688 > Fen-671. The sequence goes on from CAYZVQ010000423.1 coordinate 1,363, forward strand.
TGCCTCCATGCGGTAGTAGAGGCCTCGTTGGCGGTTGACGTCGTGGTACTGGAGGTCCATCAAGGCCACCTTGGGGTGGGTGAGCGGGATACCGTCACGTTCGCGATAGGCCTCGATCAATTTGCGTTTCATGACCCAGTCGCATTCCCGGTCGAGCGACCAGGGGTCGTTCTCGATCCCTTTCAGGCAGTGCTCCCACATTTGCAGGGCCTTGTCCTCCAAGGGGGAGAACCCTTTCGCCTGCTGGTAGCGCTGGGCTCGCTCGAGGTACTCGGACTGGATGTCGAGGGCGCTGGCCTCCCGGCCATTGGCCAGGCGCACCTTGCGCCGGCAGGTGGTGTCGTGGCTTATTTCCCGGATGGCCCGGATCGGGTTCTCCAGGGTCATGTCACGCATCACGACCGAGCTGTCCTCCAGCATGCGCAACATGATGCTGGTCGTCCCCACCTTCAAAAAGGTGGCGTACTCGCTCATGTTGGAGTCGCCCACGATCACGTGAAGCCGGCGGTAGCGCTCGGCATCGGCGTGAGGCTCGTCCCGGGTGTTGATAATCGGCCGGCTGCGCGTGGTGGCCGACGAGACGCTTTCCCAGATGTGCTCGGCGCGCTGGCTTATGCAGTACTGAGCGCCTCGAGCTGTCTGGAGGACCTTGCCCGCCCCGGCGTAAATCTGGCGGGAGATGAGGAACGGGATGAGCACCTCGGCATAATGCGTGAAGTCGTCCCGCCTCGTCGTCAGGTAGTTCTCGTGGCAGCCGTAGGAGTTGCCGGCCGAGTCAGTGTTGTTCTTGAACAGGAAGATGACGCCCCGGATCCCTTCTTCCCGCAAGCGTGCCTCGGCCGCCACGACCAGGTGCTCCAATATCCGCTCGCCCGCCTTGTCGTGGACCACCAGGTCGCTGATCGAGTCACATTCTGGGGTGGCGTACTCGGGGTGGCTGCCGACGTCGAGGTAGAGACGGGCCCCGTTTTCCAGGAACACGTTGGACGATCGGCCCCAGGACACGACGCGCCGGAAAAGGTAGCGCGCCACCTCGTCCGGGCTCAGGCGGCGCTGACCGCGAAGGGTGCAGGTAACGCCGTACTCGTTCTCTAAGCCGAAGATGCGTCGTTCCATGTCGGTGGCTCTGTCTCCCGATCGGCAGGCTACCCCGCTTATGGAGCCAGGAATGCCCCACCTCTTGTGCCGGAGCGCGCTAGACCAGGTGGGGTAGGGTATTCGCCATGAGCCAAGGGCTGCGTATGGTCCACCTGCGCACTGTCCCCGACGGCTGGCACGCCAAGGTGTTGGCCGCCCGGCTCGGCTGCGAAGGTATCGTCACCCACCTGCAGGGCAACGTGTCCGGCCCCTACCCCTTTGGGGCCGTGTCGGTGCTCGTGGAAGAGGAGCAGGCCGAACTGGCGGCGGCATTGCTCCTGGCTGACGAGGTCGAAGCCGCCTTCTCCGAACGCCAACGCGGCTCCCTCGACGGGGGCGCGGGGCCGTACGTGCTCGCGGGTGACGACGACATCCTGGTTATCCGGGACGACCCCGGCCGTCCCAGGGCCCGGCGCTGGGGCTCGCCGTGGAAGCGCACCGCCGCCGCGGTGGCAGCCCTGCTGGTGGCGGGCGCGCCCGTCGTGGCCCACTTCATCGGCCAGTAGCGACCACGCCCCGTGGCGGCCGGGGGGCTTAGAGGACCAGGGCCGCTTCCCCGCCCATAACCGTCTCTCGGCCTAAACGGTCTCGGTCGATGAAGGTTCAGGCGCTGAAGGTTCAGGCGCTGAAGGCTCAGGCGCTCCCGACTGGTCGGCGGCGTCCTTGCTGCCCCGACGGCGGGGCCGCTCGCCGGACAGGAGCTCGGAGACCTCGGCCTCCAGCACCCGGCGGAAGGCCCGGCGCCCGTTGCCCCGGTCCAGTACGGCCACTTCGAGCTCGTGTGGCGACAGCTGACGCTCCTGGCCCTTCAGGGCGCTGACGGAAGCTGTCAGAGCCTCGGCCAGGGGCCAGTCGGCCCGGTAGGCCCGGGCCAAGCGGCCGGTTATGGCCTCCGCCTCGCCGCCCAGAGCAGTGAACCGGTCCTCGTCTACGACGGTGCCGTCGTAGAGGATGTGGAAGATCTGGTCTTCGCCAGGGTTGGGCCCCACCTCGGCGACGAGTATCTCGACCTCCAGAGGTTTCATTTCGTGGGTGAAGACGTTGCCCATGTAGCGGGCGTACAGATTGGCCAGCGAGCGGGCGTCGACGTCCTCCCGGCTGAACTGGTAGCCCTTGATATCGGCGTGCTGGACCCCCGAGACCCGCAACTGGTCGAACTCGTTGTACTTGCCGACGCCGGCGAAGGCGATGCGGTCGTAGATCTCGCTCACCTTGTGGAGCGAGCGCGACGGGTTCTCCGAGCAGATGAGCACGCCCCCGGCGTAGACGGTGGCCACCAAGGGCCGGCCGCGGGCGATGTTCTTGCGGGCGAAGTCCGCCTTGTCCTTCATGAACTGCTCGGGCGC
>CAYZVQ010000424.1:0-3843 GCA_964481925.1 uncultured Acidimicrobiaceae bacterium
CGATGTCCCGCTCGACCAGCCTTTCGTACTCCTTCATGGTGTACCGGGACCAGTCTGGGTCGATGGCGTCGAGCCAACGGATCAGGAGGTCTTGTAGGCTGCCCGAGTGCCTGACAGCGACCTGGTTACGCTCGACATCGGCGACGAACTTCGCCAGCTCCGTTTCGGCCTGTCTTTTCGTCCCACGAAAGCTGCAGGTGACGAGCTTGGTCCGCCCGTTCTCACGGCCGACGAAGACCCGCAGCCTCGAGCGGCCGTCACCACGCTGTTCGATGTTGCCCCGTATGGCTGCTCCCTCCAAGTTGCCCAAAAGTTGCCCCGAGACGATGGTACACCTTGGAGGTTCATGACAAACTAGCTGGTCAGAAGCATATGCCCCCGTAGCTCAGGGGATAGAGCGTCGGTTTCCTAAACCGTGCGTCGCGCGTTCGAGTCGCGCCGGGGGCACCAGGTCAGAGGCGGCGAGTTCTGCGGCTGGCGTTGGTCAGACTTCGACCGCGACGCTGGCGCGCTTATCGTCCAACGGTCCATCACGATGGGGAACGATGGGCCTCAGGAGAAGACAACCAAGACCAAGCGTGACCGGCGCACCTCCATCAACGTTGGTACCGTTGCTGTTCTTACTACCCTGTGGGACCACTACGCCTCAGCTTGTCATGACGCCGAGATCGTGCCCGACTGGGACAGTTTTGTTTTCAGCGATTCCCTAGATCACTCAACCCCAACACGGTCACGCAAGCCTTTAGACGACTGCGGCAACAGTTGGTTAAGAAGCTCGGCAAGGAAGCCGAGACAACAACCGACCCGGTCCATAGGGTTGAGCTTGAACGAGAGGCGGCGAGGCTCGGGAGGGTCCAGCTCAAACATTTCAGGTCGTTTGCCGCCACGCAAATGGCAGGACACAAGATCGACGTGAGGAATGCTTCCGCTCGGCTGGGCAACGACGGCAACGTATTTCTGAGGCACTACGCCGCTGTGATAGATAGTAACGACCAAGAGGCGGCGCTGCTGCTGGAAAGCCTCCTCATGCCTGCGCTCGCGACCGCCAGTTGCCTTCGGGACGTAGTGGCGATGTCCACCGAATTGGTAGAAGGGTATTCGACGGCCGTCTGGAATCACGATCGCATTACGCTGCTTGTACGTGGTCAGCGTGGTGCGGGACACGCCGAGGATCGCCGCCGCCTGGGTCCACGACCACGCGTGCCTTCCGGGCTTCGGCCTGAGCGTTCTCTCCTCGGCCGAAACCTCGTCCCAGCGCTCCATGACGCTAACATTCTCCTTCATCGAAACACCACGGAGATGGGTGGTGTCGCAACTGTCGAGGTTGCTACGCCGTGTACTTGAAGCCTTGCGTCCTGAAACTGGGCTGACAAGGGGTCCTTGGGTAGCTCTCCCTAGTCCGGAACAGTGACGATCTCGATCTTTTGGCCATGCTCGCCCTTGCCGATCTGCCGTAAACGACCGTCCACGACGAGATGTTGGACCATCCGATGGAGCCGTACGTGAGGCACCCTCCACTCATTAACGAGAGCTCGTTGGTCGACGGTGAGCACGCCTCGCCTGGTCCTTAAGAGGGCTCAATTTGCTAGGGCCCCTTGGTGCTGACATCGCTAGAGGAGTCAGCGGAGGCTGGGCTAGCCCTTTGGGGCCTCACCAGCTCACATCAACGACACGATAAATCCCGCCGGGGCCCCACCTGGCGCGGGCGAGCCCAGAAACCCGGTTGCTACGGCTGGAACAGCAAAAACAGTGCCGTAGGTGCTTCACGCCGGCCCCAAAAATGCCGGGCACAGCCCTCAGCACGGTCCCAGGCCGTCCGCCTCGGCCGCCGAGGCCTTGCGGGGGCGCCGATCAATTGCCCGAACGCGTGTTTTAGGATTAGATCTGGTACCAAGTACCCGGCAGCCACTGACCTGGGCGGGGCAGTGTCGCTGTCCCGGCCACCGCGTCCATCACCTGGTTGATGGCCGTTAGGTTCTCCAGCACTTCGCCCGAGGTATGCCGCGGCCCGAAAACGTACCACGATGCCTCGCAGTCTGGTGGGTTGCCCGTGTTGGTGCGCACGGCTACGGGGGTGCCGGCGCTATCGAGCTGAACGCCTGCGTAAGCCATCACGGCCACGCTGACCTTGACGACGGCACCGGGACCGGACGAGCTGGATGGGACGGGAGCCGAAGTGACGCTCGGAGCGTGGCACACCACAGGAGAACGCGAAGCGGTGCTGTGAGCGGCGGCGCCTGCGTCTACAGCAGGGGTTATATGGGACTGACCGGTACCGTCCCCGGCCGCGGCGGCGCTGCCCTGGTTGGGGGCGCTCGGTCTCCCGCCAGGCTCGGACCATTTCGAGGTAATGCTTGAGGACATCGGCCTCGGACGGGCCGTCGAAGCGAGTGGGGTCGATGGGGTGGCGAGGCGGTACCAAGTCGGCTACCGAACAGCCGTAGGTGTCGGCGAGGCGGGCAACGGTTTCCGCACTGCCGACAGCCTGGCTGGCAGCTACAGCGGCACCCTCACCGTCACCATCTCTCCGCCCACCAGCTAAACGTCGTAACCAACGCCACCTACCCGCGAGTGCGCCCAGTCCGACTGGGCGCACACGCTTCAGCCGCAAGGAACACACAATGCTGTTGATTTCCCGCACCGTCCAATGTGCCACCCTCGTCGCCGGTGGTATCGCCCTGGTGGCGCTGGGCGCGCCTCCTGCCGGGGCGGCTACACCCTCAGCACAGGTCAATATCTCCCCCGTCGGCACCGGCGCACCCTATTTCACCGTGAGCCTCCCGGCGGGCGCCTCGCGCCGGCTCACCGTGGCCTTGTCCAACCCCGGCAGCACTGGCGCGGAGGCCGACACCTACGCCGCCAACGTCTACACCATTGTCAACGGCGGCTTCGGCGCCGGGCTACAAAGCCAGCCCGAAAGCGGCGTCACCACCTGGCTCGCCTACCCGGCCAGGACTGTCCGCCTCGGCCCCGGACGTAGTGAGCAACTGAGCTTCACCGTCTCGGTCCCCAAGGGCACCGCCCCCGGCGAGCACGTCACCAGCCTGGTCGTCCAGGAACAAGCTCAGGCAAAAAGCGCCGGGGCCGTCGCCCTCGACCAGGTCACCCGGGAGGCCCTGCCCATCGTCATCGACGTTCCCGGCCGCCTCATCCCCGCCATGGCGATTGGCACGGCGGTCCCGTCGAGCTTCGCCGGCCACACCACCATCGCGGTAGGCATGACCAATACCGGCAACCTCAGCCTCCAACCCGACGCCCGGTTGGTCGTCACCAACGCCAACGGCCGGGCCGTCGGCACCGTCGCCGTCAAAATGGGCACCGTGTACCCCGGCGACAGCACCACGGTCGAAGGCACCCTCAACACTGCCCTAGCCCCCGGGCATTACACCGTCGCCGCCGACCTCAGCGACAGCGCCCTCGGCGTGGCGGCGCAGAGCGGGAGCCTTTCCGTCCATGTCAGTGCCGCCCCCCACTACGTTGCTGCCCCCGTTTTGAACCTCCGCACCGGACAGCCGTTACAAATCACCCCCCGCGGCCTACCCATCACCCTGGCCGTCGGCCTGGTCCTCGCCGCCTTACTCGCTGGCGTAGTTGCCACCACAGGAGGGGCGTACTTGCGCCGCCGGCGAGCTGCCACAAACGGTGCACCCCTCGGCAACCGGAGAGGCACCAAATGAGGCATATCCCGCAGCGGCCAAACCGACGTGGACATGACCTCGCCCGAACGACCGCGCCTAGTTCGACTAGGGCGCGACCAGGTTCACGATCAGATCAAGTTTCGGGCCGAGTTGTATTATGCAGGGGAAGGACCGGCCGCTCCAGGTTCGCCGTTGTGACCAGCCA
>CAYZVQ010000425.1:0-3841 GCA_964481925.1 uncultured Acidimicrobiaceae bacterium
ACCTCGACGACACTTCACACGACAACGGGGAGATCCGCTTCCTTTCGGGCTCGCATCTCGGCGGTCCACTGCAGCACGTGACAGTCGCCAACGGGGCCATGTGCTCCCCTCACCTGCCGACCGACAAGTACCAGCTCGCCGGCACGACGCCGGTGCCGGCACGGCGCGGCGACATCGTCTGCTTCAACATCAACACCGTCCACGGCTCGTACCTCAATACGACCTCGGAGCCGAGACGGCTGGTGCGGATGGGGTACCGGCACCCCGACAACGTTCAGCTCGGCGGCCAGGCGATGGGCCGGCCCGGGGTGATGGTGGTTGGCACCAAACCCCGCCAGCATTCTCAAGAGCCGTACTCCTCCGAGGCCTGAGGCACCGGGGCGCGGGGATAGGGGGCCCGGTAGCGGTCGTAGTAGCGGGCATCCCAGCCTGGTAGGACAATCAGCGCCAGCGCGAGAAGGCAACGTGGGCTAACATCTACCACATCGATGGAAATGATGTGGAAAGTCGACACGGAAAACGAGCCCGGTGGAGTGCCGGTGCCCTCGTCGTGCTCGGGCTCGGACTGGTCCTCATGCCGTTTGTTTTCCAGATGTTCACCCGTGCCCCTCAGGGGGCGGACATGATCGCCGGCTTTCGCCCTTACATGACGGCCACCCGTCTGAGCGGCTACCAGGTAGAGCTACGCGAGATCGGCTCCGCTGTCAAAGAAGGGGGCACGAGCGTGGCGACGGCGCTGTCCGGGCCGCCCACCGCAGCCGACCTGAACCGCTTCGCCACCAGGTTCCCTGATTTCGTCGCCTTCGAGGCACAGTGGGGCGGGATATACCCGGACATGAGCGGGATGATGGGGACGATCCGGGACAACCTCGCCAACTACGAGGCCGTGGCCGCTCTCCCGAACTTCACGCTCTTCCCTTGGTTCTTCGTGGCTCCCGGTGCCATCTTGCTGGGCGTGCTGGCTCTCGGCCTTGTGCGCCCTGTTTGGTGGCGGGCCAGCCGCCGCGCCCTGGTCGTCTTGGGCCTGGGACTGGTGCTGGCCCCAGTGGTTTTCCAAATGTTCTCGCGGGCCCCGGCGGGCGGGCGCATGATGAACGCCTTCAAGACAATCGAGACGCGCGCTCGCGTCGAGCGGATCCAGGGCTACTTCGGCGACATGGCCGTCGGCCAGGGTGCGGTGCAACTTGAGCTGGTCCCGGCACTACGGCGCTCGGGCCTGAGCTCCGTCGAGATCAGCAGCCGGTACCCAGGAATAACGACCTTCGATGACCAGTGGGCCCACATCCTCAACGACATGACGCCCATGATCGGGGCCATGAGCGACAACGTGACCAAATACCAGGCTGTCGCCGCTCTCCCGCCCTTCCCGCTGTTCCCGTGGTTCTTCGTAGCCCCGGGCCTGCTCGTGATCGGTTCCGCCACCGCCGCCGGTGGAGCGGGCCGCGCACGTCGCGTGCGTGACGCACGCCGTCCTGATATCCCCAGTTCCCAACTTGAAGGAGTCAAATGAGGCGAACGACCAGTCGGTCCCTGCCCCGGACCGTCACCCTCTCAGCCCTGGTTATCAGTGCCACCCTGGCGCTGTTGGCCACCAGCACCGCCACCGCCACCGCCTCAACCGCACAGCCGCTTAACGGCTTGTTCCGCGTGGCGAGCGGGTCGTACTTCCGGATGATCTATCCCGGCGGCGGTAAGTACTTCAAGAACCCGTACTCGGCGGACACCAACAAGACCTATACCTTAATCGTGGCGGGCACCGGAGGTGGACTGCGCACCGGAGTGCTCCAGCCCGCCCCCACCCCTGCTTTCGGCCCTCATGGAAATTCACTGGCGGGCCGCATTATCCGACCAGCGGACTTCGCCGGGATCGACTTCGGCCTCGCCACCAAAGGCACTGCCCCTGCGATCTCGGTGAGCGGTGGCCGTCTCAGCGGCCAGGTGAAGGGCTTCACTGCCGAGTGGAACAACCTCAGTTTCAGCCAGGGAGGACCGGTCACCGGGTCCTATAACGCGCTGACCCACATTTATGTTTTGAGCTGGTCGAGCCTGATCTCGGGGGGGCCCTTCAACGGGTTCACAGGCTCTTGGCACCTCACGGGGACCTTCGTGCCCTAGCTCGCGCCGCTAGGCCCTGACACCGTTGCTCAACAGATCGACCAAGTTCTCGTCGTGTGCGATGTTGTTGGATCAACCCTTCGCAGGTACTATTTCTGGGCTCGACGAGGAGGCTGAAGCACCGCTCGGCCCACGGTCAACCTGACGCCCGACTGCGGCGGCCCCACTCCTGTCATACGAAGCAGAGCCCTTCGGCTACTTGCAGCGCTTTACCCAACCGTCCCACTGCCAAAGAGCGACGACCGGCCTCCCAGGCGGCGAGGGCAGACCCGACCAGGGCTTCGAGCGGCGCGGGCATGCGCATCTGAGGGGGCCTTACCATGTCACGCGCCGACATCATGGCTTCTTCGTCGCGCCCCCGCGCCAAGCGTACGGCGATCAAGGGCCACAGGCATATCCAGCTGAAGGGGTAGCGGACCAGGCACGGCCGCCATCGTTCCAGCGCATCCCGGGCGATGTCCTCAACATCGTCGAAGTGACCCTCCTGCCACGCGACCCACGACGACATCGCCCTCATCATCCCCGCGGTCGGGAACCCGTCGGTTTGGAGCAAACCAGTGCTCTGCTCGATCATCTCCTTCACACCGGGGAGGTCATGCTGGCGCAAGCAGGCCCAAGCCAGGAAAGTGAGGTTGGCCAGTTCCAGGGACCTGTCGCCAGCGCGACGCGCAGCGCCGAGCGCGCCATCGAGCTCGGCGCGAGCCGCGGACAGCTCGCCGTGGAGCAGGAGGACGAACCCCAAGGTCTGCCAATGGAACCCCTCCGGCTCCAGACTGTCCTCCGCGACCATCGCCCGGGCGGCGCGAACATCTTCGACGATGCTGTCGTCGACAGCGAACCGAGCGGCGCTGGATGCGCGAGAGGAGCGCCGCTTGCAGATCGCATTCGTTGCGCCAGTAGTGCAGGTTGCTCCGGCTCAACTGGACTTCCAGCCAGGCTTCTACCCAGTCGTCAGATCCATTTTCAGGGAGGCCTTGGAGTATCGCTTCGGCGGCGTCGAGACAGGCCAGCGCTTCGGCGTCGCAACAGTCCTCGATCTCTAGTTGGCCCAGCCAACGATGGCAGCGTGCCGCCAGCAGGGGCGCGGCCTCCGGGACAATCTCTACCGCCTCGCGCAGCGCAGCCCGCCCCTCGCCATAGGAACCCAGCCGCCAGTACAGTGACCCCAATTTAACTCGGAGCCCCACCGCCCTCACCGCCAGCTCTTCTTCCTGACCAAGGAGCTGGAGCGCCCAGCGGTAAGAGGCGACTGCTTCGTCGTTGGCAAAGGTAGCGGCGGCTCGGTCGCCGGCAATCTCCAAATAGCGCGCCGCCCGCTCGGGCTCGCCGGCCATAGCGAAGTGGAGCCCGAGCAGGCTGGCGACCTCTTCTGACCGTCCGGCCCGTGCCGCTTCCAATGCCCAGGCCGCTCGAGCATGGACAAGGGACCGTTGCCTCCTAAGCGGGCCCTTGTAAATAGCCTCCTGGATAAGAGCATGACGGAAGCGGTAGGTAGCCTCCGGGAAACTGCCTAGCTCAACAAGCAGGCCAGTCGAGCAAAGATCGGACACTGCCGGCGCAAGCCCGTCGTCGAGGTCGGTCACGTCCCCCAGCAGGCCAAGGGAGAACTCCAGCCCCAGCACGCCTTTCAGGAGCGCGTTGGTCTCCAACAACGATGCCAATCGCTCCTCCAAGAAGAGAGGGTTGCCATCGGCTCCTTCGCTCACGGCCCGGACGATCTCGTCGG
>CAYZVQ010000426.1:0-3835 GCA_964481925.1 uncultured Acidimicrobiaceae bacterium
TTCAGCGTCGGCGTGGAGACCAACGGGACCCGGGAGCCCCCGCCCGGGCTTGACTGGGTCTGCGTCAGCCCCAAAGCGGGGGCGGCATTGAAGCTCGACCACGGCCATGAGCTCAAACTTGTCTACCCCCAGGAGGCGGCGCCGCCCGAGGCGTTCGAGGACATGAGTTTCGAGCGGTTCTCGCTCCAGCCGATGGACGGCCCGGCACGGGAGAGGAACACGGCGATGGCCATCGGGTACTGCCTGGCCCACCCGCAGTGGCGCCTCAGCCTGCAAACGCACAAGTACCTGGGGATCCCCTGACCATGGACGTCTTCGGGGAGTTCGGCCTAAAGGCCGCCACGGTCACTCGTGCCGGGGCCCAGGCCCGCGCGCCCGCGGTGCGCAGGCTCCCTAGGGCGCCCGGTACTTGACCTCCCACAGGCACAGACCGTGGGGAGGCGCCACCGGGCCGGCCGCGGCTCTGGCACGGGCCGCCAGGACAGAGGCTGTCTCACCGGCCTTGCGCCGGCCGGTGCCCACCTCGACGAGAGTCCCGACTATTGAGCGCACCATCTGGTGGCCGAACGAGGCCGCCTCGATCTCAAACTGGTAGCGATCTTCTCCCAGGTCGGACCACTCGGCCCGCAAGACCCGGCGCACGATCGGGCCCGGCCGGCCCCGTACGGCGTGGCAGAACGATGAAAAGTCATGAACGCCCAAAATGGCATCGCAGGCGGCCTGCATGGCGCGAAGGTCGAGAGGCACCCCCACATGCCAAGAGGTGAGAGCCGTGAACGGGTCCGGCCACGGAGCGCCGGAGAGACTGTAACGGTAGGTGCGGGACAGGGCCGAACGGCGGGCGTCAAATCCCGGGGAGGCCCACTCTGCCACGCGCACCGAAACGTTGGGCGCCAGCATCTTGTTGACGGACCGCTGGGCCCGGTCGAGGTCCGCACCGGCGTCAATGTCGGTGGTCACCATCTGTCCCCAGGCATGCACCCCGGCGTCGGTACGTCCGGCGCAGGTCAGCACTACGGGGTGCCGGAGGGCCCGCTCCAGGGCACCGCCGAGGGCGCCGGCGACCGTGTACACGCCGCGCTGGGCGGCGAAACCGTGAAAAGAGGTCCCCAGGTAGGCGACGAGCAGACGCGCCCTACGCGCCGCCAAAGGCCCTATAACCGGCCCCGTCGCCACCGCCCGCGGGACGGGGGCAAGGGCCGGGATGTCAACCGGGAACAGCGTGCCGGCTACGGTGCCGCTCGACGGGGAAGGGCTCGGACCTGTTGTAGGCGTGGCTGACCCCGGCGGGTCAGACGAGCTCGATGCGGGCCATGGGGGCGTTGTCACCGTGCCGAGGCCCGAGTTTTAGGATCCGCGTATAGCCCCCGGGCCGCTCTGCGTAACGGGGCGCTATCTCGGCGAAGAGCTTGTGGGCCATGTCTTTGTCACGGATGAACGCCACCACCTGGCGGTGATGCTCAACGCCGCCCTTCTTGGCCTTGGTCAGGCACTTCTCGAACGCCGGTCGCAAGGCCTTGGCCTTGGCCTCGGTGGTGATGAGGCCCTCGGCCGCGATGAGAGAGGCCACGAGGTTGCCCATCATCGCCTTCTGGTGGGCGGCGTCGCCGCCGAAGCGGCGGCCTTTCTTCGGACGACCAGGTATACCAGCCACAGTTATTGCCCCTGCTTGCCACGGAGCGAGAGACCTCTCTCGTCCAGTTTCTGGAGGACCTCATCGAGCGACTTCTGGCCGAAGTTGGTGATAGCCAGGAGGTCGTCTTCGGTCTTGGACACAAGCTCTCCCACCGTATTGATCTGGGCCCTCTTCAAGCAGTTACGAGGGCGCTCGGAGAGATCCAGCTCTTCGATGGGCAGGTCGAGATCCGGTGAGCCGGTGCCGGCACCGGTCACCTCGCCCAATACGAGGCCTTGAGGCGATTCGCTCATGTCGGCGACCAGGCCGAACAGCGACCGCATTGTGCTCCCGGCCGACGCCAGAGCCTCTCGGGGCGTTATCGAACCGTCGGTGGTGATGTCGAGGACCAGGCGGTCGTAGTTGGTGGACTGCTCCACCCGGGCCGGCTCCACGGAGAACGACACCAGGCGCAGGGGCGAGAAGATCGAATCGACGGGGATGACGCCGATCGTCGAGGACCGCTTGTTGCGGTCCGCCGAGACATAGCCCCGTCCCCTCTCCACGGTGATGTCGCAGGCCAGGCGACCCTTGGCGTTGATGGTGGCCAGGTGAAGGCCGGGGTTGAGGATCTCGACGTCGGCGGTCGTCTGGATGTCACCGGCAGTCACAGCGCCCGGGCCACGGGCATCGAGGCGCAAGGTGACCGGCTCATCGCTCTCCACTCGCAGGACAATGTCTTTGAAGTTGAGGATGATGTCGGTGACGTCTTCTTTGACGCCGGGCAGCGTGGTGAACTCGTGCAGGGCGTCGTCGAAACGGACCTGGGTGACAGCTGCGCCCGGTATCGATGACAGCAGCGTGCGGCGCAGGGACACCCCCAGGGTGTGCCCGAAGCCGGGCTCCAGGGGCCCGATGGCAAAACGTTGACGATTGTCTTCTTCTTCGCCGAGCGGTTCGACGGCAGGGCGTTGGATGATAAGCATTGCGGCTGCCCTCCTGGCAGAGCGTTACTTTGAAAAGAGCTCGACGATCAGCGATTCACGCACGGGCACGTCGATGTGCTCGCGCATGGGCAGGTCGCGGACCGTGACCTCAAAACCTTCCCCCCCGGCGTCGAGCCAAGGCGGGATCTGACGACCCAGGGTATCGAGGTTGTGACGGACAACGATCATGCTGCGCGTCTTGTCTTTGAGCGAGACCACGTCGCCTCGCCGCGCCCTGTAAGAGGGGATGGTCACACGCTTGCCGTTGACGAGGACATGGCCGTGGCGGACCAACTGACGGGCCTGGGAGCGGCTGGCGCCCCAGTTGGCCCGGAAGACTACGTTGTCGAGGCGCAACTCGAGCATGCGTAGAAGGTTCTCGCCGGTGATCCCCTGCTGGCGGTTGGCTTCCTCGTAGTAGTTGCGGAACTGCTTCTCCAGGACGCCATAGATGCGGCGCGCCTTCTGCTTCTCTCGCAGCTGGGTCAGGTACTCGGAGCCTTGACGGGCCCGGTCCCGGCCGTGCTCCCCGGGCGGGTAGGGCCGGCGCTCGATCGGGCACTTCATCGAGTCGCACTTGGGGCCCTTTAGGAACAGCTTCATCTTTTCGCGCCGGCAGAGGCGGCACACCGGACCGATGTATCGTGCCATTCGCTCAGACCCTCCGGCGCTTCTTGGGACGACAACCGTTGTGGGGTATGGGAGTGACGTCCTTGATGCCCGCGACCTCGATCCCCGTGTTCATCAGGGAACGGACGGCCGTTTCCCGACCGGAGCCCGGACCTTTCACCAGCACGTCGACCTTGCGTACCCCGTGCTCCATGGCCCGCCGGGCACAGGCCTCGGCAGCCAACTGCGCGGCGAAGGGCGTGGACTTGCGCGACCCCTTAAAACCGACGTTGCCCGCGGAGGCCCAGGCGAGCACATTGCCCTCCAGGTCGCTGATGGAAACGATGGTGTTGTTGAAAGAGCTCTTGATGTGCGCCACTCCGTAAGCGACGTTCTTGCGCTCGCGGCGACGAGGACGCCGACCGCCGGGCTTGGGTTTTGGCATCTTCTAGTGCTTCCTTAGCTTCTTTTTGCCCGCCACGGTCTTCTTCGGGCCCTTTCGGGTCCGGGCATTGGTATGCGTCCGCTGGCCCCGCACCGGAAGGCCACGCCTATGGCGAATGCCTTGGTAAGAACCGATCTCGATCTTGCGCTTGATGTCCTGGGCCACGTCGCGGCGCAGGTC
>CAYZVQ010000427.1:0-3825 GCA_964481925.1 uncultured Acidimicrobiaceae bacterium
GCCGGCGGCGAACACCCAGGCGCCCGCCTGTTGCAGTTCGCTGTTGAAGGCGTCGACCTGGGCGACTCGGAGCTGCGCGTCTGGGCTGGAGAAGTCGACCTCGAAGGTGTCGTCGTGCCACACGGAGATCAGGTATTGCGGCATCTTGGTTGCTCCTTTCGATAGTGGGTGGGTCAGCGGGTCAGTCGGCGTGCCCGGCGAGCACCGGAACAATGATCGTGATCTGCGCGAAGCTGGCGAGGGCGATCTTGCCGTGCACGGCCAGCGGGACCCCGCCGCCCCGCAAGGCAGCCGCGGCGGCGGTCGTGACCGCGGCGGCCAGCACACCCACCGAGAACGTCGCCCGCGGCAGTGTCCTCGCCAATCGGGACCGGGCACGCCCGACCGTGACGTCGGGAGACGTGGAGGTAACCGTAGACATCGGCTGGTTCCTTTCCTTGACGGCGGTGCCCTGCGCACCGCTCACCATGTCCACGAACGGCGAGGACAGATTCGACACCTGAAGCCCAGCATTTCTACCGGACCTGCAGCCCGCCCCCGGGCAGGGCATGACGCACCGCGGAGAACCGAGCCGCTCAGCGGCTGCTGAGCCGACGTTCGGTTCATTTCGCCGCGGTGATGGGACGCGGCCCGGGTTACGCGTCTCTGATATTCAAAAGAACACCCCCGATGAGGAGCGCGCCCGCGCTCCATGCCGCGAGGACACCGAGCCCAGCCCACGGGCTTACGGGCAGGCTTTGCAGGTTCGTAGTGGCTTGGATCGAAAGCCCGGCCGTCATGGGGGCGAACTGCTCGAGATGTCTGTGCCAGGCCGGATCGCTTACGACCCGGGCGAGAAGTGGGAGGAGGTATAGCAGGCCGAGGACGACTCCTATCGATGTAGCCGGCTCTCGTAGGGCAGTGGCGACGCCGAGGCTGAATAGGGCGACGAGGACAAGGTAGAGAGCCGACCCTCCTGCGGCGCGCAGTGTTGGCCCGTGGCTAAGGGAGAGGAGCACGTAGCCGTGGGCGACGGTGAAGCCGTTGCCCGGAAGGATAACCCTACCTGCGATGAGGGATCCGCCAACCGCTATAACACCCGCGACAAGGACGAGACCGGTGAGAGTGGCGGCCTTGGCCCCCACCACCACGAGCCGGCGAGGCATGGCGGTAAAGGTGGTGCACAGCATGCCTGTGGCGTACTCGTTGCTGATCACCAGTACGGCCAAGACGGCCACGACTGCTTGGCCGAGGTCTATACCGCTGAGGGACAGCTTCGGCGTGTCCTGGTAGGCGTTGGGCTGGTAGCTACTGGTGGCGGCCACCGCCGCGCTGACCCCGACAGTGAGCACGGCCACAGCGAGAAGCAGCCAATAGGTGCTGTTCAGGGTGCGGAGCTTGGTCCACTCGGCGTGGAGTGCGTCACGCATGGCCTACGTCGCCTGGCGAACGGGCCGGGCTCACACGTCTCGGCGCCGGACCGACCACACGGCTCCTCCGAAGGCGACGGCGGCGTAGGCCCCCAGCACGGCGAGGCCGAGCCATGGCCCGAGCGGGTAGTACCCGTTTTGCATGGTGTAGGCATCGCTGACCTGGGCGAAGCGGGGCAGAGCGCCCTCGACGGCAAAAGCCGCGGCTGGGGTGGTCCGGAACAGCCAGTCCGATACTGCGGGAGACAGGGGGTGACTGATGACGAACGGGAGCACGAACACCACGATGCCGGTAACAACCGCTCCCGCGCTGCGCCGCAAGATGGTGGCGAGCGCCAGGACCAGGACGGCGGCGATAGCAAACAGGAGCCCGGTCCCGATCGCGACTCGTACTTCGGAGGAAGTGCTGAGGGGGAACACATAGTTCCCGTTGGCGGAAAGCGCGTGCCGGGAGACCGCTTCGGCGATGGCGGTAGCTATGCAGGCGCCGACGAAGGTGACCGAGCCGATGACGATTGCTTTGGCCGAGAGGGCTCGGCCCCGGCGGGGGCTGGCCGTCAGGGTGGTGCGGATGAGGCCACGGCGGTATTCGGAGGTGATGAACAAAGTGGCGAGCACGATCACCGGGATGAGCCCCAAGGCAGCGCTACTTAGCAGACTGGTCGTGTCGCCGCTGCCCCCCAAGGCGCCTCCAGCGACTTGGGGGGCGATGTCACCAGAGCCGCTGATGGTGAAGGTGCGGCCCGACTGGCGGAACCAGTTCGGGCCGATGACCTGGGTGGGGTAGGTCTGGGTGTCGGCTCCCATGACCTGGCTGTTCCAGCTGGTGCTGGGGAAGTCGCCGGCCAGGTGGACCTGGTCGAAGGTGGCGGTGGCCTCGGTGGCCGAGCGGGAGGGGCCGGCGTCGTCCGCGGGAGAAGTGACGAACAGCCCGGCCTGGACGCTGTCGGTCAGGCCGGTCAGGGGGACGGTGCCGATCTTTGCCCAGTGGGCGCCGTCGAGCGAGTCGTAGCCGGTGATCAGGTCCCCGGCGCGGGTGAGGCGCAGCCACCGCGGCGATGATGCGCTGACGGTCCCTGGGAGGCCGCCGGTGTCGTGGGTGTAGTTGTATTGCAGGCGCACCCCGTGGCCGGGGGTGACCATGACCGCCGCGTAGGCGGATCCCTGGGTGGTGTTCTCTTCTAGGAGGATCCCGGCTTTGGACCACGGCACTACACCGGGATGGTCCGGACCGTTCCCCGGAGCGGTCAGTTCGGAGAGCGAGGTGACCTGGGCGGTGAGGCTGCCGCTGCCGGTCAGCGGCCGGTGCAGGAAGGAGAAGGTGTCGACGACAGGTTCCCCGCCCGGGCCGACCAGAGCGGGAGGGGTGGCGACTTTAGTACAGCTCGGGGTGCCGCTTGGACTGCTGGTGCAAGTGCCGGAGCTTTGTTGCCCGCCCACCCACGCGAACACGACGGTCAATACGGCTGCGGCACCTAACGCGATCACCCAGGCCCGGACGGTCCGGAGCTTGGTGAACTCGGCTCGCAGCAGCTGGGCGAACCCGTCACGGCCGACCGGGAGCTCAGAGCGGTAAGGGGCGCTGGAGGTGGTCATCACTGCACCTCGCCCAATCCAGTGGGGCGGTACTGGACCTGGTCCCTGGTGAGCTCCATGTAGGCCTCTTCCAGCGTCGCCCGGTGGGAGGAGACTTCTGAGAAGGGCAGCGCGCTCTCGGTGAGGAGAGCCACGACCCGTTCGGGAGGTAAGCCGGAGACCGTGACCGTGTCAGAGCCCGTAACCGCCACCGTGGCGCCAGCCATGGCGAGCACCGCGGCCGCTTGAGAGCGGGCCGTGGTGCGCAGGCTGACCCGGCCGTCGGACGCCGCCGCGATCAGCTCCGCCACGCTGGTGTCGGCCACCAGTCGGCCCCGGCCGATCACCACCAGGTGGGTGGCAGCATCTTGTAGCTCGCTCATCAAGTGACTGGAGACCAACACCGCTCGGCCTTGGGCGGCAAGGGAACGAAGAAAGCCGCGCACCCAGATGATCCCTTCGGGGTCCATGCCGTTGAACGGCTCGTCCAGGATGAGGACCGACGGGTCGCCCAACAGCGCGGCCGCGATGCCGAGCCTTTGGCGCATACCGAGCGAGAAGCCTCCGGCCTTGCGACGAGCTACCGCCTGGAGACCGGCGTGCTCGAGCACCTGGTCGACGCGCCGAGCGGGAAGGCCTTGAGAGTAGGCGAGCCACAGGAGGTGGTTACGGGCACTGCGGGCCGGGTGCAAGGCGCCGGCGTCAAGGAGGGATCCGAGGTGGCTGAGCGGGTGGCGCAGTGCCGCGTAGGGCTGGCCGTCCACCAAGGCCACGCCTTGGTCGGCGGCGTCGAGGCCGAGGATCACCCGCATGGTGGTGGATTTGCCCGCCCCGTTGGGCC
>CAYZVQ010000428.1:0-3825 GCA_964481925.1 uncultured Acidimicrobiaceae bacterium
GTACCAGGTGGTGTTGGCGTAGGTGTACTGGTCGGCACCGGTGATGGGGCTCGTGCCCGCGCTCGAGGTCACGGTGACGTTGACCGTGCCGGCGGCCCCCGCCGGGGAGGTGGCGGTGACTTGCGTGGACGAGACGAACACCACGCTGGTGGCTGCCGTCAAGCCGAAGCTGACCCCGGTGACCCCGGTGAAGTTGGTCCCGGTGATGGTGACCGGGGTGCCTCCGGCCGAGTTACCGCCGTTGGGGCTGACCAGGCTGACCGTGGGTACCAGGATGTAGACGAACTGGTCGGCCGTCGAGGTGACGCTCGTGGCCGTGGGCGTCGTCACGGTGATGTCGACCGACAGAGCCGAGGACTCGGGCGGGGAAAATGCGGTGACCGAGGTGGCCGAGTTGACTACGTAACTGGCGGCCGCAAGGGTGCCGAAGGCGACGGCGGTGGCACCGGTGAAGTTGGTCCCGGTGATGCCGACTGAGGTGCCCCCGGCCACCGGCCCCGAGGAGGGGCTGATGACGCTGACCGTGGGCGCGGCCTGGTACGTGAAGAGGTCGGCGGCCGAAGTACCGCTGGTACCGGCCGGAGTTATCACCGTTATGTCGACGGCGCCGGCGGTCTCGGCCGGCGAAGTGACGGTGATCGAGGTACCCGCCGGGTTGACCGTGGTGCCGGTGCCGGCCGTGGTGCCGAACTTCACGGCGCTGGCCCCGGTGAGCCCGGTGCCGGTGATGGTGACGGAGGTGCCTCCCGCCGTCGGGCCCGATGACGGGCTCACGGCGGTGACGCTGAGCGCGCTCCAGGACCACGTGTCGCCCAGGGCGCTGGTATTGGTGCCGCCGAAGAGGAGCATCTGGGTCGTGGACGCGTCGTAGACCATGGCCGCCAGGAGCCGGTCCGCCGGGGAGCTGCCCGACATGGTCAACTGGGCCCAGGTGGTCCCGTTCCACGTCCAGGTGTCGTTGACGTAGCTGGTGCCGTTGGCGTAGCCCCCGAACAGCACCAGCTGGCTGATGGCCGGGCTGTAGGCCATGGATGCGCCATCACGTCCGGGAGGGTTGTTCCCCGGGGAGAGCTGGGCCCAGGTGGTGCCGGTCCAGGACCACGTGTCGGCCAGGTAGGTGGGGTTAAACGGCACCACGCCGTAGCCGCCGAAAAGGACCATCTGGGCGCTGGAGGTGTCGTAGCCGAGGGAGGCTTCCTCGCGGGCCGACGGGCTCGTCGTCGGGGAAAGCTGGGCCCAGTTGGTCCCGGTCCAGTTCCAGGTGTCTTGGTCATAGGTACTGGCCGACGCTTTGCCGCCGAAGAGGAGCATCTGACCGCCGTTGGCCGGGTCGTAGGCCAGGGAGGCGGCGGCCCGGCCGCTCGGGCTGGTCGCCGGGTCCAGCAGGCTCCAGGTGGTGCCGGTCCAGGACCACGTGTCGGCCAGGTAGCTGCTGCCGCTGTAGCCGCCGAAAAGGAGCAACTGGTCGGTCGCCGGGTCGTAGGCCAGGGCCGCGCCGGAGCGTACCGAGGGGCTGGACGTGCAGGTCGCGGTGCAACCGGCATCACTGGAGTCGTCGACCTGTGCCCAGGTCGTGCCGGTCCAGTTCCAGGTGTCGTTCTCGGGCGTGGCGCCGGCGGCGCCGCCGAACAGGATGGTCTGGCCTGTGGCGGGGTCGTAGGCGGCCGACGCGGCCGAGCGGGCCGACGGGCTGGCCGCGGGGCTGAGCTGGGTCCACAGCCCGGGGGCGGGAGCGGCGGCGGCCGGAGGGGCGGCACTGATGCCGGTGGCCACCAGGCCGGCCAGCATCGATATCACGACTACGAGCCGCACGCTCCAGTGGGCCAACCACGCCTCCAACCTGTGGCCGCCATGGGGGCGTGACTGTGCCCCTGGGGCGGGCTGAGCAGGCGCGGCGCCACTTCGTGCTATCTCATGGCGCGCAAAAATTGCCTGGTGCGGCGCTAGGGATCGGCCATGGCCGGGTCGTTCACGCATTGTCCGCCCTCCTCTCGACTGAGATGCGGCGATTTGGGCGCGCTGAAGACCGGTCAGCCGTCCCCATCGGGACGGCACGCGTTGAAGATTTCACAGGGGCTCGATTCGCTTGGTGGTAAGCGTCACCACCGCCGGAACCCCCAAAGGGGACTCCCTGCCGTTGTCGACCGGGCCCCAAGGAGCTGTAGGGAAAAAGGCCTTAATACCACTTTCCGTCGATATCGTTGACACGCTCTGTGTTAATGTGGTAGCATCTTGACTGCCGCCCCTGGACACTCCTGCCCTGACCTTTGGCAGACGTGGCCTGGCGCTACACCTTCTGATCTTGTAGACGCCGCGCTCCCCTGGGACTGCGCTGCGCTGGCCGTGAGCCGGCCGAGAAAGGTGGTACGCATGAAACTCTCCCGCCCTGGGAATGGTCCCCGCCTGGCCCCGAGGTCAACACCTCGAGTGCCCAGGATCATGGTCCTGCCTATAGCTCTGGCGCTGTCCGCCGGCTCGATGGCCGCCTGTGGCCCGTCGAGCGCATCGACCACGCCTACCTCGTCGGCGGCGCTCACCTCTACGGCCTCACCGGTGGCGACCACCTCGGCCACCGCCCGGACGGTGTCGGCCCCGGCCAATGCCGGCGCCGTCAAGGTCTACCTGCGGCGCTCGGGGACGGGGGACAAGGCTTTTGCCTCCGTGGCCCTGCCGTCAAAATGGACCGTGACGTGGAGGTTCGACTGCCAAAATCTCCCCAAGGCACGGGGGACTTTTGTGCTGAGCTCCGCCAAGCAAGGTAGAGCGCGGTTCAATTTGACCGTGCAGACGGGCCTCGGCGGAGGCGGCCAAAGGCCGTTCACCGCCGCCGGCCGGTACAGCTTTGCCATCAAGACGAGCTGCGGCTGGGACCTGACCGCGGCCACGACCCCACCCGCGGCCCGAAAGTAGGAAACCCGCTCCGGCCCGACCAAGTCGGCTTGGAGCGGGTTCAACGCCGGGCGGCCAGCTCGCTTAGCCGCCGCCCGGCGGGACGCGCCGCTTGGCGCAGGGAAGGGCAGGGTCGGTACCGCCTGGTCGGGAACGACCTCGACACCAGCGCCCGCATCTCCGATGTGGCCCGGGTGACCGGAAAGCGCCCAGGTGCGCTCGCACTCCTGCAGCATCCAGTGGCCCATGACGTTGCGCAGGAAGCGCACGGTGCCGTCCGCGCCGAGCTCGTTGGAGAAGTTCGCTTGCCGGCTGTCCTCGGCGATCACCGCTCGGTCGAGCTTGAGGCCCACCAGGGACCAGGTGCCGCACACGACATAGGCAAAATCGTCGACCAGGGCCGGTGAAGCCAAGACGGCCGAAGCCGTGTCATGAGAAGCAACGGCGACGACCGAGACCGCCGACCTGATCTCGACACTGGCGGCGACTTCGGCCAACAGGGGCCCGACCATCTCCCCCGGCTGCACCGACGGTGCGAACAGGTCCGCCCGCAGCCCGAGCAAGGCCAGCACCCGTTCCACCAACTGGCCGGTGCGCACGTCGACAAGCTGGGTGGAGCATGCCCTGGTGGACGCGGAGCACACGCACGACAGGACACGCGCACGGATAGGCAGAGTGGCGCGACTAGACGAGTCG
Organism: uncultured Acidimicrobiaceae bacterium; assembly: GCA_964481925.1. Taxonomy (GTDB): domain Bacteria; phylum Actinomycetota; class Acidimicrobiia; order Acidimicrobiales; family Palsa-688; genus Fen-671. Next base: position 3,586 of record CAYZVQ010000428.1, read on the forward strand.
TCGGTCGGCGAAACCAGGGCTCAAAGGCAAGGGGAACTGATCGGCCACCCATGCCGTCCAAGCGGCCCAGTGGTATGGTGATTGGTATGGCAACAAGGAAACTGACCATCACGCTCGAGGCCGGCCAGCTGGACCGCATCCGCACGCTCGTCGAGTCGGGCGAGGCCCCGAGCGTGTCGGGTTTCGTGCAGCACGCGGTAGGTGTCGCCCTCGACGATGTCGCAGGTTGGGGCGCCATGC
>CAYZVQ010000429.1:0-3814 GCA_964481925.1 uncultured Acidimicrobiaceae bacterium
CGACGCCTTCAACAGCGAACTGCAACAGGCGGGCGCCTGGGTGTTCGCCGCCGGCCTGCACCCGGCGTCATCGGCCACGGTCGTGCGTTCCTCGGGGGGAGAGGTTTCGATGACCGACGGACCTTACGCCGAGACGAAAGAACAGATGGGCGGGTTTTGGGTCATCGCAGCCGCCGATCTCGACGCCGCTCTGGAATGGGCCGGTAAAGCGGCCGCGGCGTGCGACGGACCAGTTGAGGTCCGGCCCGCGCAAGGGTGACCGACGGCCTCGACGAGGTCTTCCGGCGCGAAGCCGGCCGCTGCACCGCCACGGTGATCCGCGTCCTCGGCGACATCGACCTCGCTGAGGACGCCGTGGCCGAAGCGTTCGCCATCGCCGCCGAGCAGTGGCCGAAAACGGGTATACCACCCAACCCGGGCGGCTGGATCACCACCGCCGCCCGCAACCGCGCCATCGACCGCCTTCGACGCGAATCAACCCGCAGCGACCGGCATGCCGCGGCTCACCGGCTCCACACCGACACCATGGGACCTGCCCGCAATCCCGACCTTGACAGGCTCGACGATTTCGTCGATGTCGTCGCCGACGACCAGCTCCGGCTCATGTTCCTGTGCGCACACCCCGCCCTAGCCGCCGACGCCCAGGTCGCTCTGGTCCTGCGCCTCGTCGCCGGCCTGGAGACTTCCGAGATCGCCAGCGCGTTCGTGGTGGCCGAACCGACGATGGCGCAGAGGATCGTGCGGGCCAAACGCAAACTTCACGACAATCACGCCTCCTATCGCATCCCACGGCCTGGGGAGCTCCCGGACCGGCTCCACACGGTCCTCGCCGCCATCTACCTGATCTACACCGAAGGCCACACCGCCACGTCGGGACAGAGCCTGACGAGAACCGATCTATCGACCGAAGCCATCCGCCTCGGGCGGACCCTTGTCGAGCTGATGCCCGACGAACCCGAAGCCGTCGGCCTGCTCGCCCTGATGCTGCTCACCGAATCCCGCCGGCCCGCCCGCAGCAGCACCGACGGGACGGTGGTGCGCCTCGCCGACCAGGACCGCTCCCGCTGGGACCAGGCACTGATAGACCAAGGCCACCAGCTCGTGCGTGCCTGCCTGCGGCGCAACCGGCCCGGACCGTTCCAGATCCAGGCCGCCATAGCCGCCGTGCACGCCGACGCTCCCAGCGCCGGGACCACCGACTGGTCCCAGATCATCGCCCTCTACGACCAGCTCTACGCTCTGCGCCCCCACTCAGTTATCGCCCTCAACCGGTCGGTGGCCGTCGCCGAGCTCCACGGCCCCGACGAGGGGCTCGCCGCGCTCGCTCGCATCGACACCGCCACCCTCGACAATTACCAGCCCTACCATGCGGCACGCGCCGACTTTCTCGCACGAACAGGACATCGCGACGAGGCACTGGCCGCCTACGACCGAGCCATCGAACTCACCGCCAACGCGGTCGAGCGCGACTTCCTCATGGGCCAACGAGCCGCCCTCTGACTGTGGCGGTCATCGACAGGCTCAAGGATGTCTACGCGTTGGACCTGAGGGCCTCAGACAGCCACCAGCTAGCCGAGCCAGACGATCAAGGAGCCAGAACCGATGACCCAGCCCCCCACTAGACGCGCCCGGCTAAGTGGCACTGTTGAGATCGCTCTGCCCCCGGGCCAGGCTTTTGCGCTTTTCACCCCGACCGGAGAGCGGGCCTGGGCGCCCGGCTGGGACCCTCGGTTCCCAAGCCCTGTACAGATGAAACCGAGCCCGGAACTGTTTTTCGGATTGACCATGGTGAGCGCGAGTCCATCTGGGCGGTTTCCCACTGCGACCCAGGCAAAACCATCGGGTACGTCGTCACCACGCCAGGTGAGCGTTGCGGGCTCGTTAGTGTGACCTGCCGACAGTCCAGCGCCGGGACGACGGCAACGGTCAGGTACGACCTCACGTCCCTGAGCCCCGAGGCCGACGCCGAGCTCGGACGGTTCGTGGAGGGCTACCCATCGTTCCTGGGCCACTGGGAGTACGCAATCGCGAAAGCTATGCACGCAGACCGCCAATAGTAGCTGCCCGCTCGGGCAATGTTCTCCAGGGTTCGGGCCGCGAGCCTGCCTGAAACGAGACCGACACGGGCAGTCCCGGGAATAACTACGGCACATAACTGGAAATCTGGAGTGTCTCAGTCCGTGGGGAGCACCGAACCTCACCGCGGTACATACTCGGCATCGATATCGAGGATCGGCGCGGTTCGGCGCGGTGCAGGTGATTGAGCGCATAATGCTCGCCTTTACCCTGGAGATCTCCACCAACGTCGCGGGCAGGGATGGCGGTACGAAAGCTCGGGTGACGAGGCCGTCGTGGTCTAGCGTCCGAGCGGTAGCGTCCGGAGCATGCCAGGAGGCCGTGGGACGTCCGGGCTGTAACTGGGTTCTGCCACCACGGACGGCCCTCGCTTCGTGTTTGGTACGTGACGGACCATCGAACCGCGGTCCTCACCTTCGGAAGACCACTTTGTATGGCAATTTGAACTCTTCACCCCTTTAGGCACTGTTCGGCACGAAATGCTCCGATATCCCGTCGCAAACGCTCAGGGACGAGAGAACGTCATATTCCCGGCCTTGAGGAAATTGATCAGGTCAGCGGTCGATCCGACCGATATCAACGGCGTGAACGGAACCGTTATGAGGCTCGTCGCGCCGGAGCCAGACACCATCGACTCCGACAACGTCGACCCATCCACGGCGGGCAACCCCGCTCGTGATGCGACTGGCGGGCGACAGGGCCCGGCAGGCTCTGCTGCCGGCTACGACGATGTCCGGGCCATCAGGCGCCGTCACGCCAGCGTCTGGCTCGGCCGCTACGTCGGATTGGTCATCGCAGGCATCGCCGTCGGTGGGGCGCTCCTGTTGTGGTTCGCGGTGTCGGATCGCTCCCGCTCTGTCCATCACTCCCCGAAGTCGATAGCACTGTTCGACGGATGGCATGTCATCTACGACAACCAAGCGCCTACCCTCACCGTCGTGATCGGCGCCGTCGGTCTCGCTCTGATCCTCGCCGCCGGCGCGGCCCTCGTCGAACGGGTGGTCCTGGACCGATCCCGGCGCTCGATCGATGCCGATGTGAAGTTGCTCGCCCCAAGGCCGAGGTCACCTCGTGACCAGCGTCCTGCTCATCGCCAGCGAGCTGCCCCGAACATGATGCACGCCCCGTGGTTCGCCGCGCTGAGCATGTTCGTGGCCATCAACACAGTCCTGTACCTGACCCTGGCGATCATAAAAATGCTCCCGAAGCCTTACTTGAGCGACTGGGTCGGCCAACGCAGCCGCCGTTTCGAGTCCCGCAGCATCTATCCCGAGGTCGACGCCGGAGCCCACGGTACGAGCATCGACCGGCACCTTGGGTTCCCGACGCCGCCACCAGATCAGCGGGACCGCTTCCCCGGGGGCCGGGGGCGGAACCGGGTGCGACCAAGCTCGCTCTCCGGGACGCAGCCAGCGGACAGGGGGCGACAGCCAACAGCGGCCAGCGAAGGCCGGCATCTCCAGATGGGACCGCGAGACTGAACCCGCGGGCCGCAGCAGGCCGGTCGGCCATCCCTTGCTTCGGACTGCTGTCGGTGCCCATTAGGACATAGTGGCAATACACCGTGGTGTCCCACGCTAAGTGCGCAAAGGTGTTCAGAAAATAGCGAAAGCCGTGCCACTGCCCATTTCCCCTGGCGCGCTTCGCCACAAAAAGACGTAAGATCATGGGGACACGACAAATCCCCGACGTGTTGGGCCAGCATGTGCTGGCTGGGGGCGGTACTCCGGACCCTGGT
>CAYZVQ010000430.1:0-3789 GCA_964481925.1 uncultured Acidimicrobiaceae bacterium
AGGTGATGGCCCTGATGCCGCCCGAGCTCGCCTCCCGCCTGGCGCCGGCCGAGGTTTTTCATGAGGTGCTCGAGCACCGTTGGTTCCTCTCCGAACAGGCAGGGCGTGACATCGGCACCACCGCCGCGGCCCGCTCCTACTTCGAGAACGTGCTGCCGTCGGCGCCGGCCCAGCTTTTCACCCTGCCCCAGGGCGAACCGCTGCCGCGGTTCGGTGAGGACACGGGGGCCTGGAGCCTCACCGATGAGCTCCCGGTGCCGGCTGGTCCGCCGGTGGGGGCGAAGGGCCAGAGCCGGCCGCGAGAGCGCTAGGGGCGGGCTTGTCCTCGCCGCGGGTCACCCCGAGCCTGCTGGGCGGGAGCACGCCCGCGTCCCCTCCGACCGCCACGCCCTTGGTGCGCAAGATCGGCATAAAGCCGGGCCACCGGTTACTTCTTTGGGATGCGCCGAGAGGCTGGGAGCTCGCTGAGCTTCCCCCGGGGGTCACGGTCACGAGGTCGGCAGCCATGGCCGACATCGTCGTGGCCTTTTTCCGCTGCGCCGATGACCTGGCGGCAGAGATAGGGGCGTTGGCCCGGGCCATCATGCCGGCGGGGTCGCTCTGGGTGGCGTGGCCCCGGCGGGCGGCCGGGCACACCAGCGACATAACCGACAACGTCGTGCGGGCCATAGTCCTCCCCCTCGGGCTGGTCGACGTGAAGGTGGCGGCCCTGGGCGAAGATTGGTCCGGGCTCAAAGTTGTCTGGCGCAAGGAACATCGCCCCTCCCTGCCCACGGCCCCGGGCTGACTTTGGCGACGGCCCTACTCCGTCGCTCCGGTGGACGATGAGGCGGGGGTCACATGGGCAACCCTCAGCGCGGCCGGATGTGGGCCCGCTCTGTGGCATCGGCGGTAGCGACGTCGCGGAGGTAGGCGCGCCGGCTCATGAGTAGCAGGACACCGGCGGCGAAAAGAGGGGCCAACATGATGATGAACGTGTACTCCAGCCCCGTCCCGGTGGCGGCCATAGCCCGCTCGCTGCCGGGGTTGACCCCGGAGCCAAAGCCGGCCTGGGGGCCGCCGAGCAGAGAGGAGACGTAGCCGAAGATCAGGGGTGCGAACGCCTCGAGCAGGGCTTGGGCGAAAGTGCGGACGGCTTCGGCCCGGCCCCACAGGGCCGAGGGCACGACGTCAAGCCTCGCCGCGTTGAGCGCCGGGTTGGGGCTGCTAAGCAGGCCCCCTGCCACCATGAACAGCGGCCACGAGACCAGCAGGCCCCCGCTCAACAACCCGGGGAGGAACACGAGCGCGGCCCCGATGAACGAGACGCCGGCGACGATGGGACGGGCATCCGGCGTGCCTCTGTGGACCAGCCAGTCCGCCACCCGCCCGCCGCCGAGCGTGCCTGCCACGGCGCCCACTCCAATGAGGACGAAAAGAAGAGACGCTGCTCCCTGGCTGATCTGGAAGTGCCCCTCGGAGAAGAGCAGGGCGAAGGACCGGACACCGGCCAGGAAGAAGTACCCCAGTACGGAGGCGCCTATGAGCACGAGGTTGCTCCGGATGCGCAGGACGTAGCGGACGGCGCCCCAGGTGGACAGGTCGGCAGGGTCTCCCTCGCGCAAGAGGTCGTCGTGAGGCTCGATGTCCGGGCGCTCCCGGGCCCGGCGCCGCACCTCGGAATCTTCGACAACCGACATGGCAACCGCCGGGGACGGGCCGGTCCCGGCGTCACCCTCATCGGTGGAGGTAGGGGGGCCGGCCACCTCCTCAGCCGGCTTTATCCGCTCGTCTCCTGGCCTCAGCCAGCTCTGACCGCCCCGGCCCGGCTCCGGCAGCAACCGGTGCAGCGAAATGGCGAGGACAATGCTGGGCACGGCGAGGACGAAAAAGGGCGCCCGCCATCCTGCCGCCGCGCCTATGTCCGCGGACAGTATCAATCCCGCTCCCGCTCCCAACAGTTCGCCAGTTAGGACCATCCCGTATATCCGGGAACGTTCCTTGGCTGGGAAGAGGTCTCCCGTGAGGGAGGCGACGGCGGGCCCGGCGGCGGCGATCACCGCGCCCAACGCCAGGCGCGTAATGAGCAGGACGCCGTAATCGGTGGCCAGTCCACTGGCGGCCATGCACACGGACCACAGAGAGACGGTGACGACGAGCAGGCGTACGCGGTGTGTGCTGTCGACGAGCACGCCCATGGGCAATGAGGAAGCCGCAGCCATCAGGGAGCTGGCTGTAATGAGCAGTCCCACCTCGGTATTGCCTATGTGGAAGGCCCTCTCCAGCTGGGGGGCGAGGGCCCCGACGGTGCCCGTATCGGCGCTTTGCAGGCTCAGTACCCCGCCCAGAAGGAGCACTACGCGGAGGCGCGCCTTACCTCCAACGGTGGCGTCCAATCGTCCCGTCAGTCCGGACAACAAGGCATTTCACCGCCTCGGCCCGCGCCATCCCAGGTACACGAAGCCAGTTTGGGCCCGGAGCACCGGGAAGACCTAGAGGCACACTAGCGGCCGAGGCCCCCGCTCGGTGAAAGCCGCTACCGGTGGGGAGGCCGGGCGCTAACCTGCCACCGGTGAGCCGTTACATCGCTCCCGGCATCCTGGAGATAGACACCCTGCTCGGAGGCTGGGAGAGGGTGACCGCCGGCTACTTGATCGAAGGGCCTGCTCCCGTCCTGGTCGAAACGGGCAGCCAGAGCTCGGCGATGGCATTGCTTGACGCCCTGGCCCGGCACGGCGTGGGCGCCGAGGACCTTGCCGGCGTGGCCGTGACGCACATCCATCTCGACCACGCCGGAGGCGTCGGGGACGTCGCCCGGGCATTCCCCAATGCCACCGTTTACGTGCACCCGCGGGGTGCACGTCACCTGGTGGACCCGGCTCGCCTGGTGGCGTCGGCGGCGACGGTGTACGGCAGCGCGCTCGACTCGCTTTACGGCCGGATGGCAGCGACGCCGCCGGAGCGGGTGAAGGCGCTCGAGGATGGCGAGGAGATCGGGATCGGACATGGCCGTACCCTCACCACAGTGCACTCGCCCGGCCATGCCAAACACCACCTGGCCCTGCACGACAGCGCCACAGGCGTGCTCTTTGTCGGGGACGCGGTGGGAGTGCGCCTTCCCGACGCCGGCATCCTGCGCCCGGCCACTCCTCCGGCGGACTTCGACCTGGACCAAGCGCTTGACAGTTTGAGCCGTTTTTCCCAGCGGAGCCCGTCGGCGCTGGCCTTGGCGCACTACGGGTTGCTGGGCGAACCTTCGGCTGTGCTCGAAGAAGCGGCAGGAGCATTGCAAGAGTGGGCCGACGTGGCCCGGACGGCCTGGCGCGCCGGGAACGACGTGGAGGAAGCGCTCCGCCAACATTTCGGCGGCGAACTGGAGGGGCTCGCACCCGAGCAGGCCCGGCGGGTCGAGGCGCTCAACGGCTTGCACAGCAACGCCGAGGGCCTCAAGCTCTGGCTTTCCAAGGCCGACCCCAACGACTGGGCGCCGGCCGGGCCGGGGCCACGTTCCTGAAACCGGTCAATGGAGCCTGGAACCAAGACCGGCAATACGAGATCCCCTGCCAACAGGCCCGCTCCCAGCGCTGCCAGGGGGGGGCCCTCGTTGGGCGGGAGGCCCACGGCTAACGTGCCGGACCGGGCCAGGTGCGGGCCTGACCGGGCGTCGGCCCCTCGAGCGGCCGGTAGTTGACCCCGAGCGCGTCCAACCGGGCCGTGTGCTCTCCAAGACGCGGCTCGAACTCGTCCCAATGGCGCTCCCGGGGCGACCACACCGCCTCGGCCAGGGCACATACCCGCGGGAAGTACATG
>CAYZVQ010000431.1:0-3784 GCA_964481925.1 uncultured Acidimicrobiaceae bacterium
GCGCCGCCACCACCGGCACAGGTTTGGGCCGTGTCGTGGTGGTGGGAACTGTCGTCGTGGTGGTGGTCGTGGTGGTGGAGGGTGGCGTGGTGCTGACCGTGTAAGGGGCAGCGTCGGCGGGCACGATGTCAGCCGTGGTGTACACGGCGAAGTCGCTCACGGTGCCGGCTGGGGGGTTGGTGACGTTGGCCAGCACGATGCGGACGGAGTCACCAGCGCTGATGGCCACGTTCACTGGGACCTTGGCCGTGCCACTGGCCAGGACCGTCGCCGGAGCGGCAAAGTCCCAACCCTGGGTGCTGTCGCTCACTTCGACGCTCTTGACGGGGCTGAAGTTGGTGGGGCCGTCGGTCTCGGAAAGGAAGATGTCCCCGCCGATGCTCACCGCGTCGGTGACCTTGAAGCTGACGGTATAGGTTGCCGGCGCCCCGCCGTACGGTGGCGCAGGCACAACGGTGATGGCGTCCAGCGAGTTACCAAAAGTGACCGAACCAGTCGTCTCGGCGGTGCCGTTACCGGGGGTGACGGTGATGTCGTTGGACTGGGTGGCGGTGCTATAGGCGGGATTGGTCCCCTTGGCGGTGATGTTGAGCGTGTCCCCCCCGACCAGGGTGGTAGCTAGGGTCAAGGTCACCTTGGCCCCGCTGGAGGGCGCCGCGTCCACCGCGTCGGCGGTGGCAGAGCCACCCGAGGGTGTGTAGCTAACCGAGTAGCCGGATGCCCCATTATAGAAGGCGAGCGCCTCGGTGCCGCGGGTGATACCGGCGCTCAGCACGACGGTCGTCCCGTTGGCGCTCAGGCTACCCACCGGCACATTACTTATGGTGTAGGTCGTGCTAACCCCAAAACTGATCGAGGCCGCCGACAGCGTAGGCGCGTCCGCGTAGGCGGGCACGACGGTGGCCATCAGCCCGGCACAAAGCGCACCAGTGGTCAGGGCGACGGCTGCGGCTGCCAACCGGGCACGACCCAACCTAAATTTAGGTCTGGGCGTAGGCGCGCAAGGATTTCGTATTTGCATTTGGTGCGGCTCCTTCTAAAGGTAACGGGGACGAACCGCCCCAGAGAGGGCGGATGCTGCGACGTGTTCATCGATCCCAGTGGCCTGTTCGTGGGCCGTAACCCCGGCCTCTGTTGCCACTGACATCTCATCCTCCTGTCAGCTCATACTTCGTCCGTGCTTCCAACGTAGACGTCGATTGTGGATCATTGTGAGCAAACTGTGAACACTGTGTGAAGGCGCACAATCCCAGAACAATGAGGGTAAAGGCGACAGACGAGGGGCGAGCGGGACGGCGGCACCGGCTGGTTTCAAGAACTTCACGAAGGCCTGTTTGCGTCGCGGTGCCCTGTGAGTCTTATCGAAATGATGGACTTCATACAGCACAGTTCCATCCAGGACCTCGAAGCCATACGGGCCGCTGGTGCCACAAACAGGCTACTCGCAGAAGATGACGAGCCTGCTGCCTGGCCCCAGCCGCCGTATCACCGCTTTGACGGCGGTCTCCTGCGGATTTATACCGACCTCTCTGTCCCCAAGCCGGCGGTGGAGGAGTCTCCTGGAGGTACCGAAGAAGCGCCCGCCGCGCCTGTACCAGATCGCGAGGCTACTGCAACCACGGCCCTGCGACTGGCAGACCAGGTCCCCCGCTCCGCGGTGCCCGGATCCTTAGCCTCGCTGTGGGCCAACCTCTTCCAGGCGCAGCTGCAGGGTTTGTCGGTACCACAGATCACCGGCGAGCCGCAAAGCCCGTCACCGTGGGCGCGAACGCCACCGGCTCGTCCACTCCATATACCTTCACCTCTACCAACCAGTACCAGCTGACGGGGTCGGGCACAGCCACCAACGGGCAGGTCACCTACATCGGCACCTACGGTCTGACCATCATATTCGCTGCAGGCACCAGCTACAGCGCCGGGATGCAATACACCCTAACGGCCGGTCTTAACGGCAGTATGAGCGCGGCTTACAACGCCACTCTGACGGGCGCAGCTTTACGTTATGTCGTTACCGTGGGAGCGAACAGCACCTCTTCGTCCACTCCGTTTACCTACACTTCAACCGACTCGACCGACCCATCGGGATCCGGGACAGCTACCAACGGCCAGACCGCCGCTGTCGGTAATCACGGCCTAACTATCTCATTCGCGGCCCGGCAGCGTTTACACCGCCGGGTCACAGTTCATTGCGCAGGGCGCGAACGACGACATCGACCACGGCACCTACGTAGCAAAGCTAATTGCAGGCGGGACCAGCGCCAGCAGCTACACCACCGGGGTGTGCCCACAATGCGAAATCCTACTCATCCGGGTGGGTGGTTACGCGTCTGGCACCACCGGCGAGTATTTCTCCACCTTCACCATCGCCCAAGGAATAATAGACGCCGCTAACTACCCAGGTTTGCAAGTCATCAACCTTAGCCTGGGCGGCGGCTCCGACCCCGCTGACAACCAGCTCACATGTCCCGGTGCGGCGACGCTCGGCGCTATGCAATGCGCTATCGATTACGCCATGTCCAAAAATATCACAGTGGTCGCGGCTGCCGGCAATTATAACTCTGACAACCCGCTTTACCCGGCTTACATCTCCGGCGTGGTGTCTCACCCCGGGGCGCCTTCCGTCTTCTTCGGGGTTCGCGTCCCAGGTTCTGTCGGCCACACCCCTAGCGACGCCGGCCGGCCTGGATTGATTGCAGGCCCGGCGCGGGCCTCGGGGCGCCTCTAGATGAGGTCCAGGCGCGCCGCCATCTGGGGCATCTCAGCCATCGGCATCGCTGCCACGACGAACATCGACTGGCCACCGCGCCGGTTGACCCCGTACATGGACAACCGGCCCTTGGTCGCCATCCATGCTTGTGACGAGGAGCCGGGCAGCATATGCGAACTCGACGGCACGGGGAACGGCTGGGCCGAGGTGGCGACGAGCTCCTCGGTGCCCTCGAACTGGTAGGCGCGCACCATAAGGGCTTGGCCGGCGATGACGAAGTGCTCGCCGGCCCGGAGCGCGCTCGTAGGCGCCGAGCCCGGGGTCATCATGGCGACGACGGCAGCCAGCTGGGGAGGGTCGGCCGCCGGGCGGTCGGCGACGAGCCAACCGGCGGCGCCGGCGGCCATGACGACGACCAGGCAGGCCGCTGCCACCAGGCGGGGGCGGTGGGGACGGGCCGTCGCCCAGCGCAGGAGGGACGGTGCCCCCGCGCCGGCCCGGGCGACGGGGCCCTTCGAGGCTTCCTGCGAGGCGAGGGCGATGGCGAGGGCCACGCGGCCCTCGAGCCCCGCCGGAGCGGGTTGGCGCAATTGTTCCAGGGCGAGGCGTGCCGCCCGGTCCGCCTTGACCGCCTGCCAGCATTCCTCACAGCCGAGCAGGTGCTGGTCGAAACGTCGTTCCTCCGCCGGGGTGAGCTCACCGGCGAGGAAGGCGATCACGCGTTCTTCAGGGCACGTCACGGTTCATGTCCTCCTCGACCAGCAATGTCGCCAAGCGCTGGCGGCCGCGGAACACGCGGGAGAGCACGGTGTTGCGCGGGCACCCGAGCATCTCGGCGACCTCGGACGCGCTGTGCCCGGCCAGGTCCATGAGCACGATGGCCTGGCGCTGCTCGTCGGGTAGTTGGGCCAGGGCACGGGAAACGGCGGCCCGCTCGATGCTGGCCAGCGCTTCCTCCGCCACGCTCGCCCCGGGCGCCTCGGGCTCGTACGGCTCGGGCATACCCGTCTCGACGACGCGTCGGGCACGGCGCCGGCCCTGGCTGCGGGCCAGGTTGAGGCAGATGGTGACGAGCCA
>CAYZVQ010000432.1:0-3774 GCA_964481925.1 uncultured Acidimicrobiaceae bacterium
CGATTGGGAGTCCGACGACCTGAAGTACTACTGGCGCCGCCACAACTATCGCCGGGTCAAGATGAACACCAGCTTCCGTGAGCGGGGCACTGCGGAGGCGATGCAACTCGCCCGCGCGGGCGATGAACATGCCCTCATCGCGTTGCGGAGGATCGTCAAGGCGTCAGACCCTGAAGCCGAGCAGACTCTGGAAGCGCGGACCGTTCTCGCCGCGCAGACCGGGGCGGCGCGCTCTCAGTGATCCTCAAGATCAGGTCACGGCCTCACCCGGTGGATCGAAGCTCAAATTTTAGGTGGGCTTTCCAGCTATAAGGACGGCCGCTCCGCGTTGATCGGCCGTGAGGACGACGAGCATTCTGTGCGAAACGGCGGGCCGAAGCTGAGAGTCATCTGGGATCGCCGATTAGGCGCTGACCATCTAGGGCGGTCCACAGACCGAAGATCATCCCACTCGCCTGAAAGAAGCGGACTTCGTCGTCCGGCTGTTGAGCACCACCCCAGCCCAGCGCCTCGTAGAAGGACCGCGCACGGCCCAGGTCCGACACCCCGAGCGTTATGAGACTGACCCTTTGTTCCACGCCGTCACCTCTACCACCTGCAAGGCGGCCCCGAGCGCCGAGTGCGGCCTGAGGTGCTGGCCTCGCTCGACGCCCATGATGGATCGTTCAGTGCCGGGCCTGCGGGCCGAGGTGAAACCCGTTGGCGGCCTGGCCCACCGTCGGCCACCCTGGGGAACCGTGACGGACGTCGAAGATCTTCTCCTGGCTTACGACCGGCAGTTGCGCACGGACGCAGAGACCCAGAGCGCCATCGCTGTGACCCGCGTCGGCTCCCTTCGCCTGGCGACGTTTGCGGGCGGCCGAGGCTTCGTGACCTATCCGCACCTCTACGGCGCCGAGGCCGAGCACCTGCCGCAGCTGGTGGCCCAGGTCCTGGATCATTACCGTCAGGATCCCGAGGTCACGCGAGTTGAGTGGAAAACCCGCGGCCATGATGGGATCCCCGAGCTCCACGAGTGGCTCCTGGCCAACGGGTTCAAGCCTGAAGAGCCAGAGTCGATCATGATCGGACGGGCGCAGCTGCTGGACGTGCGCTTGCCCGCCGGTGTTACGCTACACTCCGCATCGCCGTCGACGCTATCGGGCGGTCGCGCACCGTTGGCTCGCGTCCCTGCCTAGCGGTCGGGGTGTGGACGGGCGAAACCGCAGCTCAACTGGGTCTCAGGTACGATCCACCGATGACTAGAGGCGATTTCGAGGTCATCTTCGAGATCGAACCGGCCACCGGCCCCGACCTGCGCGGCGTCCGCTTGCAGATCGGAGTGCTCTCCGCCGTCTCGTCTGTCTTCCTCATCCCCGACAACCACATCGGGCGGGCGACGGTGTCGAGCATCGCGGTGGCCCGGGAGGTCATCGACATGGGCGGGCGCGCCATAGCCTGCCTGAACGCTCGCGACCGCAATACCCTCGGGTTCCGCCGTGACCTGCTTACTGCCGCTGCCTACGGCGTGAACGAGTTCCTGTTCGTCTATGGCGACCGGCCGGAGTCGGGCCGGCGTTCCGACGACCTCACCGTGCGAGCCATGATCGAAGAGGCTCGGCGCTTTGAGCAGCACCACCAGACTCCCCCCTTCCGCCTTGGGGCCGCCGCCGCCCTGGCCCCCTTGCCCACCTGGAAGCGCGACGCTGACTTCCTGTTCGCCCAGGTCGGTTTCTCCGTCGAGGATCTACTTCGCTGGCGCTCTTCTGTCGATTTCTCTGGTCCCGTCTATGCCGGTGTACTAGTCGTGGCCAGCGCGCCGATGGCCAACAAGCTGAGCGCCTCGATCCCCCAGCTGGCGGTGCCCGCCTGGTTGGTCGAACAGCTTCAGCGCGGACCAGAGGCCGGGGTCGACTTCGCCTGTGAGATGGTAGGAGAGATCAGGGGCTGCGGCGGGTTCGATGGCGTACATCTCATCCCCGTGAACCGCTACCGGGATGTCGCCCGCCGTCTTGAGTCCATGCTCTAAGGCGGTGCTCAGGTCATTGGTCACGACGTCAGTTGGAGGCCACCCGAGCGCGCGCCGTCGGCAACAACGGAGGCTACCTACTTCGCCAGGGCATCGAGGTCGATGACGGCATGGCGGGCACCGGCGCGGCGCAACAGCTCGCCGATCTCTTTGGCAACGACAGCCTTACCCAACCCGGGGGCGCCGGTCAGCTCGAGAGTAGGCAGCGCCGGCATGGCCCGACGGTAGTCGGCCCCTTGAAGCGTTCCCTCGCTGCGCGGGGCGAACTGCGAGTGCCCAGCCCGGGAACGGTCGGCCCGGTGGGCAGACCGGGTCAACGGCAGTGAGCCGTCGAGGATGGCGGGTCGCAGAAACCGCTGAACAAGGCGATCTGTGCGCGGAAACTGGTCTATCCGCTTGTCCGGCGCCATTTAAATAATCGGCAGGGATATCGTATATCTCGGACCAGCGATAAGACCGGCCAACCAAGTGTACATAACACCGGGCCCGCTGACGGGCCTGACCTCTCATGAGAAGGCCAACTTCGTTGGTAGCTTGCAGCGTGAGTACGGTCGTCTAATTGTTCCCAAATGGACGAAGCCAACCAAGCGATGAGGATGCGGTCGTGGCCTCGACGGACGGGACGGTCTTTGCCACCGAGGGCAGGGTATGGGCATTGGCCTGCGACCGAGAGGGCTTCGGTCAGTGGAGGACGGTAAGGCCCGTCGACTTGACCGCTGGGAGCATGGGTGCACCCATTGCCCAGATGGCCCATGAGCCGATGGCGGTGATGTCCGGGCAGGTCGTGGGGCTCGTTTGGGCGAGTCCTGAGCCAGAGGAGCCGAGCACGACCGGGGAGGGCCGAGCCACCCTCGGCCCAGCCGGGCGCCACCACCGAAGCCTGGTGTTGACCCCTTTGGACGGCGGTCCCACTAGGCAAGTCCCCGTAGCGGCGATGATGAACGGGCCGGTCGTCGCCTCCGACGGCGAGCTGTGGTTGAGGTACGAAGATCCTCTGAGGCTGGTGGCCGTCAACGTCGCAGAGGGCTCGGCCCGGGTGCTAGACGTCGTGTTTGACTGCACGCCAATGGCGCCGGCCCCCGTGCCTCCGCCCGGCATTGATCTCGCCGCCCATGAGTCGGATCAACTGGACTCCTTACGCTCTGGGCTACTGGAGGGCTGGAGGGCTGAGGACGGCTCGGTCCTCCCGTTCATTGAGGGCGTTTCCTTTGACGCGGTCGAGCTCCGGGGCGAGTTCCCGAACACCGAAGTGGTGGCCCTGTTCTGCTCCGACGGGCACCCGGGAGTGCGCTTTGGCCGGAGGTGGCGCCTCTCCGACGATTTGGGGGACGTGGCCTCGACCGAGTACGCCGGCATCGGCCTCATGGAGGATGTTCTGGCCGAAGGGCACGGAATGCCGTCTCTGGAAGACTGCATTCCCGACGAAGAAGGCACGGTATGGTTCTGAGGCTCGCCTCGAGCGCGGCACCGGGCCTTACGCTCGGGCGTCCTCCCTGCGGGCAGTTGTGCGTCCAGCGGCCATCATGGTGACGGTGATCGGCGACGTGGCCCATGCTCCAGGTTCGGCGGAGGCGGCCGGCTGGGTGACCGAGGGGATCGTCGGGTTTGCAGAGCGTGCTTTCGCTGGTGCCGGCCGGGTTCCAAGCCTACGTCCGCGTCTTCCACCCAGCCTGTCCTGGCGGGTCGTTTGCCAACCTCCAAGCTGGAGAAAAACCGGTGACCTGTGCCATCACGCTGTGGCCTCGAGCGGTGGGTGTTCGAGGACC
>CAYZVQ010000433.1:0-3770 GCA_964481925.1 uncultured Acidimicrobiaceae bacterium
GCTCCTGGCCGGTCTTTACCCTCCCCAAGAGGGCCGCATCAGCTGGGACGGCCAAGACGTGGCGGCCATGGACATCGCCCAGGTACATGGGCGGGTCGCTGTGCTGTTCCAAGATTTCGTGCACTATTTCCTTTCGGCGCGCGAAAACATCGGCATGGGCCGCTGGGAGCGAGTTGAAGACGATGCCGGCGTGCGCAGAGCGGCGGCCCGATCGGGCTGCGACCAACTCCTAGAAGCCCTCCCGTACGGCTATGAGACTTTCCTCGGCCCTCAGTTCTTCGGGGGCAGCGACCTCTCCGGGGGCCAATGGCAGCGGCTGGCTCTGGCCCGGGCCTTTTTTAGGGACGCCGAGCTCGTCATCCTCGACGAGCCCACCGCCGCCCTCGACCCCCGCGCCGAGGCGGCCCTGTTCGCCGCCGTGCGCGAGCTTTTCGCCGGGCGGTCAGTGGTGCTCATCTCCCACCGTTTCGCCACTGTCCGCTTGGCTGACCACATTTACGTGCTAGACGAGGGCCGCGTCGTCGAGCACGGCGACCACCCTCAGCTGATGAGGGCCAAGGGCCTCTACGCCGAGCTGTTCACCTTGCAGGCCTCCGCCTTTGGCCTCCACGACCCGCCTTCGGCAGCGCCGGCCTGACTAGCTCGGACGTGGCGTAGCTCAAAGGTCGGCTAGTTGGTCAAGCAGGTGGGTCATGCCGACGTCCATTGCCGACCAGTCTTGCGGGCGTTGGAAGCTGACCATTGGTAGGGCAAGCAGGTCCAACCACTTGCCGTCGTCGGCCTCGGGTACCCGGAAGCCGCGGCGGGCGACAAGGAGCGGGAGGCGTTGTGCCGCGGGGACCGGGCCGACTCTGACGTCGTCTCCCCAGGTGGGTACCACCCATCCTCGGAACGGCGCGGTGGGAGGGACGGCCGCCACCTGAGCTCTCCACCGCTCCCGCGTCCCGATGTGACCTATGTACGTACCCAACTGGAAGTAGTCGGCGGCGCCGTGCCTCAGGTCGATGCAGCGCGGACCGGCCATGGCCTGGTCCTTGTCGACCACGAGGGTGTCGTCGCAGACGATCGGGTACCCGCTCTTGACCAACCATGCCATCATGGACGTCTTCCCGTCGCCCTTCTCGCCCAGCACTCCCCAGGCCCCGGCGCCGGCGATGAAGGCGCCGGCATGGAAGGAACGACGTCCTAGCCACGAAGAGGCGATGACCGCGGTAGTGGAGAGATGCGGGTGGGCCCACGCTTCGGTGGGAGGGCGTTCGGGCAGCAGGAACGTGGCAGTTCTGGTGGAGCGCTCGACCAGCACTTGGCCCTCCGGTAGCAGGTCAAGTAGCGCGGCGTCTGGGCTTACCCTCTGGGCCTGGCGCTGGTCAGCCGGGGTAGCTCGCCACTCGAGCCGCCACTCCGGCCACTCGGGCGGTACATCTGTAAGGTAGGCGTCCTCCACGGGATGCCCGATGCGAAGGCCGTAAGCACCTCTCGGCGTATCAGTCACTGATCGCTATTGTGCCTGATGAATGGCTCCACCCGAGGCGGGGCGGCCAATTACGAGGGTGCGCCCACCCCCAAGGACGGTCTAGGTGCCCGCGATGGCGGCCACCGGCGAATTAGCGGCGATCCAGGCCGGCTCGGCCCAGATCGGGCGTCGCGAAAGCTGTAGACCCGGCCATCGGTGCCGTTCGCGGTCGGAGATATCGAGGTCGTCACGGCCCAAGGCCAGGACCTCGTGGTGCGGGGCGGCACCCAGCAGCTCGACCAGCTCACGGCCAACCTGGCGCCCGGACCTGGTGACCAGCACCTTCACTTGAGGGGCTCCCACCACCACCGGTTATCTCGGTACCAGGCGAACGTGCGCTCCAGCGCTTCGTCTAGGTCATGCTCGGGGCACCAGCCCATGGACCGCACCTTGGCCGAATCGACGCTCTAACGGCGGTCATGGCCCAGGCGGTCGGCGACGTAATCGACCCGTTCCGGCCCCGCCCCGGCCAGGGCCAGCAGCTTGTCGGTCAGCTCTCGGTTGGGCAGTTCGTTGCCGGCCCCGATGTTGTACACCTGGCCCGGCTGGCCGCGGCGCGCAGCAGGTCCACCGCCGCGCAATTGTCCTCCACGAACAGCCTGTCCGCCTGTTGGGCCCGTCGCCGTACAAAGGGACGTTGTGGCCCTCGAGCAGGTTGGTCACGAACAGCGGCACTAATTTCTCCGGGTACTGCCAAGGCCCAAAGTTGTTGACGTGGCCGGCGAGCGACCAAGGCGCCCTCAGCAGCAACCCTAAGGGCGCGAGCAACCATGGCCCGCCGCCCTGTGACCGCGATGTCCATGGTCGAGCGCTCTCGGCGTCAGGCGCCGAGTTCCTGTGCCCGTGACAACGCCAGCGACCCCACATCGCCCCCCTCGCAGGCCCGAGACGGTTGGGGACTTTGACATCTCGCTCTGGTGCGGGCGCCCCCTCAGAACGAGCACCGCGCCACCACTTACCGCGTAAACCGAAATTACGTCTGTCCGAGGCACCTGGTTTTGGTGCCCACCTCTATGACGGCCTTATTCGCTCGGAGACTATGGTCCGCAGGACCCGCATCCCGTCCCGCCGAGCGTGGAGGTTGCTGGTGCCGTGCCGCCTGTCATATTCGAAACTCGGTACTTCGTGAATGCATAAGCGAGCACGCGCGGCGCGGATATTCATAAGAGTTTCGACTTCGAACCCCTCGCAGTCGGGTGTGACGAACGGCAAGCAGCGCCGCCAGAAAGCGTTGTAGCCATAGCAGAGGTCGCTGTACTGGCCGCCCCAGAGCGAGTTGACTACCTTGGCGAGCCCCCAGTTGCCGATGCGGCGCATCGTGGTGATGTCTGCGCTCCCGCCGCCGGCGATGAATCGGCTGCCTTTGGCGAAGTCCGCACCAGCCAGCAGCGCCGCCACGAAGCGAGGTATCTCGGCCGGGTCAGTGGACCCGTCGGCGTCGAGCATTACGATGACGTCACCTGTGGCAGCCCAAAACCCGCAGGCCAGGGCGTTGCCTTTACCCTTACCCGTCTGTTTGATGGCGACCAAGCGGGGCCAAAGCTGCTTGGCGACTTGGACCGTACCGTCGGTGGAGTCACCGTCCACCAGGATAACCTCGGAGACCTCGACAGGCATACGCTCGAAGACGTGCGGCAGGTTGTCAGCCTCGTTGAGGGCGGGGATGACAACACTGACCCGGACAGCCGACAGGATCGGGTCGGCGATGACCCGGAGCTGCTCGTAGCCGTCACGCCGGAACTCCTCGCGATCATCGAGCCGGAGCTCTTCGCCGGTATCGAGCCGGAGCGGCTCCCGGGCCCGCCGAGTGGCCTCGACCTGGGCGTCACCAGCGGTTACGTCTAAAGAGGTTTCGGGAACAGACGGATGCCTACTATCTGGGAGCTGGTGCACCCGAAGTATTTGCCCAGGTTGACTCACGGTGTTGGCTCCTCGAAGCGCCTAGTCAGTTGAGAAAGGGGGGTTTTGGGGACGATGAAGTTACCAGATGAGCCGTGCCTGCCCTTCAGAAGCATAGGGCAACTTGCGCGCAAGTGAGTAGTAATGCCGCCTTATTCATTAAGCACCAACCCTTGCGTCATACACAATTATCCTGTCCGTCGTCAGAGACACCTTCAGGGTGGCTTAGAACCACTATTTCTCGGGTTCCTGCTCAAGGACCAAGATTACCCAAGGAGCTACACGATAAAAAAGGGAACCAAAGGTGAGGTGAGTGTAATGGCAGATGACTCGCCTAAGTCGTCGGAGGCCCACCAGC
>CAYZVQ010000434.1:0-3769 GCA_964481925.1 uncultured Acidimicrobiaceae bacterium
AGGCTCCGGCGCTCGTTGGCACGGGTCCCGCCGCCCCCAACGAGACCCCTAACAGCACTGCGGCTAGCACCGAGAACGCGAAGGCTCCCCACCGGGCGGTCGGGAGGGCGGACCGCAGCGAGTACTCAAGCCCCGTGCCACCGCTCGCTCGCCCAACGGCCGGGAGCGGTGCCGGAGGACCGAGGACGAAGGCGGCCAGCGCGGCGAAAGTGACAACCTCTATCACCCCGGCTGCTATCCCGGCGGTGGTGCGGACCTCTCGGAACCCGAACAGTCCGACCCGCAACGACAGGAGGTAGCCGCCGAGAGTCGCCAGCGCGAACACGGCCCCCGCCGCCGCAAGCAGTCGGCTGCGAGATGCGAGGAGGCCCAGGCCGAGGGCAAATGCTGTGATCAGCTGAAGCAAGAACAACCAGCCGATGGTCGGGATGGTCCGGTAGCCGGTTAGGTATAGGTCGAGGTGAACGGCCGCCGTGGCAACCAGAAGGCCGGCTCCCACTACCCTTAGGTACAACTGGCGACGGTCCGGTCCGGACCACCTTCGGGTCGCAGGCATCAGTCACCGACAAGGTCAGGGGGGAAAACCGTCGGCTGCCTGAGCGGTCCCGGCTCGATGACCGGCCCCGACTTGGCGATCGGGCGGAACGGTGCGACGAGCTGCGCGGCGAAGACGGCCAGGTGTCGCGGGCGTTGTGCGGACTGTTCGACGATCAGCGGCCGGCCCGCCAGACCGGTGTCGGCCCTGATCGTCTCGGGCGTCGGGAACATGGCCCGCCGGGACATCTGGTCCCAGACCGTCAGGGCGAAGCCGAGGTTGACGTCCTGCGGGCCGTTCAGTTGATGGTGGACGCGGTGGTAGTTGGGGCTGACGAAGACTCGCTCGAGCGGCCCGAAGCCCAGGTTGGTGTTCGAGTGCGCGAACGCGACGACGCCGCCATATATCACGAGCAGGGTTGTCGGCAAGGCGCCGTTGGCGACGAGGACGATGCCGGGGACCAGGGCGATGAGGTAGGAAACGTGGATGAGCGGGTGCGTGCGGAACACCGTGAGCACGTTCATGTCCTCTTGGGAATGGTGCAGCTCGTGAAAGCGCCAGAGCATTCGGACACGGTGGTTGGCCAGGTGTGCGAACCAATTGCACCCGTCCATGGCGACGAAGATCACGGCGATGGCACACCAGCGCGGCACAGTACCGATCCGGGCCAGGACGAGCCATGGGACGGACCCCTTGACGACCTCGGAGAAAGAAAGGGTCAAGGCTGTCACGAGCGGTACCGTGACGGTGGCGTTCAAGAGCGTGTAGAGAAGGTCCTGGCGGTAACCACGAGCGAACAGCGGTCGCCGCTGCGCGGGGTGTACACGTTCCACAACGAGGAGCACTCCGAGGATGGCCAGGGTCAGCGGGCCTACTACGACGACACGAAGGCTAGTCATCGACCCGGTGAAGTCTGCGCCCCCCCAATGGTCAGCCCAACCGATCCCGACGAGGACGGCGGCTACGACGACGATCGAGCAAGCGGGGAGGTAGACCCGCGACGACAATGCGAGCCTCGGCCCACTCGTACTCGCCCGCCTCGGCTCCGCTGGTGCGATAAGGCGAGAGCGAACGGGCTTGTCCAGGACAGACATGGCAACCTTTCAGTCCTTCGGCTAGAGAGCTAGAACGCAATTCCCCCGGTACCGGGGTTGGCCGCCGGCTTTACCGTGCCCAGGTCGGACCAGGTGCCCCACGTGTCGGTCACGTTGCCGTTGACCTGTCCGGGAGCCTTGTCGCCGATGAACCAGTAGAGAGGTTTCCGGGCGTACGTCACCTGGAGCGCCCCGCCCGCCCCTTTCACCGTGCCGAGCTTCGCCGCGCTCACCCCAGGCCCAGCCGTTGCCTTCTCCACGCCCTTGGGCAGCAAGACTTCGGGCCAGACCTTCTGGCAGGCGACGGCACACGGCGTCTTGCTGGGCTTGAGGGTGTAGAGGGTATCGCCGCTGACAAGGACCGTGCCGTATTTCTTGGTCTTGAGGGTCGAGATGACGACACCCTTGGCAGTGTGGCTCGTTGCCGCACTGGCGGGGGCGGCGCCGGCCGCGAAGAGCGAGGCTGACAGCCCGCCGGCGGCGACGACCGCCGCGACGACGTGCCCGACCGAGCTTCGGCGGGCTGAACCCCGGTTTTGCTTGGTTTGCTCCATGAAATCGTCTCCTTGTCCTATGGCGTACCGGGTATACGGTGAACAGCGCCCGGCGGATGCTCCGGGCCCGGCAGCGTCTCGTCAACCGTTGACACGGGAAGGTACGGCGGTAAGCTTCACGCCCATTATGGGGCGGACGGAGAGGCACTGGGCGCGATGGTGTCAGCCAGGCGGTGCGGGGCCGCTCGGTCACCCAGTCCTCCCTAGGCCGAGGTCACCACCAAGATGTCCATCCCGGGACCGGCGAAAGCACAGCTCGAGCACACCGTCAACGAGGTACAAGGTGTCGCCGGCGGGGCTCCAGCCCAGCCCGTTGGGGGAGCGTCAGCTCGGTCAACACCGTGCCCACCGCACCGCCCGGGCTGAGCACGTGCACGGCCTCCTCCCCACTGGTGAACTCCAGGGTTGTAGACCCCGCCCACAGCCGCTCGTGAACCTATCAGGAACCGGCCAGGGCACGACGCTCAAAACACTTAGTGACCCGAGCCGCAAAAAGGACGAAATTCAATGGGCGAAATCGAAGTGTTCTACATTCTGAACCATAGCCACACGGACATCGGTTTTACAGACCATCAGGACCTTGTGTTCCGCCAGCACGCCGATTTTATCGACCAGGCGATCGAGCTTTGCGAGAGGACTTCCGATTACCCTCCCGAGGCGCAATATCGCTGGACGTGTGAGGTCACGGGGACAACGGAACGCTACCTGGAGAGCGCCGGGCAGGCGAAGCTGGACCTGTTTATGAGGTGGCACAAGATGGGACGCCTGGACGTCGGGGCCATGCAGTACAACTTTACACCGCTACTCGGCGTCGAACAGATGTACCGCAGCCTGCTGCCCATCCGCCGCCTCCGGGAGCGATGGGGGCTGGACATCGACAGTGCGATGCAGTCCGACGTCAACGGCATCGCCTGGCTGTTCGCCGACCTCCTCATAGATATGGGGATCGATTTTCTCTCCATGTCCATCAACCCCGTAAGGGGAGGTGTCCCCAAACCCTATCCGATGGCCTTTTGGTGGGAAGCACCAAGTGGGCGAAGGTTGCTCGTGTGGAACGGGTACCACTACCTGTTCGGTCGAAGCGTGCTCAAGCTTGGTGATTGGCGGTACGCGGAAAAAGAGATCGCCGACTGCGTCAAAAAGCTCGGGTCAAGAGATAGTTACCCATTTAACTTCTTGTTTTTTCAGTCGACTCATCCGATGCGAGTGGACAATGGGCCTCCTGATATCGAGATCGCCGACTTCGTACGGAAATGGAACGATCTCGGGAACAGCCCGAGGCTTCAGCTCGTCGCCCACCGCGAATTTGCCAAGTTGCTTAGCGAGCAGAAGGCCGACCTGCCGGTGATGAAGGGAGAATGGATGGACTGGTGGTGCGATGGTGTCGGCTCGACGGCGTACGAGACGGCGGTGGCGCGTGAATCCCACCAGCTCCTCGGGATGGCCGAGACGATCAGTACCTGGATAAGGCTCAACGATTGGGGGAAAGCACCGTACTCCCGCTCCGAGGCGGGCTCAACCTATGAGCAGTCCAGCTTGTACGACGAGCACACTTGGGGCGCGTACGCCAGCGTGGCCGCGCCCCA
>CAYZVQ010000435.1:0-3729 GCA_964481925.1 uncultured Acidimicrobiaceae bacterium
GTCGGTTCGTCCATGATGACGACCTCGGGATCAGTGGCCAGGGCCATGGCGATCATTACCCGCTGGCGCATGCCCCCCGACAGCTCATGGGGGTAGCTCTTGAGGCGCGAGCGCGGGATCGAGACAAAATCCAGGAGCTCCGCCGCCTTGTCCACGGCTTCGGACCTGCTCAGCTGCAGGTGGGCGTGCATGACGTCGACGAGCTGGTCGCGGACGTTCAGCACGGGGTTCAAGGCGTTCATGGCGCTCTGGAAGACGATGGAGATCTCCCGCCAGCGCAGGGCTCTGAGCTCTTCTTTGGTCTCCGAGAGGATGTCGACGGGACGCGCCATCCGCCGCCCGCGGTAGATGACGCTGCCGCTCGTGATGACGGCGGGCGCCCGTAGGAGCCGGCACGCCCCATAGGCCAGCGTCGACTTGCCCGACCCGCTCTCACCGGCCAGGCCGACCACCTCGCCGGGGCGGAGGAAGAGGTTGACGTGGTCTACCGCCCGCACATCGCCACCCAGTGTGCGGTAAACGACCGAGAAGTCGGTGATCTCGAGCACGGCGTCGCTTTGCCCACCCCCGTCGGACAGGCCGTTGCCGCTGCCCCCGGGCTCAGCCGCGTGCCTGTCGTCAACCGCCGTCATCGGCCCGTACCCGAACCAGCTCTGGGCCGGGTGCCTACCGGGCCACCGTTGCCCCGGCGCGAGCTCGAGGCGCCGAGGTGGCCTGGCACGGCCGCCCGAGCCCCACTCCGGACCACCGGGGTCGGGTCGGACGGGCTCCACTTGCTCAAGCCCCGCCGCTTGGCCCCGGCGGCGTCACGGAGGCGGGGGTTCCCGATCTCGTCTATACCGAAGTTCAACAGGACCAGGCTCGTGCCGATCAAGGCCACGGCGAGGCCAGGGGGGATGAACCACCACCACGCCCCCAGGGTCAGGGCCTGCTGGCTTTGCGCCCAGTAGAGCATGGTCCCCAGGCTCCAGCTGTTGAGGTCGGCGACCCCGATGAAGGCCAACGCCACGGAGGCTCCGATGGCGTAGAGAACAGTGTTGACGAAGCTGGCGGCGATGAGGCTGACCTCGTTGGGGACGATGTCGAAGAGTATGATCCGCCACCCCTTCTCGCCTGTTTCGCGAGAGGCGGCGACGAAATCCCGGTTGCGGATGGCCAGGGTCTGGGAACGGATGACGCGTGCGCCCCAGGGCCAACCGAGCACGCTCAACACGACGATCGTCGGCCATTGGGTCGTCTCTTTGAGGTAACCGAGGAGCACCACCAGCAAGGGCAACGCCGGGAGCACCAAAAAAACGTTCGACAGGAGGGAAAGCAGCTCGTCCCACATGCCCCCGAGGAAGGCGGCCGCCACCCCGACTATCACCGAAAGGGCTGTCGCCACGACGCCGACGACAAACGCCAGTTCGAGGGTCAACCGTATCCCGTTGAGGAGTTGGGAGAACACATCCTGGCCGCTTTGGGTAGTGCCGAGCAGATGGGTGAGCGACGGGCCGGCCAGGGAGAGGTTGGGGGCCGGGTTTTGGTACGAGGGATCGTAGGGGGCGAACAGCGGGCCGATAAGGCCGACCAAGATGAAAAAGCCGAGAAGGACGGCGCCCACCTTCGCCTTCGTCGGCAACCGGCCCCACGGCCCCCGGCTTTGGGTCTTCTCGCGCACCCCGGGGGCCGGTAACTGCACGCCAATTATCGAGGGTTCGCCGCTGAGCTGCCCGATCCCGCTGGCGCTCATCAGGCGGTCCTGGTCCGGGCGCGGGGGTCCACGAAGACGTAGACGAGGTCGACGAGCAGGTTGGCTATCAGGACGGCGAACGATATTACGAGGAAGATGGCTTGCATTAGGGGGTAGTCGTTGGACGTCACGGCGTTGACCAACAACAGCCCGACACCGGGGTACGAGAACACGATCTCCATCACGATCGCCCCCGACACGACGAAGCCGAGCGCGTTCGCGAAGCCTGACAATTGGGGCAGGATGGCGTTGCGAGCGGCGTAGGTCAACACGACGCGCCGGTTCCTCAGGCCTTTGGCCTGGCCGGCCAGGACGTAGTCCTCGCCGATGGTCGTGATCATGACGTTGCGCATCTGCAGCATCCAGCCGGCCACCGACGTGATGACGATGGTGAAGGCCGGGAGCACCGAGTGGTAGATGGCGCTGCTGATAAACGGCCAGTTCCATCCCGGGATGTCAGTGCCGGCGTAACCCTGGCCCAACGGGAAGACCTTCAGCTTCAGGCCGAGCACTTCGATGAGGATCAGGGCCAGGAAGAAGTAGGGTAGTGCCTGCACAAATGTCAAGGCTGGCAAGGCCCGGTCGAGCCAGCCCCCGCTCCGCCAGGCGGCCACGATACCGAAGCCGGTGCCGAGCAGGAAGCCTATTACGGTTGCCGTGCCCACCAGCGTCAATGTCCAGGGGATGGTCTCGCCGAGGAGCGTCGATACTCTGGCCGGGTATTCGCTCAGGCTCACCCCGAAGTTAAAACGGAAAATGTCCCCTAGGTAGGACGTGTACTGGTGCCACATCGACCCGGGATGGGCGACGCCCAACATCGCTTCGAGAGCCTTTTCGGCGCTCGGTTGCAGTTCGGGGAACCTTGACATAACGTCCTGCACGGCATTGCCGGGCATGGCTCGCGGTATGAAGAAATTGACGGTAAGGGCTACCCAGGCGGCTACGGCGTAGAAAACCAGGCGCCGGACTAAAAACCGCATGTCCGGTCCCTAACCTAGGCGGCGCCGGGACAGCGTCCCGCCCCCGTACGCTCGTCCGGCTTTTCGCATCCCGCCCGGCCCCCCTCGCGGCTTGGCACGCTGGCCCCAAACCTAGCTTGACCCCGACCACAGGGCCATGCCAGCGACCATAGCTCTAACCTTTCCTTTAGGCTGATCCGAAAGACTCTACACGGTCGGGCACCCGCTGATGGCGAGCGAGCCGGGGACGCGTTCCTACGTGCCCAGCGTACGGGAGGGAGTTCTGCTTGTTGTCATCTCGACGTACATGTGGACGGCGTCGTGAGCCGTCAGTCCCCTTCTTCGGGCGCGGGTTTTTGTGCTCCTGGGCACTCATGCGGGAAAAGTGTGAAGCAGTGGCACAGGCCGCACCAGCCGTAGTTGCTTTCGGTGCCCCCTGGGACGGCCTCTGTCAATAGCGCCATAGGGAGCCATGCAAGCATGGCGCCGGGCGGTACGGTCGCCGACCTCGCATAGAGGGCCACTTTCCGCACGAGCAGCGGGACTGAGACCACGGTATGTGAGGACCACGACGAACCGGCGGCAGACGGCGTAGCGACCGAAGACGGTTGCCCGCCGGCCCTCCAGGTCGGCTAGGTCCTTGCCTGGGTGGCTGCGGCAACCTCGGGGGGCGCCGTCGCGGTCACGGGAAGACCACCACGCTGCGCAGCACTTCTCCTCGGCCCATGCGGGCGAACGCCTCTTCCACGTCCCCGCTCCCGATGGTCTCGCTGACGAAATGGTCAAGGTCGAGACGACCCTGGCGGTAAAGGTCGATCAGCATCGGGAAGTCGCGGGCGGGCAGGCAGTCGCCGTACCAAGACGGTTTGAGCGCCCCGCCCCGCCCGAAGAAATCGATCATGGCTACGGGGGGGAACATCATCTGAGGATTGGGCACGCCGACCTGGACCACCGTGCCGGCCAGGTCCCGGGCGTAGAAGGCCTGCTGGAGGACCTCGGGCCGGCCGACGGCCTCGATGGCCACGTCGGCCCCGAAGC